>JBGSYN010000285.1:0-7042 GCA_041750975.1 Geminicoccaceae bacterium | reverse complement strand
TCCTGACCGATCAGCCACAAGGCCCGACGCCGCAATTCCTCCTGCGCCGCCCGACCAATACTGCGAAAATCCCGCCCTTCCATTGCCAACACCTACCACAGCCAAAACCAAATGTCAGGTAAAATGTTGGGAGGTTAGTAGTTGGCCGGCAAATTCGGGCGTTCAAAAAAGGTGAATACGTGCTGCAAGGCTTCGATCGGGGTGTAGAGAAGGTAGCGCCCGCACATCTCGACTATCGAGCGGGCCGGTCAGGCGGCTGACCGGACATTTTGAACGCCGGATGTCGATTCGCTTGGTTGGCGATCGTCGCTCGGCCGCATCTTGAAGTAGTCGCGGTAGCATTTGGCAAAGTGCGATGCGGTCTCGAAGCCGCAGGCGAATGCCACCTCCGTGATCGGCATGCTGGTGTGACGCAACAACTTGCGAGCCCGGTCCAGGCGGGTTGTCAGATAGAACCGCGAAGGCGAAACGCCGATATTGTGTTTGAACAGACGCTCGAGTTGCCGCATCGATATGCCGACAAGGCGTGCAATTTCGAATTTAGGCACGGGATCCTCAATGGTCTCCTCCATGATGCCGACGGCCTGAATAAGGAGCGGGTGGACAATCCCATAGCGATGACGAATGTCCTGCCGCTGCTGGTCTTCGGGATCACGAAGCTGGCCATGCACGAATTGATCGGAAACCTTTTGCGCCAGCGCATCGCCGTGGTGTTGGCGAATTAGTTGCAACATCAGATCCAATGCCGCCGAGCCGCCGGCGCAGGTAATTCTGTCGCCGTCGATCACATAGAGATTGCTGCGGACATCCAGCTCCGGAAACGCTTCCAGAAACGCGTCCATATAGTCCCAATGAATCGTGCAAGGCCGGCCGTTCAGCAAGCCGGCATGCGCCAGAACGAAGCTTGCCGTGCTGACCGCGGCGATCGCCACGCCATGACGGGCGAAGCGCCGCAAGGCTCCTTCCAGCACTTGGCTTCGATATTTGTCACCGCCAACGCCCGCGCACACGACAACCAAATTCGGGCATTCCGGCGACGCAGATTCGATCCGCTCCGTCATGACCTGCAAGCCGGCACTTGCCGGCACCAACCCGCCCTCCGCCGACAGCATCTGCCAGCGGTAAAGATCGGTTTCCGAGAGCGTATTGGCGGTACGCAAGGGCTCGAACGTCGACGCAAACGCCATCAGCGAAAAGCCCGGGACCAAGACGACCCCGATATTATAAGGCACATTCGCTGCTTGGCTTCGAGTCTGGGTGACACTCATCCAAAAATCGCAATCGCAACCGAAAAGTACCGATCACGCAAGATCGGTACACTCAATCAGCTGATATCTGTCGCATAACGAGTGGCGCGTCGCAACCCTCGGAGCAAACGGCTGGTCGCGATCGACCCGTCGGAGCGCGTCTACACCTACTCTCTCGACAGCGGTCCATTGTCCGTGGCGGACTATGTCGCCGGATTCAAGGTGGGTGCCAAGGCGACGGCACGAGCAGCGTCGAGTGGTCCAGCGATTTGAAGGCCAAGGGCGTGCCCGAGACTGCGGCCATCAATACCATCCAGGAGATCTACAAGCAGGGTCTCGACAACATCGCCAAGCTCTACAGCATGAAATCTCGAGGCAGCCGTGACTTGGGCACTTGAAGTCGCCGCAAGTCTTCCCACCTAGTTTCTCGCGGATGCCACATTCGGGTTCGCGTGATTGTATCCATCACATCTATCGCTTCTTGGAGGATAGCTATGACTACTGTGGACTTCACTCCACTGTTTCGTTCCAGCATCGGTTTTGATCGCCTCTCGCGGCTTCTCGACACGGCGATGCAAACCGACCCGCAAACCTATGCTTACCCCCCCTACAATATTGAGCGGGTGTCCGATAATCACTATCGGATCGTGATGGCTGTTGCCGGGTTTACCGTCGGCGACATCGACATCACCTCGGAGCCCAACCAACTCAAGATTGCGGGTAAGGTCAAAGACCCGGGCACGAGCGGTGCACTGTTGCACCGTGGGATTGCGACCCGCGCTTTCGAACGGCGATTCCAGCTGGCCGATCATATTCGCGTCGATGAGGCCAATCTCAAGGACGGGATGCTCACCGTCGATCTCGTCCACGAGATCCCGGAGGCCTTGAAGCCGCGTCGGATTGATATCCAGAGCACTTCAAGCCAGGCGCCGGCCGTCGAGCATCGCGCTGAGGCGAACGCTGCGTAAGAGCGGACCTCGTTAATCGCTCAGTTTCGGGGCGGGTCGGTACCGACCCGCCCATTTTGTGCGTCAGGATTAACAGACGCAGAGCGAATGCGACCGATTAAAGATCCGGGTCATAGGCAAAACCAACGCCCTCCAGCTCACGCATCAATTGCTCGCCGCTGCCACTTTCAAGCTCGACCAGTGGCGGTCGCACGATGCGCCAAACATCATCCTTTTGTCCATCTGCGACAACATATTTGAGAGACGGGATCAGGGGATAGGCCGCAATGATCTGACGAACCTCGCGCACCAGTTTCATGCTCGCTTCCGCATCTTCCAAACTGCCGGCCGCAAAAGCATCGAAGACCGCCCGGCTAGCCGGTGCATTGATGTTGGCGGCGGCGGAAAATGTCCCAGCCCCACCTGTCTTCAACACATCAAGCAATAGATTGTCCGCGCCTGCGTATATTGCGAGATCGGGAAAGCTCTCGATCAGTGTTCGCGTGTGCTCCCAATTTCCAGAACTGTCTTTGACGCCACGCAAGGTGGAGGAATACATCCCAAGCAATCGTTCGATGACACCGTGAGGTATCGGCACGCCGGACATTTGCGGGAAATGGTAGAGGTAGAGTTCGAGCATTTCGTTGGCGATACCGTCGACGATTTCGCCGAAGGCCCGATAGATGCCCTCGTCACTCACCCCCTTGTAGAAAAAGGGCGGCAACGCGATCAGCTTGGTGATGCCAAGGTCGAGGGCGTGGCGGGCCAATGTCATGGTGTCCGTTCGAGCGCAACAGCCGACTCCGACGATCATCCGATCGGCCGGCAATCCGGCGCCGACATAAGCCTCCAAGGCCGCCTGACGCTCCTGGACGGAAAAGGATTGGGTCTCGCTCGTCGAGCCGAAAACTCCAAGTCCATGGCAGCCATGGCGCAAAAGCCAGCGGGCGTGGCGGCAGAAGCGCTCGACATTGATCATCCCCACGTGATCGACAGGGGTGAGAACGGCCGCGATAATACCCCGATTGAATGCCGACATGAGGACTCCTGAGGGGAAAACCAAAATAATGCGTATGGCCGAAATCTAGACCCTATTCGGCCATAATGCTACTTCGACTAGGGCATCTCAGGGCTTGAGGACGACCCTTCCGTCGATCCGGCCGGCTTCGAGATCGACGAGGGCGCTGTTCACCTCATGCAAGGGACGTGTCTGCGTCCGCAACGGTGGCAGCTTCCCAGCCTGCGCAAGTCCGACCACGTCTTTCAGGTCCTGCAGAGTTCCGACGTAGCTGCCTTGTAGCCTCAACATTCGTAGCGGCAGCAGCGGCAAGGAAAGGGGCAGTTGATCGCCGAACAAGCCCACCACCACGACCGTGGCCCCTTTACGCCCGCAATCGATCGCGAATTTGACGGTTTCCGGGCGGCCCACGAAATCGACCACTGCCGCAACACCGCCATTGGACCATGATTTGACGGTCTGAACCGAATCCGGGTCGCTGTTGTCGACGATAATGGAGGCCCCGGCCGCCTCCGCTGCGTGACGCTTTTCAGAGCTGACATCGGCAACGGCGCAATTCCGGCTGACCACGGCCGGAGCGAGATGAACCCCCTGAAGGCCGACACCACCGGCACCGATCACCAAGAGAGGTTGATCCCGCTCGACACCGGTCATCTTCAGCGCCCGGTAGGCGGTGATGCCGGAACAGGCATAGGTACAGGCAACTTCTTCCGCGATCCCGTCGTAGGGGACGAGCCATTTCGCATCCGGCACGATCACGTGGTCGCTATAGCCGCCATCGACCCAGGTGCCGATAATACGAGGCTTCAAGCACAGAAGATTGTGTCCGTCGCGGCAGACCTCACATTCGCCGCAACCGATCCAGGGATAGACAATCCGTCGGTCACCGACAGCGACATTCGTTGCATCAGGCCCAAATGCAACCACCTCGCCCAGCACCTCATGTCCGAGGGTGAAGGGCAGCTTCATACCGCGATCGCTGATTCTAAGCTTCTGGCCTCCGCCAAGATCGAAGAAGCCATGCCAGATGTGCAGGTCACTATGGCAAACGCCGGAACTGGTGACGCGCACCAACACCTCGCTGCCCTTGGGCTCGGGGTTCGACCGCTCGGCAAGCTCGAGAGGTTTACCCCAATCGGCGATCTGATAGCTGTACACGGCTCTTCCCCCTGTTCCGAATCGTCCCGATCTGACGTGCCGAAGTCTATCCCGTTCGGCGTGCGTCTTCGAGTTTTGAGGTCCGATCGGCTGAATAAGCGCTCATTTGTTGCAACCAGGGCTGCCACATCGAAATGGCGGCCTTGTGCCATACCATCCAGGGGTTCCAGGGCTGGACCGCCATGATGGCGCTGAAAGGTGTCAGCCAGTTCGCGACGGCCTGCAAATTAGGTGTGGCCTTAAGCGTTATGGCAATGAACTCCGCATTCTCGGCTTCGAGCTCCTTGTGGCGGATCTCGATTTCAAGCTGTGGCAGTTGAGCTATCGCTCGGGTTTCCGTCATGGATGTCTCCTCGGCATCTTTGTGGCGTCGGGTTATTCCTGGCTGGCCGGCAACTCTTCCTCGCGACGACGAATGAATGCCAAAAGCGCTTCGTCGATTGCCGGATCAAGCGCCGGCTGCTCGAATTGTTCCAGTGTGCGGCTTGCTGCCTCCAAGGCGCGGGTCGGCGCATCCTTGGAGCCCTCCGCGAGCCACTGCTCGAAGCTATTGTTGTCCGCGAGCTCCGGCATGAAGAAAGCGGTTTGAAAATTGGCCTGTGTATGCGCCGTGCCAAGGAAATGACCGCCAGGCCCAATCTCATGAATGGCTCTCAATGCCTCATCGAAATCTTCGAACCGCGGTCCCTGGCCGAGTTTGTAGAGCATTTCCATCTGCTCACAATCGAGCATGAATTTGGCGAGGTTGGCGGTAAGTCCGCCTTCCGTCCAGCCGGCGCAATGAAGCACGAAATTGGCTCCCGCGAAGAGAATAGGCAACATGTTCATCGCTGATTCGTAGGCAGCCTGCGCGTCGATCGTTTTGGCGCCGGCGAGCATTCCGGACGAGCGCCATGGCAGTCCGTAACGGCGGGCGAGCTGGCCGATCATGAAATTCATCAGTGCCAGTTCCGGGGTCCCCGCCATCGGCGCCCCGGATTTCATCGAGACCGTCGCCATGAAGTGGCCATAGACACATGGGACACCCGGACGGCAAAGCTGCGCGAAGGCGATACCGGCCAGCGCCTCCGCATTGAGTTGCGCCACCGTGGCCACCGGGCTTGCAGGGCTATTGGCGCCACCCATGACAAACGGCGATATTAGGCAGGCTTGTCCGGCGCGGGAATAGACCTTGAGTGCACCGAGCATGGTCTCGTCCCAGACCAGAGGCGAGTTGCAATTGATCAACGAAATGACGCAGCAGCGCTCCTCAAGCCTTTCCCGGCCAAAGACAATGCCGAGCATTTCTACGGCATCTTCGGCTCTGGATGGCGCCGTCACCGGCCCCATGAAAGACTTGTCCGAATTCCTGATCGCCGAATACGTGATGTGCAGATGACGGGTCGAGACAGGGACGTCCACCGGCTCGCAGATCACCGAACTGACATTGTGCAATGCCGGTGCCGCCTGGGCGAGACGATGAAACTTCTGGAGATCCTCAAGCGCACCATAACGCCGCTCGCCGTCCTCCATGCGCACGAACGGAGAGCCGTAGTTCGGGGCGAAAACCGTGTTGTTTCCGCCAATTTCGACGTTGCGTTCCGGATTGCGGGCGTGAAGCGTGAATTGGCTCGGTGCTCTGTCGATCAGTGACAGGAGGAGTTGCCGCGGGATCCGGACCCGCTGGGCCTCCACCTCGGCACCCGCCTGACGCCACATCGAGGTCGCTTCGCTGTCCCGAAACTCAATGCCGATTGTTTCGAGAATGTCGAGCGACGCATTATGAATAAGTTCGAGGCCCTCATTGTTGAGAACCTCATAGACCGGTATCGCCCGCGAGAGCGCTGGCAGAGGCGGCTTCCCGCCTGCCCTGCCGCGGGCTTCCCTGCGTGCCGCCCTGCCGGACCGTCTTTGCGAAGGAGAGCTATCTGCATCCATGGCCGTGGCTTTCACCAGAAATCCAGATCCCGTGTGTCGCCATAGACGGGAAGCTTAGGCTATTCCCAGCACGACCTCACTCGTCGAAATTTCGAAGACAACATATGCTGCACCGTCATTGCGGGCATGTTTTCCACAATGGCCAAAACCATGAACTTTATTCGGGCTTTGTGTCGACAAATTTCGCTAAATTACTGGAAACACGAAATTATTTAGGCGGTGTCTGTTTTCTGTGTTGAATTGCCACTGCTTTAGAACATTTAATGAACATCAAGGGTCGAAAGGGAGCGGTGAGCATGGATGGCGTAACGTTCAAGACCTTCAGCGCCGGGGTCGAGACATTGTCGGTCGGGCAGATCAGAGAGCTGCGGCGGCGGCTTCTGGGGCTCGATGCGCGGATTGAGGTTCGGGCCCGGATCGATGCTCGCGGCGGCGCCCTCGAACGCTGTCTCTATTGTGGGAACAAGGGCTTGCACCGCTGGGGCGAGACCCGGAGCGGGCTGCAGCGGCTGCGCTGCAAGGCCTTGTCGGCGGACCTTTTGCTCGGCCACGGGCACGGCGTTGGCGCGGGTCCGCCGCCCCGAGAAGTTCCACCAGGTCGTCGCCGACATGCTGGGCCGGGCACCCAGTTCGTGCCGGTTGCTGGCGAGGCGGCTCGGGCTCGATAAGATGACCATCTGGCGTTGGCGGATGCGCATTCTCGAGGCCCTGACCGGCGCTCTCGATCCGCTCTTGAGCGGCATCGTCGAGGCCGA
>JBGSYN010000284.1:0-48281 GCA_041750975.1 Geminicoccaceae bacterium | reverse complement strand
GTGCCGCGGCCGGCCTGCAGGGCTTCGAGTTTTTCGGGCGTTCGGGCGACATTGATGCCCTCATCGGCGCCCATCTTCCGGGCCACGGCGAGCGGTTCGTCGTGAAGGTCGGTGACGGTGATGTGCGCGGCACCGGCGAGGCGGGCGGCGACGGCGAGGAGGCAGCCGATCGGCCCGGAGCCCGTCACCAGGACGTTTTTGCCCAGGAGCGGGCCAGCCCGTGCAACACCATGGAGGCACACGGAAAATGGTTCGGTCAGGGCGGCGAGGCCGAAATCAAGTGTGTCCGGGATCGGCCGGCATTGCCGTGCCGCGACCGTTGAGAGTTCGGCGAACAAGCCCTGCATGTGCGGCATGCGCGCGACCGAGCCCGCGAAGAAATTGTCGGAACAGAGATGCAGCGTGCCACGGCCGCAATCGGCGCATTTGAGGCAGGGCCGGTGCGGATTGACGACCACCCGCAACCCGGCCGCGAGGTCCGTGACGTCGGCCGCGGTCTCGACCACGGTCCCGGCCATCTCATGGCCGAGGATCAGAGGCTCCTGGATCGGCAGGCCGGCGATGCCGCCTTCATGATAGTAGTGCAGGTCGCTGCCGCAAATGCCACCGGCACCAAGGCGGACCCGCACCATGCCCGGCCCGAGTGCAAGGGGTTCGCGCTCGTCGATCCTTAAATCATGCACGCCATGCGCCACGCACGCCTTCACCATGGTGCCTCCCGCTCTCTTCGGCTGCCGCGCCTGTCTACATCCGAATATCGCCCGTAGGCCAGTTGAATTGACCGTCAGTCTGGTGTCAAATTCGGGAATCTAGATATCAGGGGAGAACGGGCATGAAGGTGACGAGACGAACAGTTCTGGCGGGGCTCGCCGCCACACCGGTCTTGGCTCAAGAGCAAACCTTCGAGCCTTCCATCCGCGAGATCTCCGAATCTTTTGGCTTCCGATTTGGTGCGGCAGTCGTAGCAACGAACCTCGACAACGACAAACTGCGTGGGCTCTTCGAACGTCACAGTGCGCTGATCACGCCGCAAAACGCGATGAAAATGAATCAGGTCTGCGTGGAACCAGACCGAAATGATCTCGCGAAATTAGATCGAATATTGGGTTGGGCGGAGCGATTTGGCGCTGAGTTTCGCGGGCATCCATTGCTCTTTACTCAAAAGACGACGATGCCATGGCTCAAAGAACTCGCCAAGGAAGATCGCCGGCTCGCGGCCGACAAGATGTTGCGGTTCGTCGGCACGATGGCGAGGTTATACGGCCCCTATGTCACGTCCTTCGATGTCGTCAACGAGCCGCTCGAACCGAAATACAAGCTTCCCTGGGACTTGGATTGCCATTGGTTCTATGAGTATGCAGGCATCGGCGGCATCGCCGAAGCATTTGCGATCGCCCGCGACGCGGCCCCTGGTGTCGAACTCGTCCTGAACGAGAAGGTCGTGCCGTATTATAAATTTGGGCATCCCGAGCGTCGGGATGCCTTACGACGGTTGCTCGCCGAGTTGCACAGGATTGACGCTCCCATCGATACGATCGGCATCCAAAGCCACCTCACGCCCGAAGCAGGGCGCGCCATCGACGCTTCGGATTGGCGTTCGCTCCTGGAGGATATTGAAGGCATGGACTACCGCATCGCCATCACGGAGCTAAGCGTACCAGACGGACGATATGAGGGGGCCCACGATAGCCGCGATCAAGCGATGGCGGACGCGACGCGGGCTTACCTCGACATGACGCTGATGGCGACCAGCGTTCGTGACGTGCTGTGCTGGGGGCTGTCAGATGCGCACACGCGTTACAACTTCCTCCCCCAGGAGGACTTGCGGGCCATGGCGTTCGCGACCGAACGGCCGATCCGGGCGCTGCCGTTCGATCCCGGGATGCACCGAAAGCCGATGCTCGATGCAATCCTCCGCGCCATGGAGAACGCGCCGCCACGTGCCTGAACAGCCTGTGCCGACATGAAATCTCGTCGCCAACGCGCCTCGTCTGGAGTGCGTTAAGTCACAGGCAGTTGGCGCGGGTTGACCTAGAGAATGCGCATCCAATTTGCGTGGAGCCCTTCTCATGCGTCTTCTCAAATCCATCGACGGCCATGGTGATCCAGAGTCCGATCTTCTGGATTTCTTGTCACTGCGTGATCCCGGCGATCCGCCAACCTGGCCTCCCTTTCTTCCCGAGCCGGTTGAGGCGGCCAACACCTGCAACGTGCCGGATGCCACCGAGGGCAATGACGATGTCGATCTCTCGAACTGTTCGGACGTTTGGGACGGCCTTGGCGGCCATGACATAATTCATGCTCTAGGTGGCAATGACACCGTGCATGGCGGCGATGGCAGCGACGATATTTATGGGGGCTCAGGCAACGACTATCTCTATGGCGGCGACGAGCACGACGATCTCTATGGCGAGGCGGGCAACGATCATCTTTATGGCGAGGCCGGCCATGACAAGCTCTACGGCGGCGACGGGGAGGATGATCTTTTCGGTGGGGACGGTGTCGACGAACTCTACGGCGGCGATGACGACGACGACCTGTTCGGTAATGACGGGATCGACACGCTTTCCGGCGGCGAGGGTGGCGACTACCTTTATGGCGGCAGCGACCACGACTTCCTCTTCGGCGAGGCCGGCGAAGACGAACTCTTCGGCGGTTCCGGTGAGGACGAAATCGTCGGCGGTGCGGGCCGTGACGATCTCTATGGCGGGATCGACGCCGACATTTTCTACTTTACCGACGGCAGCACCGGCGTCGGGGCCGATGCCGATGTCATTCATGATTTCAGTCAGGCGGAAGGCGACCGGATCGGCCTTGCCTACGCCGACGAGGTCCCACCCTATGCCGACTATTATGCCTTCGAGTTCGTCGGCTACGCCAATAATGTCGCCACGAGCGAAGTCGGTTACTACCATGATGGCGCCGACACCGTGGTGGTCGGCCGGGAGGACGGTAATCTATTCGAGATCCGGATTTCCGGGCAGACGCTCGAGTTGACCCTGAGCGATTTCATTGCGGGCGATGTCGTTTAGTTTTCGTTTTCCGAGGTCGGATGCAAAGATCTCGGGCCTTCGACAGCAGCCAGTATTTGACGGCAAGGCTCCGTGGATATACTAGCAGATGTTAGCGGTGGCATGGGCTCGATGCGCTCTTGTCGCACTACCATGCTCCACCTAACTCTGCGCAAGCCCTATCTATTGGAGTGTCCCTGTTTTGGCACTAGCACTTCGCCGGCGGTCCTATCCCGAACCGCGCCCCCGACAATCGAGCCGCGTTACCATGAAGGACGTGGCTGCCCTTGCGGGCGTCACCTCGATGACCGTCTCGCGCGCCCTGCATCGCCCGGAAATGGTGGCAGAGCAGACTCGCGAGCGGGTGCTCGAGGTGGTCGCACAGACCGGGTTCATTCCCAATCTCGCCGCCGGCACGCTCTCCGCGACACGCAGCCGGATCGTCACCGCCGTGGTGGCGACACTCGCGGAGCCGGGTGCCGCCGAGATCGTCGGCGGGCTCTCCGACACCTTGAGCGAGGCCGGCTATCAACTCCTGTTGAACCAAAGCCGGTTCGATCCCAAGAGCGAGGAAGAGCTGCTGCGGGCGGCCCTGGGTTGGACGCCGGCCGCAGTGGTCATGTCGGGCATGACCCACACCCGGGCGACGCGCGCGATGTTGCAGCGTTCGGGCGTTCCGGTGATCGAGATGAACGAGATCGACGGCCGGCCGATCGACATGGCGGTCGGACTTTCGAATTTCGAAGGCGGCCGGCAGAGCGCTCTTTTTATGGCCAGGCGCGGCTCGCGGCGCATCGGATTCCTTCACGGTAGTCCAAGGCACAATGAGCGCGTCAGGCGGCGCCGGGAGGGCTTCCTCAAGGGCCTGAGCGAGGCCGGGCTCGAACCTGATCCGGGCCTGACGCTCGAGATCGAAGCGAACCCACATGGCGGCGCCCAGGGTCTTGCGACGATGCTGCAGCGTTACGCCGATCTCGACGGCATCATCGCGGCCACCGAACGCGAGGCCGTTGGTGTGCTGCAGGAATGTCTCAGGCGCAGCCTCGCCGTGCCGGGGAGGATCGCCATCATGGGCTGGGGCGACAGCGAACTCTCCTCGGAAATGGTGCCGACGCTCACCACCGTACGGACCATGCGCTATGAAATCGGCCAGCAATCCGCCCGGGTGATCTTGAATCGCCTCGAAGGCCGTAAGCCGGAAAAGCGCGTCATCGATCTTGGCTTCGAGATCATTCCCCGCCAGAGTACCTGAACACCGTACCGTCCGACTTCGACAATTTGGGGGAATCAAACGTGCCTGAGCACAGGATCGCGCGCGTCGAACTGTTCTATTACCGCTATCCGGTGGCGAAGCCCCTGATCAGCCGGATCGGCCGGTTCACGGCGCGCCAGAGCCTGCTGGTCCGGATCGAAAGCAGTGACGGCGCTTTCGGCTGGGGCGAAATCTGGTGCAATTTTCCGGATTGCGGCGGCGACCACCGCATGAAACTCGCGGCCGAGATCGCCGTGCCCTGGTTCCTCGGACAAAGCTTCGAGACGGTGGAGCCGCTGCTCGCCAAGGCCCGGCAGGCGCTCCGGCTCGTTGCCCTGCAATGCGGCGAACCCGGCCCAGTGGCCCAGATCCTCGCAGGCTTCGATTGTGCCCTCTGGGATCTTGTCGCCCGCGGCAATGGCGAACCGCTGGCTATCGCCCTCGGCGCTCCAAAGCTGCGCCCCTTGCCCTGCTATGCAAGCGGCATCAATCCGGGCGATCCCATCGCCGAAGCCGAGATCGCACGGGCGAAAGGGTTCAAAGCCTTCAAGCTTAAGATCGGCTTCGAGCGGGACGAGCGCAATCTCGCCTCGATGCGCGAGTTCCTGAACTTCGGCGACAGGTTCATGGTCGATGTCAACCAGGGCTGGGATTTCGCGACTGCCCGCACCAGGCTCGACGCGATGGCGTCCATGCCGCTCGACTGGGTCGAGGAACCACTGCCGGCGGATAGCGGCGACGACACCTTGGCACTGCTGGCGACGGGCTCAAAACTGCCGCTCGCCGGCGGCGAGAACGTCACCGGCGCCGATGCGTTCGCGAGCCTGCTGCAGCGCCGCGTCTACAAGGTCGTCCAACCCGATCTCGCCAAATGGGGCGGGCACAGTCTCTGCCGCAAGATTGCCCGAAAGGCGCTCGCCAACGGTCTTCGCTACTGTCCGCATTTCCTGGCAGGCGGCATCGGCCTCCTGCATTCGGCGCATCTCCTCGCGGCCGTCGGCGGCGACGGCATGCTCGAGGTCGACAATAACGAGAACCCGCTGCGCAATGTCATGGTCGGTCCCCTTACGCCGGATGGCAACGGCCATGTCCACCTGCCAGAAGGCCCGGGCCTGGGTGGTGACCCCGATCTGGCGGCTATCGCGGAATGGCTTTCCGGCCATGTCGAGTTGCAGGCGCAATAGTCGCGAAAGTCCAGTCTGAAGCTTCCGAGGTTTCCCTTTAGCTTCGAAGAATTGCCCGCTCGATCTGGCTGGATGCGGCGTGCTGGGCGGTGGCCAGGAAAAACATGCCCGACAGGCTTGCGATCAGCGAGGCGAGTGCGGAGGCGTATTTGACGTAGATTTTGGTGGTCGTCTTGAGCGAATATTTGACCTTACCTAGCAGGCGCTTGCCGAAGCTGTCGGCGTAGGCTGCGGTTTTGCGTCCGGCGATTTCGGAGATCTGCCGGAGCCTGACGAGGTCTTCGGGTGCGTCGATCAGTTTGAGCGTACGGACCACCGTCTCGGGCGAGCCGCTCGCCTTGCTGATGGTCTCGAGATCGCCGAAGATTGAGTGTAGCTTTGCCAATTCGACCCGGTTGACCGATTTGCCCAGGGCCGTGGCAATGTCGTCTTTCAGCATTGTGGGCTCGAAACCTTGAATGCGCTGCCAATACGGCACCTCGCCGAGGTGAAGCGTCAGCTTTTCGAACGGCACGGCAGCAACCGCCATCCGCTTGATCGAGGTGGCGAAGCTGTCGGTCAGGCTGCCGGCATTCTTGGCGAATTTGAGCGTTGAGACCCAAAATTTTGCCGGTGCGGTCAACCCGCGGCTCGCATAGGTGCCGGCCGTCAGGACGAGGCCGACCCCAGATAGGCCCAGAATAAGCTCGTCGATCTCCTCGCCCACCGCATAGTTTCGGGCCTGAATCGAGACATCCCGGGCATCGCCATAGAGCGTAAAATCGGCAACCACGGCACCCGCCAGATGCGGCAGGCTCTCACCGCCGCCGAAGATGAAACCCTCCGTGCTCTTGCGGGTATTGCGCCACAGCGTCGGCCCAAGAGCGATGGCGTGCTGATAGCGCACCTCACTGGTCTCACCGAGCTCATAGCGAAGGTCCGAAGCAACCGCCCGATAGCTCGTCGCCAGCAGAACGTCGTCATCATCGAGCGCCTGATTGAACTTCGCATCGACATAGGCAGGCGACATCAAGCGGACCGCGGCAGCCTGCAGCTCGAGTTGGGTTTGGGCCTGATCGTAGACGTAATTCGCGAGATCGGGGTTCTCGTCCAGGATTGCCGCGGCCGACCAGGACAACGAGCCCAGCGCGGCCACCAGAAAGCCTAGACGAACGAGACGCCTACGCATGGCAATGACAGCCGGCTAACAGTGGTCGATCGCTCAGGAACTTTCCCCTTGGCTCGTCGGTTTCGATGACCACGTTTTAGACCTCATTCACACTTTGGTGGAGGCATTTATGCAGGAAGAAAGCCCAAGGCGCGACCGGACGATCAACTATATCGAGTTCAGTGTCGGCGACGTCGCCCGCTCGAAGGCCTTCTACGGCAAGGCATTCGGCTGGGAATTCACGGATTACGGGCCGAATTATGCGGAATTCGCGAGCGGCGAGCTGAGGGGTGGTTTTGCCGGAAGCGAGACCGTGACACCCGGCGGGCCCATGGTCGTCCTCTACGGCGACGATCTCGACGACGTCATGGCGGGTATCAAGGCGGCCGGGGGCACGATCACCAAGCCGACTTATGAATTTCCCGGCGGCGAGCGCTTCCACTTCACCGACCCGGATGGCTATGAGCTCGCTGTTTGGAGGGAAAATTAAGGGCGCAGCCTGACCCCCGAAATCCGCCGAAACGCAAGAATCGGGTGTCGCATCGGATTCGTCACAGCCAACATTGCCGCCTGCATTGGAGGTGGTGATGGATCGGTTGAACATCAGGTCGGCGGATGGTGCGGCGAGGATCGCCGAACTGGACTGGACCAGGGTCGATGCCGAACTCGATGGGTTCGGGGTGGCCAGGCTCGGCAATGTCCTCGATTCGGACGAATGCGAGGCTCTGCTATCGCGTTATGACGATGATCAATTGTTTCGCAGCCGCGTCGTCATGGCCCGGCATGGGTTCGGTCGGGGCGAGTACAAATATTTTACCTATCCCCTGCCCAAAATCGTCAGCGCATTGCGCGAGGCCGTTTACCCCGACGCGGCGCGCACGGCCAATCGCTGGGCGGAAATGACGGGATCGGCTGTCCGCTATCCGGCGACGTTGGGCGCGATGCTGGAACGATGTCACGCCGCAGGACAGACGCGGCCGACGCCGCTCATGCTCAAATACGGGCCGGGCGACTATAACTGCCTGCACCAGGATCTCTATGGCGAGCACGTATTTCCCCTGCAGCTCGTCGTCCTGTTGAGCGACCCGGGCGATTTCGCGGGCGGCGAGCTGGTCTTGACCGAGCAGCGGCCTCGCATGCAGTCCCGCGCCGAGGTGGTGCCGCTGGCCCGGGGCGAGGCCGCTCTCTTCGCCGTCAATGAGCGGCCGCGCCAAGGCAGCCGCGGCTACTATCGGGCAAAAATGCGCCATGGGGTCAGCCGCGTCCGCAGCGGCCACCGCTTCACCCTTGGCGTCATTTTCCACGACGCCGCCTGACGCCGGCAGCACCGATCAACCGTCCGGTTTCACACGGTCCGTCGAGCGTCATTCAGGTCGCGAGATGCTTGCGCCAGACGCTCGGACAGATCTTCGAAGTGTTCGCTCAAAACGCCTGCCGCGTCGTCCAACTCGCCCAGTGCTATGTGCTCGACCACAGCAGCATGCATGTCCACCATATGGCCCGCATGCGACGGCGGCAGAAGCCCGCGCGCCGTGATCCGATCGACGAGATTCCAAAATATGACCAGCAGCTCTTTCAGGAGTTCATTGTCGATCCGCTGAAAAAGCGTGCTGTGGAATGCTCGCTCATCGTCAATGTTGGTCGTTCCGTCGACGCGCTTTCTACGCATTCGAGCGACGATCCCGCGCAAGGCGTCTATATCGTCCTGTTGCAATTGTCGAGCGGCCGCAGGCAGAAAGCCGACCTCCAGCACTCGCCTGATCTCCAACATCTCTGCCGCTCGCGACACGTCGACAAGAAGCAGGTGGCCGAGCGACACGCCGAGAGTTTCAAGGCTGAACTCATTGAGAAATCGCCCGCGACCATGTTCGACCTTGATCAGCCCCAGCGCCTCGAGTGACCTCAGAGCTTCCCGAAGAGCGCTTCTGCTGACACGTAGGGCGCCTGACAGTTTGTGTTCCGAAGGCAGACGATCACCGGGACCAAGACCATGATCCTGAATGAAGTTCTCGAGCCGTGACTGGATATCGGCATGAAGGTCAGTCTGATTTATCGTCTCGAGCATCAGGTAGTTTCGGGCCTCTAATTTTTTCGAAAACAGGGTTTACACGGCTTATTCGTTGCGTCTAGCTTGTTGGATGTCCGACAAGTAAAACCGATATCGTGCTTGTCCAAAAATCAGGGAGCCGACCATGCGCTACTCACCACGAATTATGCCTTCGCCACGCGGACGGCACGGCCTCGCGCTAACGGCGATGATCGCCACACTGGCATCCGGAACGACCCTTAGCTACGCCGCCGACGTCGAATTCTGGAGCCCTTTCACCGGCCCGGATGGGGCGACCATCGAAGCGATGGTCCAGGAATATAACGACACCCGCGGTGCCGAAGCCGACGTCAACGTCGATCTCTTGATCGTGCCCTGGGACCAATACTACACCAAACTCACTGTTTCGATGGCGTCGGGCACTGCTCCCGACCTTTCCATCGCCCACTCGCACAGAGTTGCGGGTTTCGTGGGTCAGGGCGCATTGACCGCGTTTTCCGAAGATGACTTGAAGACGGCAGGAATCGAAGGCGACGACTATATCGAGGCCCTCTGGAACGCTGGCTCGGTAGAAGGCGAGCGCTATGCTGTCCCCATTGATGCCTTTCCGCGCCATATCTACTACAATAAGAAACTGTTCGAGGAAGCCGGACTCGATCCCGAGGCGCCGCCGCGAACACTGCAAGAGCTGCGTGCCGCTGCGGAGGCAATCTCGGCCCTCGGCGACGATGTCTACGGTGTGTATTTTGCACTTCAAGGTAGCTCGACGGCGCGTGACTTTTACAGCATCTATTGGCAGTACACGCCGGAGCTTCTGTCAGAGGATCAACGCGGCGTCGCCGATGGCTTCGAAGAGGCAGCAACCAAGACTCTAACCCAGCTCAAGTCATTCATTGACGAGGGGCTGGCGCCGGCACAGAACATCGAAGATTACGAGGGTCCGTTCATCCAGGACCGCATCGGCGTTGCCATATCCCAGATCACCGAATTGCCGCTGTTTCGGGACACGGAAGGCCTCGACTATGGGGTAAGTCCGATGCCGACATTCGGCGATACGCCGGCAACATTCGCCCTTGGCCATAACTTTGCCATTCCCACGGGAACGTCTGACGAGGCGCGTGAGGCGGCACTCGATTTCATAAGTTGGTTTTCCGCACACGGCTACGAATGGGCTGTTGGCGGCAAGGTGCCGGCGAAGCTCGCGGTAATCGAGAGCGACGAATTTAAGGCGCTTGGACCGCAGAACATCATCGCTGAGCGGCGCGATATCATGAAGCTGCCACCGATCATAGCGGTTCAGCCCGAGATCGATCGTGTCGTCCAAGAGCATGTCGAGGCGGTCTATGCCGGCCAGCTTACGGTGGATGATGCCGTTTCGCGCATGAAGATGGCAATCGAGGACGTCCTCGCCTCGCAGTGAGTGACGTGACCGGTTCAGTCGGCCGCAGAGTGGGGGGGGCCGTCTATCGTCGCGCAAATCTAACTTTGCCGCTGGCGCTGCTCCTACCCTATCTGATTGCGTTCGGCTTGTTCCTGGCCTATCCGATCTTGCGCGCGCTCTATATGAGCTTCTTCGATTGGGGCATTTTCGGACCCAACGAGTTCGTCGGTCTCCAGAACTATGTTGGCCTGTTTTCCGAGGGCCGTTTTCTCCGGGCGTTTTGGACGACTGTCCTTTTCACCGCACTTTACGTCCCATTGACCCTCGTGGTCTCGCTGGTTCTAGCCGTGCTGCTGAACGGCCAAATGCCGGTGCTCGGCATCTTCCGCACCGTTTTCTTCATGCCGATCGTGATTAACATCGCGGTCGCCGCGATCGCCATCGGCTGGATCATCGACCCCGCCGTAGGCATTCTCAACCGCATCTTCGCCGCACTGCAATTGCCGCAACAGGCTTGGCTCGACCATCCGCAATGGGCTCTCTTTGCGATCAGCCTGGTCACGCTCTGGGCGAATGCGGGCTTCAACATCATCATTTTGCTCGCCGGCCTCCAGAACATTCCGGACGAACTTTATGAAGCGGCCAGGATAGACGGCAGCTCGGCGTTCCAAGATTTCCTCTACATTACCGTCCCGCTGTTGCGGCCTATTCTCCTGTTGATCACCGTCTTGAGCCTGGTGCTCGCACTTCAGGTCTTCGGCGAGGTGCTGCTGCTCACCGAAGGCGGTCCCTTCGGCAGCACGACGGTTCTTGCCCTGCTACTTTATGAAGAGGGCTTCGAAAAATTCGCGCTCGGCCGAGCGGCCGCAATCGGCGTGATCATGACCGTCGTCATTGCCGGTTTGTCGTTCCTGCAGTTTCGCATTTTCCGCGATCCTTGAACCGTCGACCATGCGCCGCAACCAAACCGGACGTTATATAACACTGACAGTGGCTGCGTCGATCTGGGCGCTACCCTTGATCGCCATGGTGGTCTTCTCGCTGGCGCCGAACAGCGAGATCCTGAAGATGTCATTGTGGCCGTCGGAGTTCACGTTCACGAACTACATCGAGGTCGTGACCACCGAGATCCGCGGCGTCAGCATCCCCGATTCGCTCATCAACAGCGCCATCATCCTCGCCGTTCAGGTAACCGGGATTCTCCTGCTCGACGTGCCGGCGGCCTATGTCTTCGCACGATTACGGTTTCCCGGTCGCGAGATCCTGTTCTGGTCGATCCTGGTCACGATGATGATGCCGGGCCTGATCGATCTGGTATCCCTTTATGACTTGATGGCGAGAATTGGCCTGATCGATACGCTTCCGGGAATCTTCCTGCCTGGACTGCCTCGACCGATCGGTATCTTCCTCCTTCGCCAGTTTTTTCGCCAGCTCCCGGTGGAGCTTGAGGATGCTGCCAAGCTCGACGGCGCCACGGATTTTCAGATATTCACGAGAATCATGGTCCCACTGGCCGTTCCCGCGATCACGACTCTGGCCATCATCACATCGCTTTATAGCTGGAATAATTTCCTGTGGCCGCTCATAGCCTCGAATACGCCTTCCAGCATGCCGGTGCCGATTGCCATGGCCTATCTTCAATCCGGGACCAGCCCGGCACAGAACTACTCCGTCATGTTGGCCGCCGCCGTCGTCACCAGTCTGCCGATGATCATCGTCTTTCTTATCGGCCAGCGATGGATCGTCCGCGGTATCGCGCCGGCATCGGGTATCAAATAGTTGCCGTAAATGGAGGCTACATTGAGCACCATCGACATCGATCCAACACCTGGGGCAGCTTTGTCGCCTCATCTCTATATGCAGTTCATGGAACCGCTAGGGAGCAGCGACTCGTCCGTTTCGGCCGCATGGGATGCAGTTCGTGAAGAGTGGCGAGCGGATTTTCTGGCCGTCCTGAACGATCTGAAGCCGGGTGCAATCCGGTGGGGCGGAATTCTCTCCAGCTATTGGAAATGGCGTGAAGGTATCGGCCCCTACGCGGCACGACAGGCCTTTCCCAATTTTCTTTGGGGCGGCATCGAGCCCAATCATGTAGGGGTTCATGAGATTCTCGATCTTTGCCGCAAATCCGCCGCGTCGCCCATAATTGCCGTAAATTTCGCCGCGGACGGTCGGCCGGAATATCTTAAGGCACCGACCGGCGAAAACCGCGCCGGAACACCGGAAGAGGCGGCCGATCTCGTTCGCTACTGCAACGATCCGGACCACAGCGAGCGCAGGGGCAATGGCCAGGACAAGCCATGGAATGTGGCCATCTGGCAAGTCGGCAATGAAACCTCGTATCCACCCGAGGGCCAGCGCTTCGACAGCACGAGCAATGCCGCAACATTTCAGCGGTTCGCCCGTACCATGCGGCAAGCGGACCCGAGTATCAAGCTGATCGGCTGGGGCGACCGTGAACGCAAATCCGGCAAATGGTGGGCACCGGAGCTTCTCAGCGCGGCCGGCGATGACGTCGATCTCGTTGCGATCCACATGATGCATCAGCGTCCGGAATTTGAAGACACCGTCCTTGCGGGTGAACGCTATCGCAAGGACTACGATAAGGCTTGGGTAGAACTTGGCGAGATCTACGAAACCGTCTCAGCGAAACTCGGCGAGGCGCGCGAGGTCATCAGCGTCAGCGGCTCGAAAGCTCGCCTCGCCATCACCGAAGGTCACCTATCCCTAAGACCGCACAACAAATGTCCGATCCTTCGCGAGTGGATCGCCGGGCTCTACCATGCCCGCATCCAGAACCTTTACGAGCGCAATGCCGACCTCGTAGAGATCGCAACGTTCGCCGATTTCTTTGGGACGGTTTGGACCGTCAATGCCGTGATGTTCGGGTCGCGCCGCGAGGCTCCGTACCTCATGCCGGCCGGCAAGATCGCACGCCTTTACCGAAGAAATGGCGGCGATCGCCTTATCAAAGCGTCAACGTCGAACAACTATCTGGATATCGCCGCAAGTCGCCGGGGCCGGAACGCGATCCTCCACATCGTCAACACCGACCTTCACAACGCGCAATCGGCATCATTCCGTCTCACGCAGGGCCGGTTGGCGAGCGGCGAGGCAACGATGATAGCGCCCGGTTCGCCGAGCGCATCCATCTACGGCAGCGAATTCGACGAGCTCGAGGAGCAGCACGTCAAGCTCTCAGCGACGGACGGTGTCGTTTCATGGAGCATACCGGCCGGATCGGTCAGCGCCATAGAACTGCAAATATCCGACTGAATAAATAAGTCCAACGCCCAAATCCGCCACCGCGATACGAGCTTCTCTGCGACGGGATGGCGGATTGCGGCTGTTCGGTCTAGACGGCAGGCAGGTGCCGGTCACGATCGAACCGTGGCCTCGTTGTCTTGCGGAAGGGCCGTCGCTGCATGCTCATCGTCGATCTCGATGGCGTTCTCACCAAAACCAGCATTGCTCAGGAAGCGCTGTTTGCGAGACTGGCGGCGGGCCCGATATCGGTGTTGCGCGCACTCGCGGCGCTGGGTAGGGATCGCTCCGCGTTCAGGACGAACCTCCTTCGGGATGCGGGCGTCGATGTGGCGCAACTGCCCTACCGGCCCGAAGTGCTGGCCCATATCGAGAACTACCGGCGGAGCGGCGGCCGCACTGTGCTGCTGGCGGCGACGGACCCGAAGCTCGCCGAGGCCATGGCGGCGCATCTCGACTGCTTCGACGAGGTCTGTTTCATCGGTCAGGACGCCGCAGCCGATAGCGGACAGCGGAAGGCATTCGTCCAGCAGCGCTTCGGCGCGGAAAAAGTCGAATTCATGGACGCAGATGCAGCGACGCATGCGGGATGGCCCGAGACACCGGAAGGGTTCGCCCGCGCCAAACCCTATCTGAAGGCGGTTCGACCGCATCAGTGGCTCAAGAATGTCCTGGTCTTTCTGCCGCCGATCGCGGCGCACGCCCTGTCCATCGATATCTGGCTGGCGGCCTTGGTGGCGTTCATCGCCTTCAGCCTGGCGGCTTCGAGCGCTTATGTCCTGAATGACCTGCTCGACCTCGCTGCCGATCGGGCGCATCCGCGCAAGCGCAATCGGCCGTTTGCCTCGGGCGCCATCCCGCTGATGCACGGCCTTATCATGGTGCCGGGACTGCTGCTTGCAGCTCTGCTCCTGGTCGTCATCGCTGCACCTCTGGCATTCGCCGGCATCCTGATTGTCTATTATGCCGTGACGCTCACCTACTCGCTCGTGCTCAAACGCATGCTCCTGATCGATATCTGCACGCTTGCGGGTCTTTATACCGTCCGGGTCATCGGTGGGGCGCTTGCCACGGGATTGGCGCTCTCGATCTGGATGTTGGCGTTCTCGATGTTCCTTTTCTTTTCGCTTGCCGCGATGAAGCGCCAGACCGAGCTCGTCGACGGCTTGAATACGGGCCGGTCCAAGGCGGTCGGCCGCGCCTACGAGGTCGAGGATCTGCCGATCATCGCGATGATGGCGATTGCCTCGGGCTATCTTGCGGTCCTGGTCCTGGCCCTATACATCGACACCCCAGCGGTAACGCAGCTTTACGAATCTCCTTACATTCTTTGGGGCGTCTGCTTGATCCTTCTGTTCTGGGTCAGCCGCTTCGTGGTGATCGCGCATCGGGGACAAATGGACGATGATCCGGTGATTTACGCTGTGCGGGATAAGGTCAGCCTCTCCTGCGGTGCTTTGATCGGCGCCATCGTACTGGCGGCGAGCCTGCTTTGACCAACATCGAACTCGTCGCCCGCTATGCGATCTTCGCGGTCATCGCGATCGTCAGCAATCTGGCGACCCAGAGGGCCGTGTTCTCGATCATCGAAGGGCCCTACGTGATCGTTGCCGCCCTCATTCTCGGTACGGCGGTCGGCCTGGTCATCAAATATGTGCTCGACAAGAAATGGATCTTCGGCGACCCCAGCAGCGGTGTGGCAGCGCACAGCCGCAAGTTCGGCCTCTACACGTTGATGGGTGTGGCAACCACCTTGATCTTCTGGGGCACGGAGACGGCGTTCTGGCTAATCTGGCAGAACGAGGCGATGCGCGAACTCGGCGCCGTTCTCGGGCTCGGGGTCGGCTACATCACCAAATATCAGCTCGACAAGCGTTTCGTCTTCGAAAGTCCCGATGCGGCGCCGAAGCCCACATGAAGCTTTCGGGTTGGGGCCGGTTCCCGGTGGTCGATTGCCGGCTGGAGACGCCGCGCAGCGAGGCGGCGCTGAAGGGGCTATTGCACGAAGGCCCAATCATCGCCCGCGGCGCCGGACGCGCTTATGGCGACAGTGCGCTCAATGCCGGAATGACGGTGTCGATGGTTCGTTTCAACCGGATGCTGGCCTTCGATCCGTCCCGCGGGCTCTTGACCGTCGAGGCGGGCGTCATGCTCGGCGACGTCATCGCCACCTTCCTGCGGCGCGGCTGGTTTCCGCCGGTCACGCCGGGCACCAAGTTCGTCACCATCGGCGGCATGATCGCTGCCGACGTGCATGGCAAGAACCACCATGGCGCCGGCTCGTTCGGCGCGCATCTGGCCTGGCTCGATCTGATGCTGGCGGATGGCTCGGTTGTCCGCTGCAGCGCGACTGAGAATTCAGAGCTGTCCCATGCTACCATCGGCGGCATGGGCCTCACCGGCATCATTCTGCGCGCCGCCTTCACGCTCATTCCGGTCGAGACCGCCTGGATCGTCCAGCGGACCGTCGTCACCACGGATCTCGATGCAACCATGGCGACGTTCGAGGCCGCGGCCGAGACGACATACAACGTCGCCTGGATCGACTGCCTCGCCTCGGGCAAGTCTTTCGGACGCTCGCTCCTTTATTTGGGCGAGCATGCGCGGCTCGACGACCTGAACGGGGCCAAGCGCCCGGAGCCGTTTCTCACACAACGGAAAAAGACTAAGCGGATTCCAATCGACTTGCCCTCCTTTCTGCTCAATCGTCTGACCGTGCAGGCGTTCAACAGCTTTTACTACTGGAATGGCAAACAGGGGCCACGCCAGCGACTGGTCGACTGGGACACTTTTTTCTATCCGCTCGACGCCTTGCTCGAGTGGAACCGAATTTACGGCCGCCGCGGGTTCGTGCAGTTTCAATGCGTCATTCCCCAGAGCCGTTCGCGCGACGGGATTGCTGCGCTGCTGCGAGAGATTGCGGCAAGCGGGCAAGGCTCGTTCCTCGCCGTGTTGAAGCTCTTGGGCAGGCAGGAGAGTATCTTCTCGTTCCCCATGGAGGGGTACACGCTGGCTCTGGATTTCCCGGCGACGCCCGGCGCCCTGGCGCTGCTCGAGCGCCTCGATCGAATCACGCTCGAGCATGGCGGACGGTTCTATCTCGCCAAGGATGCGCGGATGCGGCCCGACACCTTCGCTGCGTCCGACGATCGTCTCGCCAAGTTTCGATCGTTGCGGCAGAACAGCGGCGCGCTCGACCGCTTCGCGTCGATTCAATCGGAAAGACTGGCCCTATGAGCAAACGCCCGGTGCTGGTCCTCGGCGCCCGCTCCGACATCGGTCTGGCGATCGCTCATCGTCTGGCGGCCGCAGGCCATCCGATCCAGCTTGCGGCACGGCAACCGGCGGCACTTGAGACCGATCGCGGCGATATGGCACTTCGCCATGGGGTCGAGGTGACGACCCATGCCTATGACGCGCTCGAACTCGATGCGATCGACGACCTGTTCGTGGGTCTGCCCGCACAGCCCGGCATCGTCGTCTGCGTGATCGGCCTGCTGGGCGATCAGGCGGAAACCGAAGGCAACGCGCACAAGGCCAGGTTCGTCGTGGAGACAAATTTTCTCGGGCCGGCGCTGGTTCTGGAGGCCGCAGCGCAACGCCTCGCCGCACTCGATGAGGCGACCGCGATCGTCGGCATCAGCTCGGTCGCAGGCGATCGCGGCAGGGCCAAGAATTATTGGTATGGAGCGTCCAAAGCAGGCTTCACTGCTGCGTTATCCGGTCTGCGCCAGAAATATGCGCGCTCCAGGCTTCACGTCATGACCGTCAAACCTGGCTTCGTTGCGACCAAGATGACCGAGGGCATGGACCTGATCGGCCCGCTGACGGCCCAGCCGGACGACATCGCGAAACTGGTCCAGGACGGGCTGCGCCGACGCCGTCAGGTGATCACGCCCTTCCGCTGGTGGGTCGTCATGAGCGTCATCCGGGCGGTGCCGGAGAAAATCTTCATGAAGATGAAATTTTGACGTCATTGCTCGACGACCTTTCCAGGCGTCAATTCGCGGTCCTATTTGCAGCGATCGTCGCACTCGGGTTTGCGGTCCGGGCCCTCGCCGGCATTTTCCTTGGCGATATCGACCCTCGCTCCGCCACGCTCTGGGAATATGGCGAGATCGCACGCAACATGCTCGAACACGAGCGAATGGTCCGTGTCGTCACCTTCTCGGACGGAGAAACGCTTGTCTATCCGACGGCCTATATGCCGCCCGGCCACGTTTATCTCTGGTATCTGCTGTTTTCGATATTCGGGAACACGTCGCAAGCAATATCGGCCATGCTTGCGATCAATATCCTCTTGTCCACAGTGCTTGTTTTCCTGGTCGGGATCATAGCGCAGCGAGTTTTCAACTGGCGTGCTGTGACCATACTCTCGATGTTGCTGATCGGCCTCTATCCGACGTTCGTTTACTCCGTCATTACCTATCATGCGATCCAGATCTATCTGGTCTTGCTGCTGCTCGGCTTCTGGCTGACGCTCGACTTGATGGAAAAGCCACGTCTGCGAACGACGGTACTCTTGGGCGTTGTGGGCGGCCTGGCGGCGTTCTGGCGCGTCGAATACATCGTTCTCTTTGCGGGGCTGATGGTCCTCGCCTGGGTCAGACATCGGCAGATTTCATTGTTCGCGATCGGCGTCCTTTGCTCGGCCCTGGTCATTCTGCCGTGGACGGCGCGAAATTATGTGGTGCTCGACAGGTTCGTGCCCGTCGCGAACTCCACCGGCTACAATCTCTGGAAGGGCTTCAGTAGCGAGGCCAACGGTTCGGGCGACTGGATCGAGAGCTCCGGCTTGAAAACCGCCAAGGATAGCGAGTTCTATGAAATCCTTCCCCACGATGAGGATTTCGAATCGAACCTGCAGGCGGCTTATCTGGACGAGGCTCTGGAATTTATCCGCGACGAGCCGGTTCAGGCGTTCATCGAACTTCCCGCCAAGAAACTAGTCCTGTTCTGGATCTTCGATTTCTACGATCCGGCAATCACGCTGCAGCCGGTGTATCTGGCGGCGTTCGTGCCGACCTTCATCCTGACGGTGGCGGGCATTGTCCTTGTCATTCGGCGACGCCTCCTCTCGGACGGCGTCCAGGCGATGTTCGTGATTTTCGTCGCCCAGACGATCGTGACCCTGGGCTATGCCGTGCACGCACGCTACCGCCTCAATGTCGAGCCGTTCCTCTTCATCTTCGCGGCCTACGCGGCTGCCGATTTGTTGAGCAGGATTCTGCCTGATCGGGTGCACGCGCAGCGGCCCCGCCGCTGAGGACGGGGCCGGTGGATTGTGTGAATAATGCTAGCGGCGGGTTCGGGCTTTGACCTCGAGATCGCCATATTTGAAGCGGAATGCGTCGCCGCCTCGGCCATGACCGCGCCCCCTGCCGGAGTCATGTCTTCCCCTATGAGAACCGCCATAGCCGCCATTGCGGTCGTTATGCTTGAAGCGGTGGATCGCGCGGCTGGCGCGATCCTGCTTCTTTTCGAGGATGCGACGCTCCTTTTTCGAAATGTGACCGTCGCGGCTGAAGTTGCGCTCGAGACGATTGATCTGTCGTTGCTGGCCCCAGAGTTTGCGCGTTTCGTGGCGGGTCAAAGCACCGCCATGGACTCCGTGCTCGATGCGCCCTGCCTGATTCTCCTGGCGACGCTCGACCCGATGCGTCGAGCGGACCGGTGCGTGATGACCGTAGACCCTGGGGCCCTGATGCCATCCACGGTTCGAGTTGTCGCCGTGGTTTTGTTGACCCCCATATCCATGATTGCCGTAAAGCCCCTGATGTCTGGGCCCTGCCTCGCTTGACGTCGTACCGCCGCAGCCGACAAGCGTAACCATTGCGAGTGCCATTCCGATCCGTTTCAGCCCAAGTCGTTTTTGCATCGTCGTTCCTTTCACCAGGCCATTGGTCCAACTGTCGATTGACATGCCGACCATGGCCGAAGGCTGCTGAACCGGAGCTGAATGGGTTGGTTCAGGCTCTGTTAAGGAAGGCTCTGCTAGTTTTTGGCTATTGCAGCATGTGCCAATTCAAGCTGTCTGTCAGCTGCTTGTCGAACGGATCATGGCGTTGCCGGCCGATGAAATCTTCTGTCCCCGGACTGCTTCTGGCAACGTTGCTGCTGGTGTCGGCTCCTTCTGCCGATCCTATCGCGCAGGAATCCCTGATGGAGGTCGCCCAGAATACGGCGGTATCACGCGACCAGGCGGCCGCGATTGCTCAGTCTGCAAGCGGCGGCCGCGTCCTAAGCGTCGAATTCCAGAACGGGGGCGGCGGCCGCTGGCGGGTCAAGGTGTTGCTTCCGAATCGCCGGGTGCGCACCCTCGTGATCGATGCCAACTCCGGTGCGGTTCGCGGCTGAGAGAGTTTCGCCGCAAGCATCTTGGTCGAACGACGGCATGAGAATCCTCGTTGCCGAAGACGAAACGGCGCTGCGGGATCAGATCGTCAAGGCGGTCAGCGCTGCGGGACATGTCGCCGATGCCAGCGGCGATGGCGAGGAAGTGCTGCATCTGGGGCTCGATTATCCGATCGACCTTGCGGTGCTCGATCTTGGCCTGCCGGGGCTGGACGGAATCGAGATTCTCCGGCATTGGCGGCGACGTGAGCGGCGCTTTCCGGTTCTGATCCTCACGGCACGCGGGCGCTGGCAGGAAAAGGTCGACGGTCTCGAGGCCGGTGCGGATGACTATCTGGTCAAACCTTTTCATATCGAGGAGGTTCTGGCCCGGGTTCGAGCCCTGACGCGCCGTGCTGCCGGGCATGCCCAGGCAGAATTGCGATTCGGCCCGCTCTCGATCGACACCAATCGCCAGGAGGTCCGGGTCGATCGGCGCCCGATCGAACTCACCGCCTACGAATATCGGCTGCTCGAACACTTGGCGCTGAGGGCCGGCAAGGTCGTCTCCAAGCTCGAGATCACCGAGCGGCTCTATCCCGACGACGCCGACCGCGACAGCAATGTCCTCGAGGTTCTGATCGGCAGGCTGCGCAAGAAACTCGATCCGGAACGGCTACAGGATCCGATCGAAACGTTGCGCGGCCGTGGCTATCGCCTCCGGTCGGATCGCCCCGATGGAAAAGTCGAGGGCTGATGGTATCCCTGAATGCCCGGCTGATGCTGGTTGCCTCGGCCGTGCTCTTCGCCTTCTTTACGCTGACCGGCCTGACCCTGGAACGGGCCTTTCGGGAGAGCGTCGAAACGGCCTTGCGCGAGCAGCTGCAGACCCAGGTCTATCTGCTTCTGGGTGCCGCCGAACTCGATCCGGCGGGAACGCTCCTCATGTCCGAAGCGCTGGCCGAGCCGCGTCTCGCCATGCCGGGCTCGGGCCTCGTCGGCGCCATCTGGAGCGATGGCGAAATGCTCTGGCAATCGGCCTCATCCCTGGGCGATGCGCCGGCATTGGTTGCTCCCGGCGGGCCTTCGGACCCTGGTTTGAAAGATATTGGGAGCGATGACGGCGCGGCCTGGCTGGTGCTCTCCTTTCCGGTGATTTGGGAACTCGATGGCGCCGCCGATCGGCCTCTGGTTTTCCAGATCGCCGCATCACGCGCCGCCAATAGCCGACAAATTCGGGCTTTCCGTTCCAATCTCGCCTTGGGCCTGGGCGGCGCGGGGCTCGCGCTATTGATCGCCCAGGCGCTGGCGTTGCGCTGGGGCTTGCGGCCGTTGCGCCGCCTCGTGGCGGAGCTTCGAGAGATTGAAGCCGGCAATCGACAGGCGCTCTCGCCGGAATTTCCGCTGGAGCTGCAGCCTTTGACCCGCAGTCTCAATGCCTTGATCGCGGGCAACAGCGCCCGTCTCAAACGATATCGCCAGGCGCTCGACGATCTGGCGCACAGTCTGAAGACGCCGCTCGCGGTCCTGCGCACGCTCGACCTCCCCACATTGCCGGAGGATCAGCGCCTTCTGCTGCGCGATCAAACCAGCAGGATCGACCAGACCGTCGCCTACCATACCGCGCGCGGCGCCTCTGCCGGGAGCAACGCTCTCGCCGGTCCCGTCAGGGTGCATCCAGTGATAGCACCCCTGCTGCAAGCGCTCGCCAAGGTCTATCAGGAGAAGAACGTTCAGGTGAGCTCGCACGTGGCACCGGATTGCGTCTTCTATGGCGATCCCGGCGATCTCACCGAACTGCTCGGCAATCTTCTCGACAACGCCTTCAAATGGTGCAGTAGCCATGTCCGGCTCGAAGCCGACGGCCACGCCAATGGCCGGCTGCGCTTTGTGATCGAGGATGACGGACCGGGCATTCCCACGCCGGGGCAGAAGCTCGCCAAGGCGCGCGGCGGCAGGCTCGACGCGAACAAGCCCGGCCAGGGCATCGGCCTCGCTCTGGCGCGTGACATGGTCGAGGAGACCTATGGCGGCTCACTCTCGATCGAGACAGGCGACCTCGGCGGCGCCCGTATCGTCATGCTGCTCGGATGAATTTCTTGTGAGAGACGCCAAAATGGAGAGTGCCACGGCTAAGGAACCGCGATAGCAACCGGATTGTTGTCGAGTCAAGAAAACCGCTCAAGGCACAAAAATTGCTTGCAACGGTGCGATGTTTGGGCCGTGACGTCGGCGACAGCTGATGAGCTTTCTTGTCGAAGATTCGGAGTGCTCAATGCCCTTAATTCTGATCGGTCTCGATGCGGGCGAGATCACCATCATCGAGCGCCTGATCAGCGAGGGGCGGCTGCCGGCCATGGCCAGGCTATGGCACCAAGGCACGCGCGCCGGGTTGCAGCCACGCCTTGGCATATTCGAAGGCATGAACTGGGACCGCTGGCTCGAAGGCCGGGACGTCTCGCGACGCTATCACTACAAAGTCTGGCGGCCGGATCGGATGGGTTTCGGCCTCGCCTGGACCAAGGAATATCGGCCGCGCCAGCCCTTTTGGCAGGACATCGCCGCAGCGGGAGCTCGTGTCGGCGTCATGGACATGCCCTTTGCCGGTACGCATCTTCAACCCGACGTCGCCTGGAATCTGAAGGGCTGGCAATCGGCAACGGACGCAACACCCATGAGTGTGCCCGGCTCAATCATGGCGCAAACGGAACGCGAATTTGGGCGGCCCACGATGCAGGAGGAAATCTATGGTCGTCAGACCGGGCCGGGACTCCTCCGTCTGCGGAGCGAAACGATTGCCGCAGCCGAGCAGGGCGGACGGATTGCTGCGAAGGCGCTTGCCCGGGAACGGTTCGATCTGTTCGCAATAGTATTCGGATCGGTGCATCGCGCTGGCCACTATCTCTGGGATACCAGCCAGATCGATCGAACGGAGCTTTCGCGCGACGAGTTGCGGTTGTTGGAGGGTGCGCTCGACGAGGTCTATGTCGCCACCGACCATGCCATCGGCCAGATGTTGGATGCGGCGGGATCCGACAGCCGGGTCATCATATTCGCAACCTACGGCATGAGCAAAGATGATGGATGGGTCCATCATTTGCCGGCGATGATCGATCGCATCGCCGCCGATGGGACGGCCCCGGAAGACGCAAAAACGACATTGCTCGGCCGGATTAAAAGTCAGGTGCCGATCGAGACGTTGATGGCGGCTGGACGAAAACTGCCCTACGAACTGCGCGAGAAGATCGTCTTAAACGTCTCCCCACATCTCAGAGACTGGAGCAAGAACCGATTCCTCGCGGCTCCCGGCGAACCGCACGGGTTTGTGCGCATCAATCTTCGCGGGCGCGAACTCAAGGGCGCAGTCGAGCCGGGCAACGAATACGAAGATCTCTGTCGGTTTCTTGAAAAGGCTTTGCATAGCTTCGTCGATCGACGGACCGGGTTGCCGATCGTTGAGAAGGTCGTTCGCGTCGACGATCTGCTGTCCGACGATGTCCCTGAACGGGCTTCGCTACCAGACCTTGTCGTCGAATTCACTAGGCAAGCGATAGCCCAAGCGAGTGATGGCATTACGTCAACGCGCTTCGGCGAAATCAGATGGGACAAAGGCCAGCCCAATATTTCAGGCCGCGCCGGCAACCATGTCAAAACCGCCTGGTATTGCGCTTGGGGTCCGGGATTTGCACCGTGCTCGGAGCCCGGGACTTTCGACACAATCGACATGGCCCCAAGCATCATTCGAATGATGGGCATGAAGCCCGATGAACGATTTGACGGAAAGGAAATCCCGGCACTGACGGCATCGGTCCCGACGGAGAAAGGTGCAGCGCTCGTCCACTAGCGGCCGATCCCGCTTTGGTAGCTGAACCCGAAATTACCCCAATCGAATAAGAGACGACTGCCGCCGGGCTTCAGCACGATGCCGCTATTGCTGCGTCTGAGGAACAGAATCCCGGGGCTCATGGTCGACGCACGGAAATCGGAGTAGCCGAGACCGAGACCGTCGCCGCGTAAGGTTTCCCGGCTACCGAATATCCGTTGGCTCCAGGAATTACGCAGCATCTGGCGGCCCGCGCCGGGATCGGCCGAGGATTCATTGCCACTGCCGGTAACAGATCCCGGTGCGAACAGAGAGGATGACGAATCCGCCTGCGCCGCACCGGCAAGTGCGATCAAGGTGACGGCAACGGCGACGATCCGGAATTGTCCAGGGTCTGCGATCATCGTGGTTCCTCCTTGTCTTAGGTCAAGGGTTAGCCGAGTAGCGTGGACTGCAACATGCGAAAGGCGGTAATCGCAAGGAAAATTGCGAAGGCGAGGCGCAGCGCCCGCGGATTGATGGTGTGGGCGATGCGGGCACCGATCGGTGCGCACAGGACCGTCACCGGAAAGATGATGGCGGCGGCTGGCAGGCTGACATAGCCGAGGCTGTAGGGAGGGCGCTGCGGCATACCCCAGCCGCTCCAGATGAAACCGAAGACCGCCGGTACCGAGATCAACAGGCCGAAGGTAGCCGCGGTGCCGACGGCGCGACGGATCGGAAAGGAGAAAGCGGAGAGGGTCGGCACCGAAAGTGTGCCGCCGCCGATCCCCATGAGTGCCGAAAAGAACCCGATCAGCCCCGCAATGCCGGCGTTCGGCCATAACGATTGAGGCAATTTCGTACCGATGACGGGCGGGGTCTTCTTGACCATCAAAAGCGCCACACCAAGGGCGATGATACCGAAGACGAGCGTCAATCCCTCGCCGCCGAAATAGCGCGCCGCCAGCCCTCCGATCAGCGAGCCCAGAAAGATGAAGGGCCCCCAACGCTTGAGCAGAGGGACATCGACGGCGTCGCGGCGATAATGCGCCCTCGCCGAGGAAATCGAGGTCGGGATAATGATTGCAAGGGAGGTGCCCACGGCCAGCAGCATCGAAATCGCCGGCTCGAAACCCAACAGGCTCATGCCCCAGAACAGGACCGGGACAATAACGATGCCGCCGCCCACACCGAGCAGGCCCGCAAGGATGCCGGCGGCGACACCGGTCACGAGCAGGATCAGGATGAGCCAGGGCAAAACGTCGAGTATGGCTTGGTCGTGCATGATGTAACTGTATCCGGACGAATTTATTGGCGGCAAACCTCGGCGGCTCGCCCCACAGAAAATCAAAGCGTGTCGGGCGACGACATGAAATGCATAATTGTCTGCTTTGAGAAAACCACGTAGTCGAAGCGAAGGATAGAGGACGAGACAAACAAAATGCTCAATGAATTCAAGGAATTCGCGGTCAAGGGGAACGTTGTCGACATGGGTGTCGGCATCGTCATCGGTGCTGCGTTCATCTCAATCGTAACGAGTTTCGTCGAAGACATCGTCAACCCGATCATCGGCCTCTTTACCGGCGGAATCGATTTTTCAGGTCTATTTCTAAACCTTTCAGGTCAGGACGTCGTCTCGGCAGCCGACGCCAAGACACAAGGTCTGGCGATCATCACCTATGGCGTCTTCATCAACGCTGTCATCGCCTTTCTGATTGTCGCCTGGATCCTGTTCTTCGTCATCAAGGGCGTCAACGCGCTCAAGCGACAGGCGGAACCCGAGACCGCTGCCGACGAGCCGAAAGGTCCGACGGAGGCGGAACTACTGGGCGAGATCCGCGATCTGCTTGCCAAGCGAACTCCCTAACAACTTCGGATCGGTCGACACGATTGACTCAGATCAATGCACGATGCCAAATTCGTGGGCAACTGTTAGAGCCGATGAGGTCTTCTTGAACTGAGAGGCCCGCCATGACGCAGCAGCCAACTTCGCCCAAGCGATGGCGCGAACTGGTCGCTTTCATCTTTCTGACTGTGGTGCTGTTTCCGGTACTGGCCGTGGTTACCGTCGGCGGTTACGGCTTCGTGGTCTGGATGACGCAGCTAATCTACGGACCGCCGTCGGTATGAGCACAGTGGCTCCACTGCATTTTGCGAGTGTGATCGTCCAGGCGGTGCCGACCAGCGGCGATGCCGTCGAGATGGCGATCAGGGCAATTCCGGAAGCCGACGTTTTCGCCCGCGAGTCCGGCAAGATCGTTGCCGTCATCGAAAGCGCCGACGAACGCCGAATTTCCGAGGTGATCGATCAACTGAACCGGCTCGACGGCGTGCTTTCGGCCTCGCTCGTATTCCACCAAACCGAAGACTAGGGAAGGCTATCAAGATGGATCTGCCCGAACTCTCAAGGCGCGACTATATCCGTCTGCAGGCAGGGACAATTGCCGCCACCGTCGCTGGCATCGGTATCCCGGCAGAGGCGCAGAATCTGGTGACGGCCGCGGACGTCACGGCACTGAACTGGAACAAGGCGCCCTGCCGGTTCTGCGGCACCGGCTGCAGCGTCATGGTCGCCACCAAGAACAACCGTGTCGTCGCCACTCACGGTGATATCCATTCCCCAGTCAATCGCGGCCTCAATTGCGTGAAGGGCTATTTCCTTTCCAAGATAATGTATGGTGAAGACCGCCTGACGCAGCCGCTTCTGCGTAAAAAAGACGGCGTTTACGCCAAGGATGGAGACTTCATCCCGGTCAGCTGGGACGAGGCCTTCGACGTCATGGCGGCGCAATGGAAGAAGGTCCTAAAAGAGAAGGATCCAACTTATGTCGGCATGTTCGGCTCAGGCCAATGGACGATCTGGGAGGGCTATGCGGCCGCCAAGCTGATGAAGGCCGGTTTCCGCTCCAACAATATCGACCCTAATGCACGACATTGCATGGCCTCGGCGGTGGCCGGCTATATGCGCACCTATGGCATCGACGAGCCGATGGGCTGCTATGACGATATTGAGGCGACAGACGCGTTCGTGCTCTGGGGCTCGAATATGGCGGAAATGCACCCGATTCTCTGGACCCGGGTGACCGATCGGGCGATGAGTGTGCCCCATGTCAAGACGGTCGTGCTCTCGACCCTCGAGAACCGCGGCTTCGAACTCGCCGATCTGCCGATTGTCTTCACGCCCCAAGGCGATCTGGCGATCCTCAATTATATCGCGAATCACATCGTCCAAAGCGGCCGCATGGACCAAGAATTCGTCGCCAATCACTGCATCTTCCGGCGCGGCAACACGGATATTGGTTACGGGCTCCGGCCCGAGCATCCACTCGAGCAGGCCGCCGCCAATGCCGGTGATCCAAACGGTTCCGAGCCTATGACGCTCGACGAGTACGCAGCTTTCGTGGCAGATTACGATGTCGACAAGGCTGCCGAGATTTCCGGCGTGGAGCCTTCGAAGCTCGAACAATTGGCCGAACTCTACGCGGATCCGAATACCAAGGTCGTCTCGTTCTGGACCATGGGCTTCAATCAGCACACGCGCGGTGTCTGGTGCAACAATCTCGTCCACAACCTTCATCTATTAACCGGCAAGATCTCGGAGCCGGGCAATCACCCGTTCTCGCTCACCGGCCAGCCTTCGGCTTGCGGCACCGCCCGCGAGGTCGGCACGTTCTCGCATCGCCTGCCGGCCGACATGGTGGTGAATAATCCGGAGCATCGGCGGATCGCCGAGACCATCTGGCAGGTACCCGAAGGCACGATCCCGGAAAAGCCCGGATACCACGCCGTTCTGCAAAATCGCATGCTTAAGGACGGCAAGCTCAACGCCTACTGGATCCAGGTGAACAACAATCTCCAGGCAGCGGCCAACATGAACGAGGAAACCTATCCGGGTTACCGCAATCCTGATAATTTCATCGTGGTTTCCGATGCCTATCCGACGGTGACGGCACAGGCGGCCGATTTGATCCTGCCGACGGCGATGTGGGTCGAAAAGGAGGGAGCCTATGGCAACGCCGAGCGCCGGACGCAGTTCTGGCATCAGATGGTCGACGCCCCCGGCGAATCGAAGTCCGATCTCTGGCAGCTGGTCGAATTTTCCAAGCGCTTCACCACCGATGAGGTTTGGGACCCGGCGTTCCTCGATGCCAACCCCGACTACCGGGGCAAGACGCTTTACGAACTCCTGTTCGCCAATGGCGAGATTGATCGCTACGGTCTGGACGAAACCCATCCCGAGTTCGGTAATCACGAGGCTCAGGATTTCGGCTACTACGTTCAGAAGGGGCTGTTCGAGGAATATGCCGGATTTGGACGTGGTCATGGTCATGATCTGGCATCATTTGAGGCCTATCACGAGACCCGGGGGCTGCGCTGGCCGGTGGTCGACGGCAAGGAAACGCTTTGGCGATTCCGCGAAGGCTATGATCCCTATGTCGAGGCTGGGAGTGGTGTGCAATTCTACGGCTACGAAGACAAGAAGGCGCGGATCTTCGCCCTGCCCTACGAGCCACCGGCCGAAAGTCCGGATGATGAATTTCCCTTCTGGCTGGTGACCGGCCGTGTGCTCGAGCATTGGCATTCGGGCTCGATGACCAGGCGCGTGCCGGAACTCTACAGCGCCTTCCCTGAGGCCGTCGTCTACATGCACCCTGATGATGCGAGCGAGCAGGGTCTGCGCCGTGGCGATGAGGTTCATGTCGAATCGCGTCGCGGCATGATCCGCACACGGGTCGAAACGCGTGGCCGCAACAAGCCGCCGCAGGGGCTGGTCTTCGTGCCATGGTTTGATGCGTCGCAGCTGATCAATAAGGTGACCCTCGACGCCACCGATCCGATCAGCAAGCAGACCGATTTCAAGAAGTGCGCCGTTAGGATTGTCCCGGCAAGGGAGGCTTGATCGTGCGTTCTCTTTTGGTTTTCCTGATCATGGCAGCTGCTAGCGGCGCAGTGGTCGCTCAAGAGCAAATCGACGCATTGCGGGGACCGACGCCGCTGACCGACGAGGGTGAACCGCCACGGCTGGCCAAGGTGGAGAACAGGGATCTTCGCCGGGCTCGGAATTATCCTGAACAACCGCCGACGATCCCGCATGCGATCGACGGCTATCAGCTGGACCGCAACTACAATCAATGCCTCAGCTGCCATAGCCGTACGGCTATTGAGCAGTCACAGGCGCCAATGGTTAGCATCACCCATTTCATGGACCGCGAGGGCCAGATCCTCGCGGTCGTGTCACCACGGCGATATTTCTGCAACCAATGCCACGTCGTGCAGCATGATGTGCAACCGCTTGTCGGCAATGATTTTGTCGATGTGGACAGCCTGCTGATTGAAGAAACCGGCCAGTCATCAGAATAGGCGGAGAAAATCCAGAGGAAGGTGAAACACATGGGGAGCTGGCTCAAACGCTGGTGGCTGGTCCTGACACGGCCAAGCGTCCATTTCAGCCTCGCCTTCTTGACTCTTGGAGGTTTCATCGCCGGCGTGATTTTCTGGGGCGCGTTCAACACCGCACTTGAGGCGACGAATACTGAGACTTTTTGCATCTCTTGCCATGAGATGCAGGCGAACGTTTACCAGGAGATAAGGCCAACCATTCATTTCACTAATCGCTCCGGTGTGCGGGCGACCTGCCCCGATTGCCATGTACCGCATGAATGGACCGACAAGATCGCGCGCAAGATGCAAGCCTCGAAGGAGGTTTGGGGGGCGATCTTCGGCACCATCGACACCCGCGAAAAATTCCTCGAGCATCGTCTGGTCATGGCGCAGCGGGAATGGGCACGATTTACTGCCAATGACAGCCTCGAATGCCGCAACTGCCATGCCCTCGAATACATGGATTTCACCCGCCAGTCGGCGCGCGCCGCAGAGCAGCATGAACGCTTTCTCGAGACCGGCGAGAAGACCTGCATCGACTGCCACAAGGGCATCGCCCATGAGCTTCCCGATATGAGCCGACAGGCAAGCCTCGACTAGACACACCAACCCGTGGAATCGTCGCATCAGCAGTGACGCGGAGGCTTTTGCCCATGATCATCTCCATCCCGGATATTCTCGATTACGACGCGGCCAAGCTGGTGCGGGCCAAGGTCACTTCGATGCGGTTCGTCGATGGCGGGGCGACCGCCGGCAAGTTCGCGCGGGCGGTCAAGAACAATCAGCAACTCGAGCCGGGCCCTGAAACCGAAAAGGTGCAGCAATCGATCCTCGCGGCGGTGCGCGCTAGTCTGACCTTCGAGATGGCGGCCCGACCCAAGATCATCAAGCCGCCTTTGGTGTCGCGCTACGAGCCGGGCATGGAGTACGGCACCCATGTCGACAATGCCCTGATGTCGGGCCGGCCGCCGATCCGCTCCGACATGTCGTTCACCTTGTTTCTGGAAGATCCGGACAACTATGACGGCGGCGAGCTGGTCATCGAAGGCATGCTCGGCGCGCAGGAAATCAAGTTGCCGCCTGGAGCCCTGGTGCTCTACCCGACCTCGGCCCTGCATCACGTCGCCCCCGTCACCCGCGGCCAGCGCCTCGCCGCCGTCTCCTGGGTACAAAGCCTGGTCCGCGATCCGGCACAACGCGAGCTGTTGTTCGATCTCGAGACAGTCCGCCGCGACCTCTTCGACAAGTCCGGCAAGACCGCCGAGTTCGACCTCGTCTCGAAAAGCTTCCACAACCTCTTGCGGATGTGGGTGGAGATCTAGAGCCGTAGACACGCCGTTCGCTCCGTTGTCATCGGACTGTCACGATTTGCCCAAGGCACTGTCACAGCCTCAGGCTAGATTTGGCAGGTCTCGAAAAAAGACGTAGTCAGCCTTGGGAGCAGATTCAGTATGAAGACATTCCGTTCGATCTCGCGGCGTGGGTTGTTGCGCTCGAGTGCCTTGGCCGGCGCCGGGCTCGTTTCCGCTTCGGGCCTGCCGATCCGCGGTTTCGCACAGACCTCCATCATCGCTGATTCCGAGCGCGTCCAGGCCCCTTACGGCGCTCAGGTCGGCGATCTGCGCCCCGGCGGTGCCATCATCTGGTCGAAGGCCGATCGGCCGGCGCGGATGGGAGTGAGCTGGTCGACAAGCGAAAATTTCGCAACCGCGCGCGGTACCGAGCCACTCAATGTTCTGACCGATACCGACTATACGGGGAAAGTCGATTTGTTGGGCCTGCCGGCGGATCAGCGGATCTTTTACAGGATCGACTTCACCAGCCTCGCCGATCTTTCCAGCGTCAGCGAACCGGTGATGGGAAGCTTCCTGACGTCGCCTGAGACCCAACGCACGGTGCGGTTCGTCTGGTCGGGCGATACGGCGGGCCAGGGCTGGGGCATCAATCCCGATTTCGGCGGCATGAAGATCTATGAGACGATGCGGCAGGCGCAGCCGGATTTCTTCATTCATTCCGGCGACACTATCTATGCCGACGGCCCGATCGAGGCCGAGCAGGAGATGCCCAATGGCGAGATCTGGAAGAACGTGACGACCGAGGCGAAGTCGAAGGTCGCGGAAACGCTCGACGAATTCCGCGGCAACTATGTCTACAACCTGATGGATGCGAACATTCGCCGCTTCAATGCCGAGGTGCCGATGTTCGCCCAGTGGGACGATCACGAGGTCACCAATAACTGGTACCCGACCGAGATCCTCGAGGACGAGAGATACAAGGAAACCAGCGTCCCCTTGCTCTCTGCGCGGGGGCGCCGCGCCTTCATGGAATACATGCCGGTGCGCCAGAGCGCCTACGAGCCCGATCGGCTCTATCAGCAGTTCAGCTATGGCCCGATGCTCGACATCTTCCGCATCGACATGCGCTCCTATCGCGGTCCAAACACACCGAATCGCCAGGAATCCGCGAGCGATATCACGCGCTTTCTCGGCAGCGATCAGCTCCGTTGGCTGCGGCGGGCTTTGCAGGAGTCGGACGCGACTTGGAAGGTGATTGCCTCCGACATGCCGATCGGCCTGGTCGTACCGGACGGCAAAAGCGAAAATTTCGAGAACATGGCGAATGGCGACGGTCCGGCTCTCGGCCGTGAGCTCGAAATCGCCGAACTGCTCCGTTTCATCCGCGACAACAACATCAAGAACACCGTCTGGCTCACTGCCGACGTGCACTACACGGCAGCCCACTACTATGATCCGAACCAGGCGCAATTCCAGGAATTCGCCCCGTTCTGGGAGTTCGTCTCAGGCCCCCTGAATTCGGGCACCTTCGGTCCGAACCCCATGGATAACACCTTCGGGCCGCAGGTGATGTTCGTGAAGGCGCCCGAAGAGGGCCAGGTCAATCTGCCCCCGAGCGCCGGTATGCAATTTTTCGGCGAGGTTGAGATCGACCGCGAGAGCGAGGTAATGACCGTGCACCTCAAGGATATCGGCGGCCAGACCCTGTTTACGCAGGAAATCCCGCCGGCCGCTTGATCCGACGCACCGATCGGGGCGCTCGTCGCGGCGGGCGCCCCGAATTTTTAACGTCTCGGTCATAAAGCTGTCACAAAGCTCCATGAGTGTGTACTATAGTAAGACTATAGGAGGTCATAGAGGCTGCGATGAAGGTCGACGACACTCACCGAGATACCTCATTCGATGAGCTATCCGACGCGATGGCATTGGCCAGATTTCGCAATGAACTCGAACGCTTGCGAATCGAGATCGAGGCACTTCGGGCAACCCGAAGCCAGGGAACGGCGAGCGGGCTCGAAAACCCGGGGCTCGTCAGATTGGCGGACAATCGACCCATTGCTTCGCGGCCGATGAACGAACGCAGGCCTCGATGAAGGCAAGGCCGCGCGCCCCATCCTCCACGGTCGGGAAGTCCGATGCCAAGGGATCGGCGTTACGGCCGGCGAGGCGCGCCGCGACGGTCTCCGCAAAATCCCTGTAGAGATTGGCGAAGGCTTCGTGAAAACCCTCCGGATGCCCGGGCGGAATCCTCGCTGCACGCTTCGCCGCCGGATGGAGTTCAGGCAGCCCCCGGCTCAGGATCGTCGCACCCTGATTGGGCCGCATGACCCTAAGCTGCTGCAGGTTGCTCTGCTCCCAGAACAACCCGCCCTTTTCGCCGTAGATTTCGATTGCGAGCGCATTCTCGGCCCCGGTCGCAGCTTTGGTCGCCCAAAGCAGGCCTTTTACGCCGTCATCGAGCTCCATCAAGACATTCGCGTTGTCGTGAACCTCGCGGCCCGGAAAGACCGAGCCGAGATCGGCCATCACGCGCCGGACATTGCGCCCGGTCATGAAGCAGGCGAGCTGGTGCGCGTGGGTGCCGATATCGCCCAGGACATGGGAGACCCCGCCCTTGGCCGGATCGAGCCGCCAGCGCAGCCGCGCCGGTAGTTTCGAAGGATCGGGATCGATCGGCGCACCCAATGTACCTTGGGCGTAGACGACATGGACCAGCGTGATGCGGCCAAGCTCGCCTGCCTGCACCATCGCACGCGCCTGTCGGACCATCGGGTAGCCACTATAATTATGCGTCAGGCAGAAAACGCAGCCGCTGTCCCTGACTTTGGCGACTAGTCCCCGGGCCTCTTCCAAGGTATTGGTGAGCGGCTTGTCGCAGATCACATGCAGCCCTGCCTCGAGCGCCTGGCTCGCGAGAGTGAAGTGGCTATCATTGGGCGTCATGATGGCGACGGCGTCGATGCCATCATCGAGCGTTCGCTCGACGTCGATCATCGCCGCCAGATCATCATAGGCCCGAGGTAAGGCGAGTTCCTGGGCCTGCGCCCGGCTCCGCTCGGGACTGGAGGAGAGCGCACCGGCCTTGATCTCGAAGCAGTCGTCGAGCCTCGCCGCAATGCGATGCACCGGGCCGATCAACGCCTCGCCGCCACCGCCGACGACACCAAGGCGCAATCTCCGCCCGAGGATCCCGACAATCGGATTTCCTGCCACGATCAGCCTCCCAACCCCAAAATTCGCCTGTTGCGGTCACGATCCGCCGCCGTTTGCATGGTCGCGTCGAACTCGCGGTCGGCTACCGGAATGATGTGCCGGCGAACGAATTCCGCCCCCTCGCGCGCACCTTCTTCGGGATGCTTGTAGCAGCACTCCCATTCGACCACGGCCCAGCCGTCATAGTCGATGTGGGTCATCGCCGAGAAGATGGCGTTGAAATCGATATCGCCGTCGCCGAGACTGCGGAACCGCGCGGCCCGCTGCTGCCAGCCCTGATAGCCGCCCCAGATACCCGTCCTCGGACTGCGCTTCAGCTCCGCATCCTTGACGTGGAAGCATTTGATGCGCTCGGCATAGACCTCGATGAAGCCGACATAGTCCATCATCTGCAGATAAAGATGGGACGGGTCGTAGAGAATATTGGCGCGCGGATGCTGGTCGACCGCGTCGAGAAACCGCTCGAAGGTGACGCCGTCATGGAGGTCCTCGCCCGGATGGATCTCGAAGGCGACATCGACGCCGCCCTCATCGAAGGCATCGAGCAACGGCAGCCAGCGCGCGGCGAGTTCGGCGAAGGCCTCCTCGACCAGACCGCCCGCACGTGGCGGATAGGGATAGATGAACGGCCACAGCAAGGAGCCCGAAAATGTCGCATGGCGGTCGAGGCCGAGATTGCGCGCCGAAGCAGCGGCCAGCATGATCTGATGGGCCGCCCATTCCTGTCGCGCCTTCGGGTCGTGCCGTACCTCAGGGGGCGCCATGCCGTCGGAGCTGGCGTCGTAAGCCGGATGGCTTGCAAGAATATGGCCCTGGCGGTGGGTCGAAAGCTCCGCGAGGACAATGCCGTGATCGGAGAGCAGCCCTTTGACATCATCGCAATAGGTTCGGCTCGAAGCCCCCTTCTCGAGATCGAAAACCCGGGGATTGAAGGTCGGAAGCTGGACCGCTTCATAGCCCATGTCGGCGGTCCATGCCGCCAGGGTGTCGAGCCGGTCGAAGGGCGGCTCCGGCCCGAGAAATTGGGCCAGCATCAATCCCGGCCCCTTGATCGTACGCATCCTTTTCTCCCTCCCGCAAGGCGACGACATCCGGTTGCAACGATCGGTTGCAACGCCCAGTTGCGTCACCACTTGACGATGTGGCGCTAGTGGCACTCTTCCTGTACGGCACGCAGCGCTCTAGTCTTATTCCTTCCTGGAACGTTTCGCACAATCGAGGATAGCCACACAATGGAACAACAAGATTGGGAAATTCCGGCGCAGGCCCGGCCGCGCCAAGACCATGTGGCTTTCGATTTGGGCTCGACGCTGTCAAGTGTGGTCAGCGTGCGCGCGGACATTCCCGAGGACGCCTTCACGGCGTCGATCCTCGGCACCGAGCGTCTCGGCAACGGCATCGTCATCGAGGATAGCGGGCTGGTCCTGACCATCGGCTATTTGATCACCGAAGCCAGTTCCGTCTGGCTGACGACCAACCACAACACCACCGCCCAGGGCTATGTTCTAGGCTATGATCAAACCACCGGCCTTGGTCTGGTCCAGGCCTTGGGCCGCCTCGAGGTGCCGGCGGTAAGGCTCGGCAGTGCCGATGATGTGGCGATCGGCGAGGAGGTGATCGTCGCCGGTGCCGGCGGCGAATCCGGGGCCCTTCAGGCGACGCTCGCCGGCAAGCGTGAGTTTGCGGGATATTGGGAATATCTCCTGGACGAGGCACTCTTTACTGCCCCGGCGCATCCGCATTGGGGTGGGGCAGCTTGTTTCGATAGCGAGGGGCGGCTGATCGGTGTCGGCTCGCTCTTGATCCAGGGACAGACCGAGGACGGCAAGGAGACGACCAGCGGCAATATGATCGTACCGGTCGATCTGCTGCCGCCCATTCTCGACGAGCTCAAGATGTTCGGCAAAATCCAAAAACCGGCACGGCCATGGCTCGGCATCTACCCGACCGAAACCGCATCCGGGATCGCTCTTGCCGGTCTCGCCAGTGACGGTCCGGCCCAGGCCGCAGGTGCTGTCGTCGGCGACATCATTACGGCCGTGGCGGGTGCCGACGTCGAGGAGCTGGCCGAGCTCTACCGCAGGATCTGGTCAATGGGTCAGGCGGGCTGCGAGGTGCCTTTGACCATCAATCGCCGTGGCGAGGAAATGCATCTGACCATCAAATCCATCGACCGTAACGATCTTTTGAAGAAACCGCAACTCCACTAATCCCTCGCCGCATCGTTGACATTATGCCAGCGATTGAGTTTATTCCGCGCATGGGGTTTGCGATATCCCCACGAGGCAACATGCTGAATTATCGCGTCCTTAACCAAACGGAGGACGCAGCATGCCCGCCACAAACGTCATTTCAGTCGACAAGCTCATTCGCCTCATCGGCACACCCAGATGCCCGTCGATCATCGACGTCCAGATCGAGGCCGATTTTTCAGCTGACCCGCGTCTGATCCCGGGGACATCGCGCCGTCCATTTGACGAAGTGGCAAAGTGGGGCGTGGAGTTCCAAGGCCGCAATGCCGTTGTGGTCTGCCGGAAGAGCAAAAAGCTAAGCCAGGGTGTCGCCGCGTGGCTGCGGCACCTCGGCGTTCCGGCCGAATCGCTCGATGGCGGCACCCTTGCCTGGGCCAATGCTGGACTGCCGATGGTGCCGGAGGCCAAGATGCCGCCGCGCGATCCATCCGCAAGAACGATCTGGGTGACCCGGACGAGACCCAAGATCGACCGCATCGCCTGTCCCTGGCTGATCCGCAGATTTGTCGACCCTCAAGCCGTGTTTCTGTTCGTCGCCCCTTCCGAGGTGATCGATGTTGCCGACCGCTTCGGTGCCACGCCTTTCGATGTCGAGGGGGTGCACTGGAGCCATCGGGGTGACCTTTGCACCTTCGATGTCATGCTCGAGGAGTTCGAGCTGCAGTGCCACGAACCGCTGGCTCACTTGGCGCTCATCGTCCGCGGCGCCGATACCGCTCGAACCGAGCTCGCACCTCAAGCCGCCGGCCTGCTTGCGGCCTCTCTTGGTTTGTCTCGGATGTATGCCGATGATCTGGAGCAACTCGAGGCCGGCATGGTGCTCTACGACTCCTTCTATCGCTGGTGCCGCGATGCCGCCGACGAGACGCATAACTGGATTTCGCACAAGCCCAAGGGGGCAACTTCGTGACTAGCGGGGTCACCATGTCTCAAGACGCGTCGCCATTGGCTGGCGTAGCCAAGCCCGGCGGCCACGTTTCATTGCGTGAGGCCACCCTTGTCTGGCTTCGAGTTGCCGCCCTATCTTTTGGCGGACCCGCTGGTCAGATCGCGGTAATGCACCGCATTCTCGTCGAGGAAAAGCGTTGGATCGGCGAGGACAGGTTCCTTCATGCGCTCAATTTCTGCATGTTGCTACCCGGTCCCGAGGCGCAGCAACTGGCAACCTATATCGGCTGGCTGATGCACCGGACTCGCGGCGGCATCATCGCCGGAGGGTTGTTCATCCTGCCTGGCGTCATCGTCATTATGGCGTTGAGCTGGATCTACGCGCTTTACGGCCAAGTCGGCGCGGTTTCGGCGCTGTTCTTCGGCCTGAAGGCCGCCGTCCTGGCCCTGGTGCTGCAAGCCCTGCGGCGGATTGGGCAGAGAGCGCTCAAGAACAATTTGATGCTCGGCCTCGCCGGTCTCGCCTTCGTTTTGATCTTTTTCATGAACGTTCCTTTCCCCGCCATTGTTTTCGGCGCAGCACTCATCGGCTTTGCCGGTGGCAAGATGCAGCGGCCCGAATTTCAGATCGGCGGCGGTCATGGCCCTGTGAGAGCTCAGACCATAAACGAGCCAGATCCGTTGCCTCCCGACATAACGTCTGGCGACCTGCGCAGGACCTTACGTGCGGCGGGCATCTGGCTTGGGCTCTGGCTACTGCCGGTGGCCACACTAGTCTTGGTCTTGGGTGCCGATGACATTTTCAGTCGGATCGCGCTGTTCTTCTCGACGATGGCTGTCGTGACATTCGGTGGCGCCTATGCCGTGCTTGCCTATGTCGCGCAGCAAGCGGTCGAGACATATGGCTGGCTCAATCCGGGCGAAATGTTGGACGGCCTGGGCATGGCGGAAACCACGCCGGGACCCTTGATCATGGTGGTCCAGTTCGTTGCCTTCCTAGGCGCTTATCGCGAAGCCGGCGCGCTGCCGCCCCTTCTTGCCGGGACGCTCGGCGGCCTGCTGGCAACCTGGGTGACTTTTGCGCCCTGCTTTGCGTGGATCTTTTTGGGCGCGCCCTTCGTCGAGCGGCTACGCAACAATCCAGCACTTGTGGGCGCGCTTTCGGCGATCACCGCGGCCGTGGTCGGCGTCGTGCTCAACCTTGCCATCTGGTTCGCGATTCATGTCCTTTTCCGAGAGCATCTGCCGATTGCCGCAGGACCAATCCGTTTCGAAGCACCGATCCTCCCAAGCGTCGATCCTTGGGCGCTGACGCTGGCTTTACTGGCGATGATCGCGATGTGGCGCTTCAAGCTCGGCATGATCACCACGCTCGCGATCATTTCGACCGCCGGTATCGGGCTCTATCTCCTGGGCCTGACCGGCTAAAGCCGCTCCAGCGGCTGGGCGTTGCCGCGTATCGGCTTGGCGGTGTCGACGGGTGCCGCCCAGCGCGCGGCGTTGGCGATGACCTTGCGGACATGGCCGTTAAAATAGGTCGGATAGGTCTCGTGGCCCGGCCGGAAATAAAAGATGCGGCCGCGCCCGCGATGAAAGCTGCAGCCGCTCCGGAACACCTCGCCGCCCTTGAACCAGCTGACGAACACCAGCTCGTCGGGTGCGGGGATGTCGAAATGCTCGCCATACATTTCCTCGGCATCGAAACCGAACTGCTCGGGAAGTCCGGCGGCAACGGGGTGGCTTGGGTCGACCACCCAAATCCGCTCCCGTTCGTTGGCCTCGCGCCATTTGAGATCGCAGCCCGTTCCCATGAGGCGTTTGAAGATTTTCGAGAAATGCGCGGAGTGGAGAACCAGGAGACCCATGCCGTTGAGGACATGAGCCTGGACCCGATCGACGATCCTGTCCTTGACCTCGCCATGCGCCTTGTGACCCCACCAGGTCAGGACGTCGGTTTCGGCAAGGGCGGCTTCGGTCAGGCCATGCTCGGGCTCGTCCAACGTCGCCGTTCGGGCCTCGAGCCCGTGCTCTGCCAGACCCTCCTGGATCGCGTGGTGAATGCCATTCGGATAGATCTTGCCGACCTCGGGGTTCTCGCGTTCGTGCCGATATTCATTCCAGACGAGTATGCGGGGACTGCTCATAACGGCTCCTTCAGAATGTCGCGAAGGGTGACGGTCGTACCTTCGGCCAGCGCCGAGCGGGAAGCGGCCTCGGAGAGTGCGAGGCTCTTGAGATTGTCGTGACCGGGTGCGGAGGCCGGCGAAATGTCGCCGCTCATAATTGCCCTGGCGAAGCCTTGGAGTGCTCCGCCGCGATCGACATGGTCCAGCACCGGTAGCGGCAGGGATCGCTCGCTCTTCCCCTCCTGGAATAGGGTCACATAGTCGGCGCCGAGCTCGAGCGGCCCGGCCGAACGGCTGGAAAAGCTGATCGAGCCCTTGGTGCCGTCGAGCCGCCAATTACCGGCCCATGCTGTACCGTTGCCGCGCGACAGCCACGAGCCACGATAGCTGACGATGGTGCCACGTTTGAAGCGGATAGTGGCCGCCGCTGCCGGATTGCCGGAAAAGGGCGAGCCCGGCTCGTTCCAACTCAGGCAGGAGACGCTTTCGGCGTCATCCCCCAAGACAAAGCGCATCAGGTCGAAATGATGGATCGCCATGTCGCTCAACAGCGGCTGCTCCAGAAAGAAATAGCGGTAAGCAGGACCGTAGTAGCGATGAAAATCGAGGGCGACCGAGACGACTTCGCCGATCTCGTTGTTCTGCACCAGTTCGCGTGCGAGCTGCGGTGCCGGAAACCAACGATAATTCTGGTTGACCATCAAGAGCCGCTCGCGTGACGCCGCCAGCGCAACGACCTCGACCGCATCCTCGACCGTCGGCGTGAACGGCTTTTCGACCAGGACGTGATAGCCTCGCTCGAGCGCATCGCTCGCCACCGGCGCATGAACGCCCAAGGGCACGATCGCAAGCACGGCATCCGCTTCGACCGCAGCACCGGCGGTGGCGAGATCCGGATAGATCTTATCTTCGGGCAGCCCGGCTTGACTGATCGCCAGCGCCCGGGCTTCGGCGGACTGCTCGACAAAGGCCACGGGCTCGGCCTCGGCCACCGTGCCCGACACATATTGGGCCCAGTTCAGGCCCCAGCCGCCAAGGCCGAGCTGAATGAATTTCACAGCCATTCAAGGAAGCTCCAATTATCGGGCGATCGACGTCTCTGCTTGACCGCCCTTCTCTGCTACAGGCAATTCACGATGTCATCATGGTTCGGCGATGAGCAGTTTCAAAGGGAGGTAGAATGATGAACAAGGTCGTCTTGATTACCGGCGGATCGCGCGGCATCGGCCGGGCCACCGCCAAGCTCGCTTCGACCGAGGGCTACAATGTCGCAGTCAATTACCGCGAGCAGGCCGAAGCTGCGGAGAGTCTTGTCGCCGAACTCATCGCGCGCGGCATCAATGCCGCCGCCGTCAAGGCCGATATGGGCCGTGAAGACGAGATCGTGCGCATGTTCGAACAGACCGAAGACCGGCTCGGACCGCTCACCCATCTGGTCTGCAATGCCGGGATCGGCACGCCTTCGAGGGTCGATTCGATCGACGCCGCCACCGTCAAACGCATGTTCGAGGTCAATGTGCTGGGGTTGATGCTGTGCTGCCGCGAGGCGGCCAGGCGCCTTTCGACGAAGCATGGCGGCAAGGGCGGGGCGATCGTCAATATTTCGTCACTTGCCGCAACGACAGGCGGCCGCGAAGGGGCGAGCACCTACGCTTCAACCAAGGGTGCCGTGGATGTGTTCAGTTCGGGGTTCGCCCGCGAGGTGGCGGCCGAAGGCATTCGCGTCAACGTCGTGCGTCCCGGCATGACGATGACCGACATGACGGCCCGCGTCCGTGACAATCCCGAACGGCGTGCCGAAGTCGAGGCGACGATCCCGATGGGCCGCACCGGTCAGCCCGAGGAGATTGCCGCAGCCGTGCTCTGGCTGTTGTCGGACCATGCATCGTTCGTCACCAACACCCATATCAATGCCGGTGGCGGCGGCTTCAATATTGGTCCCGGCGGCCTCACCCCACGCTGAACCGAACCAAGGAGCATTCAGATGGCCAAGAGTCTCAAGGATCTGATGGCGGAAGCCAAGGCGGCCGTGCCTGCGATCGCCATGGACGACGCAGAGGCGCGTATCGGGGGAGCCGATGTGGTCGTGCTCGATGTGCGGGAACCGGGCGAGGTCGAGGCGTCGGGCAAAGTCCCTGGCGCCGTCAACATTCCGCGTGGTCTTTTGGAGTTTCAGGCCGATCCGGATTCGCCGATGCATCTGCCGGCGCTTACCGCCGACAAGACGGTGGTGCTCTATTGCGCATCCGGCGGCCGCTCCGCCCTGGCCGGCAAGACCCTTAAGGATATGGGCTACGAGAAGGTCTATAATCTGGGCGGCTTCAAGGATTGGGCCGAAGCCGGCAAGCCGACCGAGCCTGCCTGAGCTAGCGACAACCCGTCCCTAGCGCGAATGGCTGAACGCAGCTTCAATTGCCCCAATTGCGGCGCCGCGCTCAAGGCGGCGCTGAGCCATACCAAGCTCGTCACCTGCGCTTATTGCGACAGCTCGGTGTTCCTCGATGACGAGGCCGTGAAGTTGGCCGGCAAGCGCGGTGTCATGGCCGACCTGCCCTCGATCCTGCGGCTTGGCGGTCGGTTTCAATATCGCGAATGGCGCTTTGATGTCGTAGGACAGGCGCGCTTTGATTACGCGAATGGATATTGGGACGAATTCTGGGTGATTGTCGAGGGAGCTGCCGCCGAACCGGGCCGGTGGGTCAGCGTCGATGAGGGCGATATCGCCGTCGAGACACCCATCGAGATCGGCGGCGCACCTGATTTCAAAAGGCTCGAACTCGGCGCCACGCTCACGCTTTTCGACGACCGCTTTATCATCAGCGAGCTCGGCCGCGGCACCTGCAATGCCGTGAGGGGCGAACTGCCGGAGGCCTTGGAGGTAGGCCAGAGCTTCGACTACGCGCATCTCCGATCCGGGGGCGCCAGGCTCATCACCCTCGAATATGATGAGATGGGCGTTGCGGCGAGTGATGGCGTCTGGGTCGATCCGTTCGAGATCAGGCCGGCCCGGTGAGCGAGGTACGATCCGTCAGTTGCACCTCCTGCGCCGCACCCTTGGAACTCAAGGGTGGCCACAACGTCAGGAGCCTCGTTTGCGGTTATTGCGGTGCCGTCATGGACGCCCATGAAGGCTACCAAGCCGTCGCCAAATTCCAGCGCATCGAGCGGCCGTTCACGCCCTTCATGATCGGCCGGACCGGCATCATCCAGGAAGTCAGATTCACCGTCATCGGCCTCATCGGCTACGAGATGGTCGAAGACGGCGAACTCTATTCCTGGGTCAGCTCGCAGCTCTTCTCGGCAACCCATGGCTATGCCTGGATCACCTACAATGACGGCCATGTCGTTTTCTCCAGACGCGTGCGGGAACTGCCCGAACCGGCCCAGGTGAAACATTTCAAGCGCAAGCGCCGGATCACCTTTCGTAGCGATGAGTACCGGTTGTTCGAGCAATACACGGCGCGCGTCGCTTTTGCCGAAGGCGAGCTTACCTGGATCGCCCGGCAAGGTGACAATGTCAGCGTCACCGAAGCCATTAATCCGCCGCATCTCTTCGAGTACGAGCAGAGCGGCGATGAGCTGGAGTTTGGGCTCGGGCAGTATTTGAGCCATGAGGACGTGGCTCAGGCCTTTGATTTGAAAGAGTCGCTGCCACGGGCTTCGGGAATTCACCCTTGCCAGCCCTTTACGCCAAGCCAGTTCGTCAAGTCGCTTTCGAAGGTCGGGCAAATCTTTTGCTGTGTTTCAGCGGCCGCCTTTGTCGTCTGGGCCATTGTCGGGGCCGGACAAACCATGGCCAGCAAGAGGATTTCGGACCCACTTCAAGGCAACACTCAACTTGCCTTCACCGTCAATGACCCCGACCAGCTTGTCGAAGTGGCAATAGAGGCCCCGCTCGACAATTCCTGGATTTTTGTCGAGGGCAGGGTTGAGGATGGTGACGAGCCGATCTTGGCCATTGGCCGCGAGCTTGGCTATTATTATGGCAGCGAGGGTGGCGAGAGCTGGACCGAAGGCAGCAAGACCGCAAGTGTAGCCTTCAAGGTTCCGGCAGCTGGCAACTATGCCCTGGAACTCGAGGCGGAGTCGGAAGACAGCCGGATCCGCTGGCTCGATGTCGAGGTTCGGCAAGGGGTCATGCCGCTGCGCTATCTGATCGCGCTGTTGTTGATTGCCGCGGCAAGCGCCCTGTCGCTCCCCATCACCAAATTCGGTTTCGAGAAACGGCGGTGGGGCGACGACGACGATGACTAAGCTCATCTTCATCGTTTTCACGCTGCTGACACTCGGCACCGCTTATGCCACCTATTACGGCTATGGTGCCGAAAGCAGTGCGGTCTCCCGCAGCGTTCGAGCCGGAAGCGTCGGCAATGCAGCAGCCTATGGCGTAAAATAACAAGGATCGATAAGGATGCATGTTTTCGATGCAATACTGATTTCAGAAGTTTTGGCGACGATTATTTATACAGTACTCGGTCTCGCACTATTCATTGGCTGCTTTTGGTTCATCGACAAGATTACCCATTTCTCTTTGGAGAAAGAGATCATCGACGAGCACAATAATGCCGTGGCGATCTTGATGGGTGCGGTGGCGATTGCGCTCGCGATCATCATCGCGGCCGTGATCACCTGAGTTCGAGGCTCGAACCGGAGCAGGTCCGGGCACCCTACCTGCCGCTGCTCGCAGCGACCTTCGTCATCGCCACCGCCGGCCTGATCTATGAGCTGATCGCCGGCACCGTCTCCTCCTATCTGCTCGGCGATTCGGTCTATCAGTTTTCGCTGGTGATCGGCCTCTTCATGACTGCCATGGGCATCGGCGCCTGGCTTTCGCGCTATGTCGAAGCGCTCGAGGCGGGCTTCGTCGCGACCCAGATCTGCCTCGGGCTGATCGGCGGCTTCAGCGCCCCCGTTCTGTTTTTCGCCTTCGCCGTGATCGACAATTACGAGGCGTTCCTGTTTCTCCTCTGCCTCCTCATCGGCACGCTCGTCGGCCTCGAGATCCCGCTGGTCCTGCGGCTTCTGCAACGCCGGCAGGCACTCAAGATCAATATCTCCAATATCCTGACGGTCGACTATCTGGGCGCTCTGGCAGCAGCTCTCCTGTTCCCCCTGGTGCTGGTGCCGCAGCTCGGCCTGATGGCCGTGAGCCTGGTCTTCGGCCTCTTGAATCTGCTGGTCGGCGCACTCGCATGGTGGATTTTTCGGGGCACCCTCGGCTTCAAACTACTGGCTTTGAATCTTGCCGCCATTGCGATCGTTGCAGCCGGCCTGACCGGTACGGCAAGGTTCACGGGATTTCTCGAAACCAGACTCTTCGAGGGCGAAATCATCTGGTCGGAGACAACACCCTATCAGCGCCTCGTCGTCGTCGATCGCGGCGGGGCCACGCAGCTCTTCCTTAACGGCAATCTGCAATTGGACAGCCGCGACGAGCACCGCTATCACGAAGCCCTGGTCCATCCGACAATGATCCATGCCCCGCGGCACGACACTATCCTCATCCTGGGCGGTGGCGACGGCCTCGCCGCGCGCGAGGTGCTGCGCTACGACGATGTCGGCGCGATCACGCTGGTCGATCTCGACCCGGCGATGACCGGACTGTTCCAGAACAATCCACGACTGGCGCAGCTCAACGCGAATTCGCTCAATGATCCGCACGTTTCGATAGTCAATGCGGATGCCTGGAAGTATCTGGAAAGCACCGATCAGCTATTCGATGTCGTCATCATCGATCTGCCCGACCCCCAGAATTTCTCAATTTCCAAGCTCTACAGCCTCGGCTTCTATGAGGAACTGGCCCGTCATCTGAACGCCGACAGTGTCGTCGTCACCCAGGCGACCTCGCCTCTCTTCGCCCGCGATGCCTATTGGTCGATCCACAATACTCTTGCCGCAACCGGCGACCCCTTCGAACCCGACGACACCCTCACGACACTGGCCTACCACGCCTATGTGCCGAGCTTCGGCGATTGGGGCTTCGTCATGGCAGGCAGCAGGCTCGCGACAAATCCCTATCACGACCTGCCCCAAGGCCTGCGCTTTCTGACGCCGGCGGCACTCGTCTCGATGCAAACCTTCCCACCCGACATGGCGCCGGTTCCAAGCGATGTGAATACCATTATCGACCACCCCTTGGTCGCCTATTACGAAGCTGGCTGGAGAGAGTGGTTCCGATAAACGCCGGCAGAAAGGGATACAGGAACTGGGCTCAGCAAGATCCATGACGTATTTATAGTGGCGAGGGTCAGGGAGTCCCGGAAAGTTCGAGCGAGCTCGCCATATCTTGCGGCGACACGGCGGAAGTCAAACACAATAACAAACAACAACACTGGCTATATCAAGATTTCGACTGATGCATTCCTAAGCGTGAATACTGATGAAGCCATGACAGACGATCAGCGAACTATATCCCAGGACCATCTCTAAATTTTTGGTGATGCACCGATGTCTTTCGAAGAAATCAAGGGCGAAGTCGAAGACATTCTCGATTTTTTTGCAAGATCAGACCGGCGTTGTCCTCGGTCTCTTCGATCCGATCGGGACTGCCTTGCATAAAACCTCCACGGCGCCCGCCTTCTGATTATTGTGTTCGATCCCCAGGCTCGCTACGTCTCGATTGCAGAGCGAGCCTGTTGGGATCGGAACGATGAACGATCATTTGACATATCGAGAACTTGAGGCCGGGCTCGACCAGGTCCGAAGCTCGCCCCGGGACGATGGCGTGCTCCAGATGATCGTCGTCCGGACCGAGCGCGGCCTGAGGCGGACGCCCGAAAGCTGCATGATCAGCGCTGCGGCAGGGCTCGAGGGCGATCACTGGAGCCGAACCTGCAAAATGCGCACCGAGGACGGGCTCGCCCATCCCGACATGCAGATCTGCATGATGAACGCCCGCACTATCGAGCTAATTGCACAAGACCGGGATCGTTGGGCTATCGCCGGTGACAATCTCTTCATCGATCTCGACATCTCGCACGAGAACGTCGCACCGCGCCAAACGCTCGGGATCGGCGAGGCGCTGATCGAAATCACCGCGGTGCCGCACAATGGCTGCGCCAAGTTCATCGATCGCTTCGGCAAAGATGCTTGCCAGTTCGTCAACTCCCGCACCGGCAAGGAACTTCGCCTGCGCGGCATCTACGCCCGGGTGATCCAGGATGGCCGCATCGCCGTCGGCGATCGGATTGGCAAAAAGGCTATCGCCAGTGCCGCCTAGATGATAAATCGCTACCGACGCTAAATACCCATCAAGCGACTGCGTTCTGACGCCGGTGCGGTGGGATCGATCAGGGGGCAAAATCATGATGACGCGACAACGCTACGACCTTTTCGGTCGGTGTTTGATTGTATCGGCACTGGCCATTGGTTTCGCGGCTGCACCGAGCATCGCAGCGGACTTCAAGGAAGCGCCCGAGTTGGCAGCGCAGGTCGAGGCCGGAACTCTGCCGCCGGTGGCGGAACGCCTGCCGGATGAGCCGCAGGTCATCACGCCTTATGAGGAAGTCGGCACTTATGGCGGCACGATTCGTCGCGGCATCGTTGGCAGCGACGATTATAACAACCTCACGCTGTTCCTCGGACCGCAATCGCTGAGCCGCTGGGAAGCCGACTTCACCGGGGTAGAGCCCAATATCGCCGAAAGCTGGGACGTTTCGGACGACGCCCGCGAATACACCTTCCATCTTCGTCCGGGCATGCGCTGGTCGGATGGCGAGCCGTTCACGGCCGATGACGTAATGTTCTTCGTCGACGATCTGCTGCACAACGAGGAATTCTATCCCTCGGCACCGCAGGAGTTCGCGGCGGGCGGCGAGCGCATGAATGGCGAAAAGATCGACGATTATACGGTCAAGTTGACCTTCGCCCAGCCCAACGGCCTCTTCCTGCAACAGCTCGCGTCACCCTATGGTCAACCGCCGGTGATGTGGGCCAAGCATTATTGCAGCCAGTTCCACCCTGACCATAATCCCGACATCCAGACACTGTTGGATGAGGCCGGGCTCGATAGCTGGGTCGACCTCTACAATTTGCGCTGCGGGCAGCGCAACAAGATCAATCGTTGGGGCAATCCCGAGCGGCCGACGCTCGATCCCTGGGTCATTGTCGAGCCTTATACCGGCGACGGCGCCCGCGTCGTGCTCGACCGCAACCCCTATTTCTGGCAGGTCGACACCGATGGACAGCAGCTGCCCTACGTCGACCGGCTCGAATTCAACCGCTACCAGCAGCCCGAAGCGCTGCTACTCGATGCCATTGGCGGTAAGATCGACATGCAGATCCGCCACCTTAACGTTCTACAGAACAAGCCGCTTCTGCTCGAGAATGCCGATAAGGGGGACTATCGCCTCTTCACGACGACGAGCTCCAGCTCGAACCAGCAGATGCTCTACCCCAACCTCAATCACCCCGATCCGGCGATGCACGCAATGATCGGCAACAAGGAGTTTCGCAAAGCTCTATCGCTGGGGATCGATCGCCAGGAGGTCATTGACATCGTCTATCTCGGCCAAGGCGAGCCATGGCAGACCGGGCCGCGTCCCTCGCACGAGCTTTATCATGAACAACTCGGACGCCAATTCGCGGACTACGACCCCGAGCAGGCCAACGCCATTATCGATGAGCTCGGCTACACCGAGCGCGACGGCGAGGGCTTCCGTCTCCGGCCCGATGGCGAGCGGGTTCGGATCATGGTCGACGTCATGCCGACCGAGCCGGCACAGATCGACAGCCTCGAGCTGATCAAACAGGATTGGCGGGAGATCGGCGTCGATCTCGAGATCAATACGATCGAACGCACGCTCTGGAAGCTCAGGAGCCAGAATGCGCAGCATGACATCGCCACGGATGACGGCCCTGGCGGCCTCGATCCGATCCTGCGCCCGGTCGACTGGATCACCATCGAAGACGATTCGGCATTCGCGCCGCTTTGGTCCCAATGGGTGCTCTCCAACGGCGCTGAGGGTGTCGAGCCGGCACCGAGCATGAAGCGTCGTCTCGACCTTTATGAGCAACTCAAGGCGAGCCCCAATCCCGAAGAGCAGAACCGCATTATGACGGAGATCCTCGATATCACGGCGGACGAGTTCGAGATTTTCGGGGTGATGCTGGCTCCGGACCTATTCGGCGTGGCGAAGAACAACCTCGTCAACATTATGGATCCGATGCCGATGTCATATATCTACCCGACACCGGCGCCGAGCCTGCCGCAGCAATATTTCTACCGGCAGAGCTAACTCGCCGTTCGGAGGGGGCGGTGCCCTCTCCGATATCCATTCAGGGATAAAGGTTCGTCGAATGATCATCACCGAGGTGGTGCCGCTCCGGCTCGATCAGTATTTGTTTGTGCTAATCCGCACCGATGCGGGCATCGCCGGCCTTGGCGAATCCGGGGCTTGGGGGCATCTCGACGCTTCGGAGGCCGCGATCAATACCTTTGCCGGTTATCTGCGCGGCAAGGACCCTCGCCGGATCGAGCATCACTGGCAGGTGATGCACCGCTCAGGGCATTTTCGGGGTGCGGCGATCATGGGCGCGATCTCGGCGATCGACATCGCCCTTTGGGATATCAAGGGCAAAGCGCACGGCGTGCCGGTATTCGATCTGTTAGGCGGCCGCTTTCGCGAGCGGGTCCGCGTCTATGGGCACGTCAAGGCCGCGACGCCCGAAGCCATGGTCGAGGGCTGTGTCGCGCTCAAACA
>JBGSYN010000283.1:0-7120 GCA_041750975.1 Geminicoccaceae bacterium | reverse complement strand
CGCAGGCCGCGGCGACGGCGAGGCAGAGCCGCGGGCGAACCCTGGCGCCGCCGGGAAAGACGGCATAATGCAGGGCTTCGGCAAGACCGGGCGGGCAGCCTTCGGCGGTGGCATGATCGACCGCCCGGTTGAGCGCCTCATCGATCCGCGTCACGAGTGTCATGCCCGACCTCCCTGGCCTCGGAATGTCCCGCCGGCATCTGTCCAGCGAGGTTGTCACTAAGAAGTGTCATGAACTATAGACAGTCCGTGAATGGTTCATCAATGCCTTTTTGGAGAGCCGGCTGAGCAAGGCGCCATCCATAGCGATCATCGGCGCCGGTATCGGCGGTCTCGTCGCGGCACTCACCCTGGCCAGGCAGGGATTCGCGGTCACGGTCCATGAGCGGGCGGCAGCACCCGGCGGCAAGATGCGCGAGATCGAGATCGATGGCCGGAAGATCGATGCCGGGCCGACGGTCTTCACGATGCGCTGGGTGTTCGAGGCGATTTTCGAGGCGGCAGGATCCAGTCTCGACGCTGAACTAAAGCTCTCGCGCGCCGACATCCTTGCGCGGCATGCCTGGAGGGCCGGCGAAACCTTCGATCTCCACGCCGATCGGGACGCTTCGGCCGACGCCATCGGCCGGTTCGCCGGTGCCGAGGAAGCCCGGCGCTATCTCGAATTTTGCGAACGCGCCGCAGGGATCTTCAAGACGCTCGATGCGCCGTTCATGCGCTCACACAATCCCAGTGTGCTTGGCCTCATGCGCGGTGTCGGCCCACGCGGCGTCGGCTCGCTCTTCAAGATCCAGCCCTTCACCACCATGTGGCAGGCCCTGGGTCGCTATTTTCATGATCCGCGGCTGCGCCAGCTCTTCGCCCGTTACGCCACCTATTGTGGCGCCTCGCCCTTTGCCGCACCCGCCACCTTGATGCTGATCGCCCATGTCGAGCAGGAGGGCGTGTGGCTGGTCGAGGGCGGCATGCATCGCCTGGCGCAAAGCCTGTGCGATCTCGCCAAGCGGCACGGCGCCGTTTTTCGATTCGATGATGAAATCTGCGGCATCGAGACCGCGGCCGGGGCGGTCAGTGCCGTGATCTCGGCCAACGGCGAACGGCAGGCGGTCGATGCCGTCATCGTCAACGCCGACGCATCCGCTCTGGCGGCAGGGCGGTTCGGCGAAGCGGTCCGAAACTCGGTCCGGGTCGCCGGCAGCCGCTCGCTCTCGGCGGTGACATGGTCTCTCGTTGCCGGCACCGGCGGTTTTCCGCTGGCCCGCCACAATGTCTTCTTCTCGAGTGTTTATGCCCGCGAATTTCAGGAGATCTTGGTCGAGAAACGGCTGCCGAGCGAGCCCACGATCTATGTCTGCGCGCAGGACCGGAGCGACGAGCCGGCGAGCTTCGATGGTCCCGAGCGCCTTTTCTGTTTGGTCAATGCGCCGGCGGTCGGCGATGCTGACGGCCTGAGCGATGCGGAGATCGCGCGATGCGAGGATACGACCTTCAACCGGCTGCGGCAGTTGGGCCTTTCGATCGACCGCCGGCCGGAGCGGATGCGCCTGACAGGCCCGGCCGAATTCGATGACCTCTTTCCGGCAACGGGTGGAGCGCTCTACGGTCGGGCCTCCCACGGCTGGCGGGCATCCTTCGAACGGCCCGGCCTGCGGACGCGAATCCGGGGGCTCTATCTGGCGGGCGGCAGCGTGCATCCGGGGCCGGGCGTGCCGATGGCGGCACTCTCGGGCCAGATGGCGGCCGAATGCCTGATCTCGGACCGAACTTCGCGCGGCCGGTCCCGCGCAACGGCTATGCCTGGTGGTATGTCGACGCGCTCAGCGAAGACCAGGCCCACGGCCTGACCATCATCGCCTTCATCGGCAGCGTTTTTTCACCGTATTACGCCTGGGCCCGCCGGCAACACGCGGCCGATCCCTACGACCATTGCGCCCTCAATGTGGCACTCTATGGGGCGGCCGGCCATCGCTGGGCAATGACCGAACGGCCCCGTGCCGCGACCGAGATCGAGGCGGACCGGTTCCGGATCGGCCCGAGTGCCTTGAGGTGGGACGGTACTGCGCTCAGGATCGAGATCGATGAGCGCACCGTTCCCTTGCCCTCGGTCCTCCGCGGTACTGTCACCATCCGCCCCCGGATCCTGCATCGACGCGTTTTCGATCTCGGCGGGACCGGCCGCCATTCCTGGCATCCGCTCGCACCGCTCTCAACCGTTGCCGTCGACTTCGAACGGCCCAGGCTGAGCTGGCAGGGTGCGGGCTATCTCGACATGAATTTCGGCGAGGAGCCGCTCGAGGCGGGATTTCGGCAATGGGACTGGGCGCGCCTCACGGAGGGGCAGATGACCAGGGTCTTCTACAATGCCGAGGACCGGTCAGGTGCGCACCATAGGATTGCGGTGGAATTCGGGGCAGCGGGCGACGTTCAAGAGTTCGAGCCGCCGGAAGTGCGAAACCTGCCCCGGACTTTCTGGCGCATGCCTCGGGCGACCCGGGCTTCGGGAACCGTCTCGGTTCGGGATACGCTCGAGGATTCGCCCTTCTACGCGCGCTCTCTACTGTCGATCGACGCTGGAGGGCCGCCGGCCCTGGCGTTCCACGAGAGCCTTTCGCTCGATCGCTTCCGCCATCCCGTGGTGCAGATGATGCTGCCGTTCCGAATGCCCCGCGCCTTCTGGCAGCGCTAGTCTTCGCGCTCTTCCCGCTCCTTGCGCTCCCGCTCTTGCTTCAGCTTTTTGAGCTGGCGCAACTCGTTGAAGCCGAAGGCGAGAACGAGGACGAAAATGAAGAGTTCGATCCACATGCCCATGCCGCGCGCCCCATTCAGGCGTTGCTCATTGCAAGTACTTTCTCGCTGGCGCCGCGCTGCGTCCGGTCGCGCTCCTCGAGTCTCGTGAAGAGATCGACAACCCAGGCAAATTGCTCGTCCCAGTCGCGGCCGGGCCGACCCTGGCCGGCCTCGACCGCGGCCTCGACCAGGTAGACTGCCTGCGGCAGGCAGGGCGCGAGCCTACCCCCATCGATCCAGACCGAGCGCAGCAGCGACCTTGCCAACAGCGCAACTTTTCTCGAAGTGCGGACGAAGGCGCGCCGGTTCAGGGAATCGCAGTCGGCCCCGCGCACTTCGTTGCCGATCTCCGCATAGATCAGACGGGCGGCCATGATGGCGGGCCGACATCCTGCGGGCAGCTCGGCGATGCCGCCCTCGGCGCGCCTGTAGAGGCGATCCGCAAGATCGAGAATGCGTCGGACCACCGAGCGCAGCGCCGGATCGGCCTGAGGCGAGGCGAGCCAGAGCTGCGGATCGATCCCGACTTCCCGCAGCCAGGCCTTGGGCAGATAGAGCCTGCCGGCCCTCGCATCCTCGCCGACATCGCGGGCGATATTGGTAAGCTGCATCGCGACGCCGAGATCGCAGGCCCGGGCCAATGCCTGTGGATCGTGCACGCCCATGATGCAGGACATCATCGCACCCACGGTACCGGCGACGCGCACACAATAATCGCAAAGATCGTCGATGGTCTCGTAGTCGCGCTCCTCGACGTCCCACTCGAGACCCTCGATCAGTGCCTCCGGCAGCACCTTGGGAAGCCGATAGCGGTAGACGACATCGGCGAACGCCCGATCGGGTGCGAGCGCCATCGGATTGCCCGCATAGATCCGGTCGAGACGACTGCGCAACTGCCGTATCGCATTGCCGCGACCGCCAATGACATCGACCGTGTCGTCAGCCAGTCGACAGAACGAATAGAGCGCGAAGCTCGGTTCCATGACCTTCTTCGGAAGCAGTTTGGAGGCTGCGAAAAACGACCGCGACCCGGTCTCGATCATGGCCCGGCAAACCGCGTGGTCGCCGGCACTGGCGAAGCGCCCAGTCATGGGCACGAACGAATGCGAGGTGAGAGAGATATCAGGCAACGGCTCGCGCCTCCGGAACGACTATGTCCAAAACTTTGGCCGAGGATAGGACCCCTGGCAATCCCCCCCCCGGATGGGTGCCGGCGCCGACGATATAGAGGCCCTCGACATCCTCGCTCTTGTTGTGCGGCCGGAACCAGGCGCTTTGCGTCAGGATCGGCTCGAGACTGAAGGCAGCGCCGCGATAGGAGCCGAGACGGTCCTGGAAATCGAGCGGTGTCAGCATGTGCGAGGTGACGATGTGCTCTCTCAATCCGGGCAGGATTCTGGCTTCGAGATAGTTGGCGATGCGTTCCCGGTAGCGATCCGCCATGGCCCGCCAGTCGGTGCCGCTGTCGAGATGGGGGACCGGCGACAGCACATAGAAGGCGTCGCAGCCCTCGGGCGCCATGCTCGGATCGGTGGCGGTCGGGCGATGCAGATAGAGGCTGAAATCCTCGGCCAGAACCTTGCGCTTGAAGATATCGTCGAGCAGGCCCCGATAGCGGGGGCCGAGCAGGATGGTGTGGTGGTCGACCAGGGGATAACGCTTCGAGGTGCCGAAATACCAGACAAAGAGGCTCATCGAGGCGCGCGTGCCGGTGATGCGGCGGTCGGTCCAGCGTCGCCGTGCCGCTGTCGTCAGCAGCTTGCGATAGGTCGTCGCGACATCGGCATTCGAGACCACGAGATCGGCGCCGATGGTTTCGCCGTCATCGAGCCTGACGCCCGCGGCCCGGTTCTGCTCGACCAGGATCGATCCGACCTTGGCATTCAGCCGGAGACTGCCGCCCTGGCCCTCGATCAATCCGACCATGCCGTTGACGAGTTCGCCCGTGCCCCCCATTGCGTAATGGACGCCGAAACGGCGCTCGAGGAAGGCAATCAGCGCATAGACCGAGGTTGCCTCGAAGGGATTGCCGCCGATCAGCAACGGATGGAAGCTGAAGACCGTGCGCAGATAGGGATCGCGGATGTATTTGGCGACCAGTCCGTAGACGCTGCGATAGGCTTCGAGCTTGAACAGATCCGGCAATATCGCCAGCATCGAGCCGATTTTCGGAAACGGGACATGGCCCAGCTTTTCAAAGCCGATGCGATAGATTGCCTCGCTCTTGGCCATGAAGCGCTCATAGCCCTCGACATCGCCGGGCGACAGGCGCGCCACCTCCGCCCGCATCCGTTCAGGATCGCCGGTATAATTGAATTCGACGCCATCGTCGAAGCGGATCCGATAGAAGGGATCGACGGCGCGAAGCTCGACATCGTCGGCAAGCCGTCTGCCACAAAGCTCCCACAATTCCTCGAACAGGAAGGGTGCGGTGACGATGGTCGGACCGCCGTCGAAGGTGAAACCATCCTGGCGATAGACATAGGCGCGTCCGCCGGGCGCATCGAGCGCCTCCAGGACGCTGACCCTATAGCCGCGTGCCCCGAGGCGAATGGCGGCGGCAAGACCGCCGAAGCCGCTGCCGATGACGACCGCGTGCGGGCGGTCATCCGGTCTCTGGTCGAAGCCGGCCGGCGGACTGATCGGGGGCGCTTCCATCTGCGGCATGTAGTTGCTGTAACACCAAGTTGACACAGGAAGCCAGCATCAAGTGTCAACCGAGACTACTTGTTGATTCCGAGCTTCCTCCAGAATGATTCGGGCAGCACCTGCGGGATCCTGCTCATGCGCCAGATGGCCCAGGCCATCGAGATGGATCAGCGACGAGTTGGCGACAAGGCGGTGGACGCGTCGCGCCGTGTCGGGGGTGATGGCCTTGTCGCGCTCGGCCGAAACCAGGACGAGATGCGCTCGCAGCTTGGGCAATGCCTGCCGCAACGGCTCGAGTTCCCAGTTCGCCATCATCGCCAAGGCCGCCGAAGCATGGCGCGAGGTGCCGATCAGCCGGCGATAATATTCGATCCCTTCGGCATCGATGGTGGAACCCGTGCCGGCGATCAGGCGCGTGACCGAAGCCTGGTCGCCGGCACGCCAGGCGACGATCCGCGGTACGAGGGGATTGAGAGCGAGGAATTTGGCGATGGGAGAAAAGGTTTGTCCGGCCATGCCTCTAAGCGGCAGCAAGGCGCCATTGAGGCTGACCAGACTTTTGGGCTCGATGCTGCCGTCGAGGCACATCTGCGCCAAAATGGCGGCACCGGCGGAATGGCCCACGGCCATGACCGGGCGGACCTCGAGCGCCCGGAGGAGATCGGTCAGATCCTTGGCCATGCCCTTAAGTGAAAGGCGGTAGTCGAGCGGTTTCTCGCTAAATCCATGGCCCGGAAGATCGGGGGCGACGACGGTGAACCGGTCCTGGAGCAGCGGCAGCAAGGCGCGCCAGGAGTGGGTGGCGGCACCGGTACCGTGCACCAACAGGAGCACCGGTCCATGGCCCGCCATCTGCACGTGGAAGGTGATGCCCGCGGCTTCGACAAACCGGCTGGTCTCGCGATTAGGCCAATCCCGGCCCTCGCGATCGAAGCTCGGCGTCGTCATGGACTGGCGGAACGCGCGCTGCCGGCGCGAATGGCTTGGCTGAGCTGGCCGGCATCGGCCCGCGGCAAGGGCAGGTAGTGGGCGTTCATGCGGGCCGCCAGGTTGCGGGAGAAAGGCTCGGCGCGTCGACCCGTATCGATGACGAGGCTGGACAACGCACTCGCCTCGATCAGCCGCGCCGCCTGAATGGCATCGCTTTCTGCGGCACTCCGCCCGCCGATCCCTTCGCGGGTGACATTGGGCCGGCCGTCCGTCAACAGCACCAGAAAGGGGGTCTGGCCACGACGGCGGATCGAGACGGCAAGCTCCATCGCCGTTTCGAGTCCGGCGGCAAGCGGGGTGCCGCCACCGCCCGGAAGACCGGCGAGCTGGCGTTTCGCCCGGGCCAACGAGCGCGTCGGCGGCAATAGCAGCTCCGCCGATCTGCCGCGGAAGGTGATCAGCGCCACCTGCTCACGGCGGATATAGCAGTCGGCAAGCAACAGCTCGATCGCCCCCTTGGCCTCGGCCAGGCGATTGAGTGCCGTCGACCCCGACGCATCGACGAGGAATATCACGGTGCTTTCGGTACGCTGCTGGAACCGCCTGATGCGCAGGTCTTCGAGACGGATGGAGATCGATGTCCGACCGGCTCGCGGCTCGTCGCGTCGGCGCAACGTCTGCCAGGGAGCGGCGGCGCGCAAGGTGTCGATCAGGTTCAGCCGGTTGCCGCCGCGGGGCAGACCCTGCCGGGCGC
>JBGSYN010000282.1:0-4248 GCA_041750975.1 Geminicoccaceae bacterium | reverse complement strand
TCATCGATGAAGAGCCGGCACCCGCAAAAATGATAGGCTCATCCTCGACAAAGCCTAGGGAGGCCTTTGATGGCAGTCGACGCAGACAAGGACCTGAGCAGTTCTAAAGGATTCGTGCCGAGAGATCTGCTTGTACCATTCATCCTGCTGGTGCTGTGCTTCACCGCTTGGGGCGCGGCGGCGAACCTCACTGATATCCTGGTCGGTGTCTTCCGTGGCATCTTCGATATGTCCAACTTCCAGGCTTCGCTAGTTCAGTTTGCATACTACGGTGCCTATTTCTTGCTAGCCCTACCGGCCGGATTCATCAACAAACACTATGGCTACAAGACCGGCGTTCTGGTGGGGCTGGGTCTCGCCGCTGCCGGCGGTCTGATGTTCCTGCCGGCGAGCCAGTACCTCATCTACGAGATGTTCTTGCTGGCCCTGTTCGCCCTTGCGGCCGGGCTTTCCATCCTCGAGACATCCGCAAATCCGTTTGTTATTGCCATGGGCACAGAATCGACTGCAACGCAGCGGCTCAATCTGGCCCAGTCGTTCAACCCCATTGGCGCCAATATTGGTGTGTTGATGGGGGCGGTCTTCATTCTGCCCGCGCTGACGCCCGAGGCAAGTAAGGCGATCATGAATGAGGCGCAGTTGCTCGCCAGTCAGGAGGCGGATCTGGCGCTTGTGCTTAGGCCGTATCTCGGCATCGCCGCGGTACTCGCCCTGATCTGGCTGCTGATCTTCTTCCGGAAATTCGATTTACCAAAGTCTGCAGCCGCCGATGATGCGGTCGCCCCTTCCGGTAGCCTCGCGGCACGGCTGTGGAACAACCGGCACTATCGCTACGGGGTGATGGCCCAGTTCTTCAACGTCGCGGCTCAGACCTGCATTTGGACCTTCACGATCCTCTACGCACAGGATGTGGTGGGTGTTTCGCCCGAAAATGCTGGCTGGTGGCTTCAGGCAAGCCTCATAATCTTTTTGATCTCCCGCTTTCTCATGACATGGCTGCTCGGCATCATCCGACCGTCGCTTCTGCTGCTCATCATGGCGTTGTTTGGCGTGGCGTGCTGTGTCACAGCAATGATTTCGCTCAACGTGCTTGGGCTGATAGCGGTCATCTCCGCATCCGCATCCCTGTCCTTGATGTTCCCCACGATCTACGGCTTGGCTCTGCAGGGGATCGGCGAGGATGCAAAGTTTGGTTCGGCCGGTCTCGTCATGGCCATCCTTGGCGGTGCCATCATGCCCATGGTCCACGGCGCGGTGATGGACCAGTCCGGACCGGCGATGGGCTATGGGGTACCCGGCGTCTGCCTCGCCATGGTTGGTGCCTATGCGCTATTCGATCTTAGAAACAAGCGTCCAGAGGTCGGCTCCGATGAGGTGATTTCGGCATCGGCAGGAGGCATGACATGATGGTCAACAAGTCAAACCTGCGATGGCTGGCCGGATCGGCGCTGTTGGTGGGGCTCGGCATTACGCTCGTGGGATGCGGCGATGAACAGGACGTGACGATCGGGCTGATCACCAAGCAGGAAGTGAACCCTTACTGGGTGACAATGCGTGAAGTGGCCGAAGACACGGCGAAAGACAACAATGTAAAGTTGCTAACCGCGACCGGCACGAGCGATGTGGATGTCAAGAGCCAGCAGGACGCACTGGAGGAGATGGTCGCCGAGGGCGCAAAAGGCATACTCATCGCCCCGACCAGTTCGACGGAACTGTTGCCGGCCATAAAGGCGGTGCAGGACCAAGGTGTGCTTGTTATAGCCGTCGATACACCGGTCGATCCGTTGGATGCGGTCGACGCCTATTTCGCCACCGACAATGAGGCTGCCGGCCGCTTGGTCGGGCAGTACGCCGTCGTCAAGGCCGCCGAACTGGAAATCACGCCGAAAATTGCGATGCTCGACCTCGCACCCGGCATAAGTTCGGGCGAACTGCGGCACGCAGGCTTTCTCGATGGCTTCGGAATTTCGGAGGACGATCCTGCCATCGTCGCGATGGCGGACACCGAAGGAGACCGAGAGCTGGGCGAGGCGCGAATGGCCGAAATTCTTGCCGAGCACCCCGACGTTAATATTATCTATACGGTCAATGAGCCGGCGGCGTTGGGTGCGCTCGATGCGCTAAGGGATGCCAATGTGGACCTCCAACGTACGATATTGGTCTCGATCGATGGCGGCTGTCGAGCCATCAAGGATGCGGTGCGCCCGGGCTACATCGACGCGACAGCCATGCAATTCCCGGAAAACATGGCGCGTGAAGGTGTTCGCGCACTGGCCACCGCCATCCGCGCCGGAGAGACACTCTCCGGCAATCTCGATACCGGTGTGCGGCTCATCACGGATGACCCCGCACCGGGTATTGAATCCAACGACGTTGCCTACGGCGTGCGGAACTGCTGGGGCGACTGAAAAGTGTGGGTGCCTGTGAAAAGATTGGCGATTAGAGTGCGCCAAAGCTGACCAGCGGTCGTCCAATCCGTGAGACGTCGGTCATACCTCTGTCGTCGCCAGCAGTGCTGAAGGCAAAATCGTGCGGCTGCGCTATCGACTCGAGCACTCTGCTCTACTCCACCCCTCCATGCGCAAAGCGCAGGGCGGGTATTGGGTTTTGTGCGTTGCAGCATAGTTCTGCCAAACGCATATGCCGATCGCGAAACACACTTAGTGGAGCGACTGACATGCTTGGATATGTCGCGATCTATTCGACTATCGGGTCCGGCTGGTTCCGCAACAGCGACGCCACCAGCCAACAGCGCCGTTCTATCTTCGGCATCCTGCCACACGAGATTGCAGCGCTGAATGAGCGGTCTGCGGCACGTCCCCCGAAGGTCCGAAAAGCACCCTCGGCACAACCTCGTCTCTCCGATGTCCGGCATGCCCTCACCGACGCGCCAGGATAAAGGCCGTAACGTTCGATCCGTGCACCTATCAGTCAGGTTGAACTCGATTTGACGCACGCGGGTCCGATCGTATCGTCGGGCAAAGCCGATTGAAAAGATGCTGGAGCCGGAGGCTCCGCGTGTAATCTCCTGGGTATCTCCCTAGAAGTCACCAAAAGGCCCACGTCCAAGAAGCGTGGGAGATAATCGGGTCCACGAAAACTTTTATTGATTCGCTGGCGGGCCATTCTGTTTCAACGGTAGGATACGCCTTTCCGAAAGAAAGGCGATCGTAGTGCCACTGAGGATGACGAATACGCGGGTCGTGTGGAGTGGCGTGCGATCTTCACGACGGATTACCCGACGATATGGTCCAAAGATTCAAACTTGGCCAGCGGATGTGAACCCGGCATGTCTTGCCCTTTTTACAAGAATAGGTCCACAGTCCTTTTGGGAGCAATATCGTTCAGACTGAAAGGCATAGGGATGGAAACTCCTCTCATGCATTAAATTGCTGAGATTCCTGCAATAAAAAACCAAATCCAAGAAACGCGGACCCAGAACACAGGAAGGTGAGGTCCGATCCTCAATAATTGCTCTGAAGCATGGGCATCGGATTGCTGCCAGTCCAGTAAGACTTTCCTACCATCAGCTCCACGAATGAATTAATCAGTAGCGACCTCACCTGCACCGAAACCACCATGTCCGGGTGAGCCCGAGAGGGGCGGGTCGCCCCTTTTGGAAAACTTTCCTTAAAAACTGCCGAGCAGCGAGCCGAGTACAATGACCACGGCGAGCGCCAGGAGGGCGCCGACGACAGCAACCATCAGGATGTCGAGATAGCTTTTGGCGTGGTTGGAGCCGCAGACGGCAAGGAGGGTCACGACCGCACCATTGTGCGGCAGGCTGTCGAGCGTGCCGGAGGAGATGGCGGCGACGCCATGCAGGAGGGAAGGGTCGATCCCGACTTCGGCGGCGAGCTGCATGTAGGTCGGGCCGAGCGCTTCGAGTGCGATGGTCATGCCGCCCGAGGCGGAGCCGGTGAGGGCAGCCAGGATGTTGGTTGCAGCGGCAAGCGAGACCAGCGGGCCGCCCTCGATCGAGAGCACCCATTGCCTGACCAGATCGAAGGCGGGCAAGGCGGCGACCACGGCGCCGAATCCCACGAGGCTGGCGACGCTGACCGCCGGCAGCCGGCGGCGATTGATGACGACGAGGGTGACGATGGCGACGGCCAGGGCGACGACCACCGCCCAGACACCGCCGACGGCGGCAAGGCTGGTCGCACCCCAGCGTTCCTCGGCGAGGAACGAGGTGTCGAGGCGCGGCAGCACGAGGGCCGACATCAGGAGGTTGACCAGGACGACGAC
>JBGSYN010000281.1:0-6582 GCA_041750975.1 Geminicoccaceae bacterium | reverse complement strand
GCTTGATGGCCCCCTAGGACCCCGGGGATTTGGGTTGCGGTCGAGCGCTGGTTCGCTTCTTCGAAAAGGCGTATGGTTTTGTTGACGTCGAAGGGGGTTTCGGAGAGGTTTTCCGGGTCCCATTCGCTGCGTGGCGTTTCGAAGAAGTCGCCGCCATAGACGTGAATGGCTCCCGTGTAGCGCGGCAGCGGATTGGTGACGGAGTGGATAATGTCGGGGCCGAGAGGGACGACATCTCCCGCGGCGAGCGAGCGGGCGCCGGCTGCTTCGATGTGGCGCCGGTCTTCCTGGTGGCGGCGCCAGAAGATGTTGTCCTCGCGGCCGGTATAGATGCCGATCACGGCCCACATTTCGTGGTTGTGGGGCATGAGCACCATGTGCGGCGCCCAGACCAGGTTGATGATGGTGAGTTCGGGCGAGTTGTAGAGTTTGCCGATGGCGCCTTGGCTGGGCTCTCCGAGGGTTTTGATGATATCGTTCGGATCTCGTATGGCCGCCTCGACAACCTCCTGCACGGCTTTGTGGCTGCGGTCGCGATGAATGGCGGTTTTACAATCGTCGATGAAACGGTCGAGATCGAACATAATCCCCCTCCGATCCAGAGTAGATTTCACACTGCATCTTCGAGGTAGAACAAGTCAAGAAATCACTGGTTCCGGGAACGCATTCCCTCCACGCAACTCCCCAAAACTCCCGCCGGGGATGCGCGCAAGGGGCCGGGCTGCCGGCCCCTTCGCAAAAGTCCCATTCGCTCCATGCGATGAAAGTCGGTTGAGTTTGGTAGCAGTGAGTTCGGCATCTTGCAAGTAAGGCCTAAATGCCTTACCTAAAACTTGTTCGACTTCGAGGATTTTGCATGAGCGTGACGTTGACCGTGACGGCGAAGGGACAGGTTACTTTGCGCAAGGAGGTTTTGGAGCATATGGGTGTGAGGCCCGGCGATCGGATCGATGTCGATTTCGTGCCTGCCGGGCGCGTCCAGCTTCGGGCCAGATCCAAGCAACCAATAGCGGCGATTTTCGGGATGATCGAGAAACCCGACGATGTATCGGCCTCGATTGAGGACATCGACGAGGCCATTGCGGCCGGATGGGCCGGAGAAAAGTGAACGTCACATGCGACACCAATGTGCTGGTCCGCGCCGTCGTCCTCGATGACCCCGATCAGACAAAGACAGCGCAGGCGTTGTTGGCCGAGGCAACGCTTCTGGCAATTCCGGTTACCGTATTGGCCGAATTTGCCTGGGTTCTCAAACGCACCTATCGGCAAACCGACGCCGCCGTCGTCGATGCAATCAGCGCCATCTGCGAAACTGCTGTCGTTGCGACTGACGTCGCGGCGGTCGAGGCAGGCTTGGCAATCCTTCGCGCCGGCGGCGACTTTGCGGACGGCGCGATTGCCTTTGAGGGCATGTCACTCGGCGGCACGATTTTCGCGAGCTTCGATCGACAGGCGGTCGCCCTCTCGAACCGCGCCGGCATCGCCGCGGCGACACCCGAAAAGCTGCTCAACCCCTCTTAGTTTGGTGCAACTCTCCCACCTTTCCTGAACAGATCGCCGGGGATGAGGGAAGGGGTAGTGCGACTACCCCTTCGCAACCGATGGGACGCGGTCTCTTCGACGATGCGTCGTTCGCCACGCAACCAGGATGTCGCGGCCTTCTCTTTCCTTGCCGGAGTTCGGGGCTATCTCCAGACATGCGGATCTGTACCGGTGGCGGCTTCGGGCCGGGCCTGGGCGGGGACCGTGGGTAGGAGCAAGCGGGAGAGTGCTCGATGCTGCGAATGACAGCCAAGGATTTCGATCAGGAACTTCTCGATCTTTACGATTTCTATGCGCATGGGAAAATCTCGAAACGGGAGTTCCTCGACGGCGCCGGCAAGTTCGCGGTTAGCGGCCTGACCGCGGCCGCCCTGCTCAACATGCTCAGCCCCAACTATGCGATGGCCGAGCAGGTTTCGTTCAACGACCCCGATATCGTTCCGGAATACATCACCTTCGATTCGCCCAACGGCAATGGCGAGGTCCGGGCCTATCGGGTCAAGCCGGCCGCTGCCGAGGGTCCTCTGCCGGCCGTTCTCGTCGTCCACGAAAACCGTGGCCTCAATCCCTATATCGAGGATGTTGCCCGTCGCGTCGCCAAGGCGGGCTTCCTGGCCTTGGCGCCGGACGGCCTGAGTTCGGTCGGGGGATATCCGGGCAACGACACCGAGGGCCGCGAACTGCAGCAGACCGTCGATCCCGAAAAGCTGATGAACGACTTCTTCGCCGGTTTCGAATATCTTCTTAACGCCGAGGATTCGACGGGGCAGGTCGGCGCCGTCGGCTTCTGCTACGGCGGCGGCGTCTGCAACGCCCTCGCCGTGGCCTACCCCGAAATGGCCGCCTCCGTCCCGTTCTACGGCCGCCAGGCCGCCGTCGAGGACGTCCCCAAGATTCAGGCCCCGCTGCTGCTGCACTATGCCGGGCTCGACGAGCGCATCAACGAGGGCTGGCCCGCCTACGAAGCCGCCCTCACCGAGCACGGCAAGGTCTTCGAGGCCTATATCTATCCGGGCGTCAATCACGGCTTCCACAATGATTCGACACCGCGCTACGACGACGCCGCGGCCGAACTCGCCTGGACCCGAACGATCGACTGGTTCGATACTTATCTGCGTCAGGGGTAAGTCAGCGAAAAAGGGGTCCGGTGCGCCGGCCCCCTTATACCCCCGCGGTCGGTTGGGGGGACGAACGGGGGATGAATTGGGCTAGAGTTGTACGCCTTTGGTCAGGGCGCCGTCGACGACCAGATTGGTGCCGCTGGTGAAGCTTGAGGCTGGGCTCGCCAGAAAGACGATGGCGCGGCCGATTTCCTCGGGGGTCGCCATGCGTCCGGTCGGGTTGAGGTCGAGGGCCATCTTGAAGAGGTCGGGATTGCCGGTTTCGATCTGATGCCAGACGCCGCCCTCGAAATAGACATTACCGGGGGAGACGGCATTGACGCGGATATGTTTGGGGGCGAGGCGATAGGCGAGGCCCTGGGCGTAATGGATCAATGCCGCCTTGAAGCCTCCATAGGCCGGGCCGGTGAAGTCGATCTCGCGGCCGGAGACCGATGAGACGATGGTGATCGAGGCATGGTCGCTCTGTTCGAGGTAAGGCATGGCGGCATTGACCGTGCGCACGGTGTGCATCATGTCGACGTCGAACTGCTGTTGCCAGGCCTCTTCGCTGTCCGTGACGGCAAGGGCCGAGACGTTGGCGACGACGATATCGATGCCGCCCAGGGCTTTGGCCGAATGCTCGATCCAGCCTTCGAGGGCCGCCTTGTCCGAGACATCGACGGCTTCGCCATAGCTCGTAACACCCTTGGCCCGCAGCCCCTCGACAGCCGCTCGAACGGCCTCCTCGATGCGGGCGCAGATGCTGACATGACAACCCTCATCGGCGAAGAGGTCGGCCGCCCGCCTGCCGATGCCCTTGCTGCCGCCCGTAACGATGGCGCGAAGGCCATTCAGACCGAGATCCACCGAGGTTCCTCCAGTTTATTTTGCCTTGGACGAAACCGGTCATATCAGGCTTCGGCGACCGCTTCCATGTGTGCCTGGCCGCCGAAGTTATCCACGGGCAATCGCGCGGTGATTGACGAAGAACACCGCGCTCGCTGGCGTTGCTGTCAGGTGCGCGCACTGAAGGAGGCTCGGGCGGCTTCGACGGTATGGAAATTGTCGATCACCCATCGATCGAGACTGGAGACGACCCGGCCGAGCGAGCGCCCGAGAGGGGTCAGGCGGTAGTCGACACGCGGCGGCACTTCCTGGAAATCGCGCCGCACGACGATGCCATTGCGTTCCAGTTCGCGCAGGGTTTGGGTCAGCATTTTTTGTGAGACGCCGTCGAGCCGGCGCATCAGCTCGCCATTGCGCTTCGGTCGTTCGGCCAGAACCGGGAGCAAGAGCAGCGCCCACTTATCGCCGACGATGGCCAACACTTCGCGCGAGGGGCAGGCGGCGTTCCAGGGATCGGCGATCGGTTTCGTTGCCACGTCAATCATCTCCATAGGCACCAAAAGGTGCGTACTTTACCAACGGGGAGGCAGAAGGCAAGTTCATCGTGCGCCTGGCACCGGGCCGGGCGGCAGCCACGGAGATTGAGAATGAGCAAGCGTTTGACCATGGGCGGCACGGCCACGTTCGATTTCGTCGAGCCGCTCGGCGGTTACATGGTGGCAATGTCGGGCGACTTCGACGGCGGCGTCTTCGCGCGTGCGGTGGGCGAGCCTCGGGTCGAGGGGAACAAGACCTATCTCGACCTCGAGCATTATTTCATTCGCAAGGACGGCTCGACAATCCACACTCGGGACGCCTCGGTACTGACGGCGATCGACGGCGAAGACCGCGTGCTGGCGGCTACGACCTACCGGGTCCACCGGACGACCGGCGCCTTCGACGGCATGACCGGCGAGTTCAAGTCCTGGGGCTCGATGGACCGCGCGACCGGCCAGGGCGTGCTTCGCTTCTGGGGCGAGATCGGCGACGCCGCAGTCCCATCGCAGGCGATTTGAGGCGGAGGTCACGATGCGGATCGAGCGCATTCGAGCCACACCCGACCCTTACGAGCCTTATCTCCTGTCGCAGGGGCTCGCGGTTGGCGACTTTCTCTTCATTTAGGGTCAGGCCGGCTACAGCGATGCAGGTCCGATTGTCGAGGGCGGTTTTCGGGCCCAGATCGATCAAGCCTTCTCGAACCTCAGGCGGGCGCTCGAAGTGGGCGGATCGAACCTCAACGATGTCGTCAAGGTGACGATCTTCGTCACGGATATGGGTAATTTCGAGGAAGTCGTAGCGGCCCGACGGCGCTATTTCTCGGAACCCTATCCCGCCGACACAATCGTCGAGGTCAGAGCGCTCTACACGCCTGAGGCGATGATCGAGATCGAGGCAATCGCATTGGCTTCGGCCAAAGTCGAGAAATGACAATCAGTTCCCGGCCTGACTACCGCCGGGGATGCGCGGAAGGGGGTGGCGCTTGCCACCCCTTCGCAAAACAGCTTACAGTAGAGTAGCTTACGCTGCTTTGACGTGGCGGAACATGTGGCGTTTGGCTTCCTCGTCGAAGGGGGTGTTGTAATCCTTGCCGAGTTCCTTGGCACGGCTCACGGCGGGTCGCTCGCTGATCTTGGCGTGCCAGGCTTTTAGGTGGGGGAATTTGTCCATGCCGTTATCGCCATGGATGCGGGTGAGGGGGTTGGTCCAGCCCCATGCTGCCATGTCGACGATCGTGTAGTCGTCGCCGAGGATGTAGGGTTTTTTGGCGAGTTCGGCGTCGAGAATGCCGAAATGGCGGTCGCTCTCGAAGACATAGCGTTCGATCGCGTAGTCGAATTTGGGCGCGAAGTGGAGGAAGTGGACGGCCTGGCCGTTAAAGGGGCCGAGGCCGGATGCGATGAACATCAGCCAGGAATAGAGCTCGCCCTTCATAGCCGGATCAGTCGGCAGGAATTTGCCGGTCTTTTCGGCGAGGTAGAGGAGGATGGCGTTGCTGTCGAAGACGCGGGTGTCGCCGTCGAGGATCGCCGGACACTTGCCGTTCGGGTTGATGGCGAGGAATGCCTCGCTGTGCTGCTCGCCGCGGCGGGTGTCGATCATGATGGGCTCGTAGTCGAGGCCGGCTTCCTCGAGAAAGAGCGTGACCTTCATCGGGTTGGGGGCGGTCGAGTAGTAATATTTGAGCATGGACGTCCTCCTGGTGTGCAACCGCTTGCAGGTGGGCATGGCTGCGGCGCTTGTCCAGAGCGGGCCGGGGCAGGACCAGCACCGTCAGGATTTCATGGCGCCGATGCCGATCCTGCACTTCACGGCGCAGAAGTTTGGGTTAAGGTATGGCGCAGCAACGTCAATTACCGATCAGGGAAGGACCCCGATGGCTATGACTGCCCCTTCGACGGCCGGCGAGCATGTCGAGAACGCCGTGAACACCCATTCAAATCCGAGCGAGTTGCGCATCACCGACATGCGGCTTGCGGTGGTCTTGGGCAACCTGCCCTATCCGATCATCAAGCTCGAGACCAATCAGGGGGTTTACGGCCTGGGCGAGGTGCGCGACGGCGGCCATGTTGAGAACGCCTTGCAGTTCAAGCATATGTTGTTGGGCCAGAACCCCTTGGACGTCGACATGATCTTCAGGCGGATCAAGCGGTTCGGCGGGCCGGGGCGGGAAGGCGGCGGCGTTTCGGGCATCGAGATCGCCCTTTGGGACCTTGTCGGCCGGGTCTATGGCGTGCCCTGCTATCAGTTGCTCGGTGGCAAATATCGGGAGCGGGTCCGGATCTACGGCGACACGCCGGCGCCGCAACGGCTCGATGCCGAAGGCTATGGCGAGGTCGTCAAGAGCCGGCTCGATCTGGGGCTCACCTTCATCAAGTTCGACGTCAAGCCCGCTTTGTTCGAGGCGACCGAAGGCGGCTATGCCGGCACCAAGACGCGGTATGAAAACGAATTCTACAAACGCTGGCGGGCGCCCGGCTCAGGCCCTGGGGCGCGGCTGACCGACCGCGGCATTGCCCGGGCCGCCGAGATCGTCGGCGCCATGCGCGAGGCG
>JBGSYN010000280.1:0-3401 GCA_041750975.1 Geminicoccaceae bacterium | reverse complement strand
GAGGATCGCTACCGGCTTGGAGGTGAACCAGGAGATGATCTGGTTGATCGGCCCGAAACGGTTATCGAACAGCAGCCGCCAGGTGGCGCCTGCAATGATCGGCGAGATCACCACCGGTAGAATCATCAACGCGATGAAGATCTGCTTGCCGGGTAGCCGCTCCAGAAAGAGCAGCGCCAGCAACATTCCGAGGCCGAGTTCGATCGGCAAGGCGACGACGAGAAAAATAAATGTGTGGAGGATCGACTGCCAAAAGCGCGCATCCTCCAACAGGCGGGCGTAGTGGATACCGCCGCTGAAGCTGGTATCCTCGAACATCATGTCGATGTTCTGAAAACCGACGATGAGCGTGTAGATGATCGGAAACAACCCGATCAGCAGGATCCCCAGCACGGCGGGCCAGACCATCGCATATCGAAAGCGCCGGCTTGCGAAGGCCTGACCCGCAGTCGTCATGATTCCAGTTTAGCGCGCGAGTTCAGTTCGGATAGGCGTTGGGCTTGCCGGCCCAGTCCTGATAGGCCTCGCGCTGCTTATCCGTGCCGATCCGCTCGGTCACCTCGTTCCATTGCGCGGCCACGTCATCGAGGATGGCCTGAGGGTCATCGCCCGCCCATAGCCTGGAATAGGCTTGGCGCAAGGCCTCCTCGTAGCGGTCGGTCTGGATCACCGAGAGGTCGAGCAGCCCCGACACCGCGGCCTGCTGCAATGCTTCCAGATATTGCGGTGCCTCGGGCCAGCGCACCTGGTACTCCGCACTGGTGAAGTGGCTTTCCCGGAACGGATCACGGAGTGCATAAGGCAGCTGCACCCGCTGGATGCTGATATCCTCGGAGTTCAGCCACTGGATGAAGAGGTAGGCGGCGTCCTTGTTGTCCGAAGAGGCCGAAACACCGAGCGAGAAGCCGGCGGCCAGCTGCGGCGCACCGCCGGGTGGCAGGGCATAGCCGACTTTGCCGGCGATTTGCGATTTCGGCACCCAGGAGAACGCCTCCTGCTCAAGTCCGTAGCCCGCGGCCCAACGTCCATAAGGCGGCCAGGAAATGGTCATGGCGGTGTCGCCTTGGAGGAAGGCCGCGAGATTTTCGACAAAACCCCAGGTTTCGACGCCGGGCGGCATGCAGGTGTTTTCCTCGCGCATCTCGGTCAGGACTTTGACGCCGATATCCGAATTGATCGTCGCTTCCATCGTTTCGGAATCGAAGAACTTGCCGCCCTCGTTCCGGAACCGCTCCTGGAACATGAACTGGCCGAATACGGGTTCACGAAAGAAGCCGGCGCCATAAGGTGCTCCGCCGGTATGCTCGGTGATGAAGCAGGCGACATCCTTGAAGCTGTCCCAATCCGCGGGCGGTACGGGCATGTCGTAGCCATGCGCTTCCTTGAACGCCGCCTGAATCTCCGGATCCTCGAGGATGTCGGTGCGATAATACATAATCAGCACGTCGCCATCGTCGGGGAAACCGTAGATCGTATCCCCGACTTTCATCTGATTGTCGCGATAGACCGGTGCGATGCCCTGAAGTTCTTCGCGATAGCCGTATTCGTCGACATAGTCGTCGAGCGGCTCGAGTGCGCCCGCGCGCGCCAGATCGGGCATCCATGACGGGATGATGTTCAAGGCGTCATAAGCACCCGTGCCGGCGCGATGTTCCTGCAGAATTTTCGTGAACATTTCGGCGGTCGGAACTTCGATCACCTTGACGTCGATCCCGGTGAGTTCCTTCCATTTAGGCCCGGAGAAGTTCAGGGGGTCGAGCGATTGCAGCCCGGCCTCCCAGACGATCGTGATCTCCTCGCCCGCATATTGCTTGGCCGCCTCGACCGCAGTCTCGGCCGCACTTTGCGCGCTGGCCTCGTTCTGCAGACCCAGCAGCGCCACCCCCGCGGCAACGCCCAAAAGAGTTAGTCGCAACATAGTCTTAGTCTCCCTGGATAAACGCCGGCCCTGATCAACCGGCGAATTGTTGAGCGTAAGCCGCAAGCTTTGCCTGCCAGCCTTTTCGTTCGGTAATTTCGGTATTGACGATGCCGCGTGGCACCTTGCCCTGCATCACATCCATGACCGCTTTGACATCGGCGGCCCCGATGCCGGCGAAGCACTCATCGGTCCAGCAAAGGGCGTGTGGCGCCAGGATCACGTTGTCGAGCGTGGTGATCGGCTCGTTCGGGGGCGTCGGCTCGGTCTCGAACACATCGAGCCCGGCCCCGGCGATCCGCTTTTCTTTCAGCGCATGGTAGAGTGCGCCCTGATCGACGACCGGACCTCTGGACGTGTTGATCAGGTAGGCCGAGGGCTTCATCAGCGCCAGGCGTTCGGCGTTGACGATGCGGTGTGTGCGATCGTTCAGGGGGCAGCTGATCGAGAGAAAATCGCTCTGCTTGAAGAGGGTCTCGAGATCGACCAGCTCCACCCCGAGGCTCTCGGCGACGTCCTTGTCGGCGAAGGGATCGTGAGCGATGAAGCGCATGCCGAGAGGTGCGATCACGCGAAACACCTCGGCCCCGATATTGCCAATGCCGAGCTGACCGAGCGTTCTGCCGACCAGACCGACGCCCATGTGCTGGCTGCGATCGGCCCAACCTTCAGGCCCGCGGCGCACCAGCTTGTCCTTGGCCATAAGCTTGCCGGCCAGGGCCAGAATGAAGGTCAGGATGGCCACGGCCACCGGCCGCCGGACGCCATCGGGGGTAATGACCAGTGCGATGTCGTTATTGGTGCAGGCCTCGACATTGACCGTATCGTAGCCGACACCGAAGCGTGCCACGACGCTGAGCCTGCCGCTCTTGGGAATGCTCGATTGTGCGAAGCGATGGGCCAGAAGGATCAGTGCATCGACATCCTCGAGCGAGGCGGCCGGGATCACGCCTTCTTGTGGTTCGACATAGCGCCATCGCACGGAAGGCTCGGCCTCGAGCGGGCCCAGATCAAAGGACGGGTAGGCGGGACTCCCGTCGGGCAAACGGAAATCACTACTCAGGGCCACTTCGAACTGGCTCATGACCGGCCCCCGCTTTTCTTTCGCTTGGCCTTACCCTTGTTAGCCTTGTTTTCGGTCTTGCCCGAATGTTCGGCCATTTCCGCACGAATGCCATCGATGCCTTGCCTTAGTGCGGTCTGCAACAGCCAGGCGTCACCATGATAGAGAACGAGATCCCAGCCTTCTTTGGCGACGGCCACGGCCGAAGCGACGTCCGCGGTGGTGCGGCCCAAGCCCTTATTGTGCCGCTTGCCGGCCTTAAGCGTTTTTTCGAGCGCTTTGAGGAAGTCCGGATGATCGAATTCGCCCGGAATCCCCATGCTTGCCGTCAGATCAAGATGTCCGACCCAGAGTGCGTCGACACCGTCGACCGCTGCGATCTCATCGACATTGGTTATCCCATCGACGCTCTCGATGAGT
>JBGSYN010000279.1:0-13338 GCA_041750975.1 Geminicoccaceae bacterium | reverse complement strand
AGCATTACTCAACTAACACCATAAATTCCAGATCTAGCATAACCCGTTCGAAGCTAACGAAAGAACGAGCCAAGGGCTATTCGGTTCCCCAGTTTGTCTCAAAGTCTACATACTTGGATGCTGGGGCCAACCATCCTGGTTCGGTGTTCCGCTTGAAGCACCCCATGCGGAACTTCACCACAGCGGTAGTGTTGTTGACACGATTAGTCGGTTCACCATCTCGTTCGCGATTGGGTTTTCAATGAGACTGGAAAAAAATTCCGTTCGGTCGCTGAAATGGGCAATTGTCTTGGGGCTCGCGGTCGGCACGACTTCGGGGATGGCCTGTGAGGATGATCTCGCCAACATGCGCGAGCAACTCGACGCCGCGTCTTTGCCTGCCGACGTCGTTCGAGATTACACGGTTCTGCTCGAGGCGGCGGCGACACTTCACAACACCGGCGACAGTCAGAGTTGCGTCGAAATCGTGACGGAAGCGCGATCGATGCTGCAGACCCGGCAGGAAATTATGGGCCAAACGGGCGCCCCAGGCTCGATGTCCGCAGCGAACGAACAAGACCTGGCGGAAGCATCGAAAGCGGCGCAGGATCAACTGCGGAACGCGCAGCCCTTGTCCGGCCTTGCCCGTCTCGATCTCTTGGCCGACATGACCGTTCTCAGCCCCAATAACGAAGATCTCGGCAATATTGTCGATCTCGTGGTCGATCTCGGCTCCGGCGAGGTCGATTACGCCCTGATGTCGCTCGGTGGCGGTATTCTTTCGCTGGAGCGGGAGAAGCTCTACCCCATCCCGCTGACGGCATTTCGCGTCGCCCGCGATCCCGAACTGGTAATGCGCGAGGTTCTCGGCAGCCGGTCCAGTCAGCCGATAGGTTCGGCCGAGAACCTGAGCATTGCGACGCAGCCGCAAGAACCCATAGAGCAGCCACAGGCATCGTCGGAGCAGGATAGGGGTGCTCAAGGCGCGTCGGGGACAGGGGGCTCATCAGCGGCCCAGCCGGCAGTGTCTACGCTGCAAGGCAGCGTTCTGGTTCTCGACGTTGATCGCCAGACCCTGGAACAGGCGCCCGGACTCGAGGACGACGTTCTGATGGACGTGAACGATCCTGAGTGGAGCGAGCGCATCGTTGCCTTTTACGCGGATCTGATGCCGCAGGGCGGCGCGGACAGCGGGATTACACCGGGTGGCGAGACCTCCACGGACCGCTGATCGGTCCTGCTGGCGAATGACCTGATGGGGTACTGCGCCGTGCAGTCGGCCCTGTTGTGATGCTGAGTAAGGCTTCGATTTCTTGATGCTTAGACGAATTATGTCCCCACCGATTATAGTGCCGCTCCTGATCGTCGCATTGATCGCCGCGATCGGTTTGACGGGATTGTCTTCGGCGGTGCGGGAGCATCGCGTCGATCAGAGTTTTGCGGTCGGCGATCGGCATCGTTTAACACTCGGTACGATCTGGCAGAGCGGCGAGGAGTTGTTGGTGGGCATGTCGCTGACCAACGGCTCGCCAGAGCCCTGGATCCTGACCGAAAGTTCGATCCGGTTGATCGATCCGGACGGAGCCGGCCATGCGAGCGCATTGAGCGAACCTCTACTCGTGCCCTCATTCACCGAGGCACAAACGATCCTGAGTTTCAGCGGTCAGGACGGGTTCTTGTCGATCTTCGGTATCGAGGTCGAGGCTGGTGAACTCATCGGCATCGATCTCGGTCACCAGGCCGAAACCCTACGCCGAGGTGCGGTGCCGGAAGTGCCTGAAGAGCCGGTTTATGTTCCTCTCTATACCGCCGCCTTGCAGCACGAATTGAGTGGGTTGGGTCGCGCTCATATCTCCCTGCGCCAGCGTCAGGACGCAATCGACGCGCAACTGAACACCGCACTCGCCGCCCGTGATCAGGCCTTTCAAGCTGCTGCACTGTATCTATTGAGTGAGCATCGCTGGCGGGAACGCGAGCGGGCTTTGCGAGCGCGTCTTGCCGTGGCGTTTCGAGAAGTCCGGGAGCACCAGAGAATCGAGGCCGTAGAGAACCGCGAGCGTCGACTTCTGGAGACGGCTGTGGTCCGACTTACGGCGCACGTTGAGACAAACGACCGGGCGGCATTGAGAGAGGCCTTGGCGCAAGCTCAACAAAAAATCGCCACGAGAGCCCGCCAACTTCAAAGCGACTTGATGCAGACGAGAGATGAGCGAGAGAACCAAGGAAACCAGCGTATCGAAGCACTTTCCGCCGAACTCGAGGAAGCAGTGCATCATTCGATTGCCAATTTGAATACGGTATTGGAGACGAGGGCGGGCGCGGATGCTGCTCAATCGCAACTGGAAATTGCGAGGCTCAATCTCGAGATAATCGAAGCCGAGAAAAAAGAACTGCAGGATCGTCTCGTTCAGGTCTCGCAAAGATTGCGCCACCATGCGGCAGCCGACTAGAATAGTAAGGCAATCGGTGCCGTATGCGGGCAGAAAAGTTAGGTGAATTGGTATTGGATCCGACAATGGATACAATTACCGGCCCATAGCAGGAAAAAACGCGCTTGGAACACAAGACCCCGGCCCCCGGTGCTCATGTGGAGCAGGAATTCAGCCAACTCGAGCCACCTGGTGACGATCTTCGCACGCTGCCCAACTCCGCTCAAATCGCTGCGATTCAACCAGGCCGCGGACACAAGTCTACGCTGGCCGAACAGTATGAGTCTGCCGTCGCACCGACCGACGTCACGAGCGAGCCAATAGCCCCCAGGACGATATTGCTGGTCGAGGACAATTGGCCGGTATCCGCTGAACTCAAATTGTCATTGGAAGATTTCGGATACAGTGTTTGCGGGCCTGCCGCCTCGGTGGCGGAAGCTCTGGACCTGCTCCAGCAGAGCGATGTCGACGCGGCTGTCCTCGATATTCAGCTTGCTGACGAGAAGGTCTTCCCTGTTGCGGAGAGACTCGAGCAGCGGCAAGTGCCTTATATCTTTCTTAGCGGATATTCGGATCCAAGCGCGGTGCCGCCCCATCTGCAGCATCGCCCACGCCTATCAAAGCCGACGACGGCAGCAGCTATTCTCAAGGGTCTGGCAGATCTGTTCGTCCACTAACCCTGAAGGGAAAAGCCGGGTTCGCCGGCAGCAGTCGACTGTCCGAAAGCACTCAACGTGAACCGCTCAAGCTGGAGCGCCAGCATTTGCTCGCCAAGTAATTCTCGAGTTTCCGATGACAGTGCCGCGCAGGCGACCGTGTCGCGGATGGTTCGCTCGAGTTTCAAATCCTGAAACTCTCGATGATAATGCGCGGGCAACGCCGCATAGATGTTATTGGTCTGTCGCGCATGACTGATGAAGTCGCGCAGCATTGATGCGGTCAGACCTTCGGCCAGGCAGCATTTGAAAGTCGCCGAGAGCAACTCGTTGCGGCGGGCCAAATGCTGCTCGGGGTCATAGTCGCCACCGCCATATTCGCGTTGCATCGGCCATGTGCCTGGGCCGCCTCTCTTCTTCGTTTGAGCTTGGCTCGCTTCGACCGCTGCCACGCAGGCGGTAACGAGTTCTCCCAATTGCGCTATGGCGGCGTAACTGCACATAATCATTCTACCTCTCGATGCACACATCGATGGTTGTCGTTCCAACGATCGTTGCATCCGATAAGCACTGTCCCGATCTAAAGGTTCCATCGCCCACAAAGGCTTTCCAGCGCTGCGGGAACCCCGCATCATGAGCATGGATTTCATGTCGTCTTCCGGCCTGCGCGGTTAGGAGACGTTGTTAGCCTGGATTTCGTTCCATTTTTTCCTGTGTCCACGAAAGCAGACCTCGATGCACTCACTCTGGGAGACGCCAGCCGATTTCGAGACGCTGCTCCGTGATCAGGATTTCAGCAAGACGGCTATTGTTCTCGTGCACGGTTATCTCGCGACCATTCCTTGGTTCTACTGGGCGCCTTCGAGGCCCTTATGGCGCCAGCTGAAGAAAGCGAAATGCAAAGTCGTCGGCGCCGGGCTGCCGGCAACGGGCAAGATCGAGGCCCGCGCCAGGCGGCTGGGGGCGACCATCCGGCAATTGCGGCGGCCGCGCGTGATCTGCGTCGCTCATAGCATGGGCGGGCTCGACGCCCGTTATGCCGCCTGGCGCTACGACCCCAAGGGCAAGATCGAGACCATCATTACCCTGAACACGCCGCACTTAGGGACGCCGGTTGCGGAGTGGGCGCAAGGCGGGCACACATTCCTGACGCGGCTGGTGCGCTCGTTCGACGATGGGGGCCTTCGTCAATTGACGCCGGAAGCCATGGCAAGGTTCAATGAGCAGGTCCCGGACCGGAGCGATATCGTCTACCGCGCATTCGGCTCAGCCAAGCTGCCCGATCAGTTGACCCCGGTGCTTCGTCCCTATGGCGAGAGGTTGCAGGCAGAGGCTGGGGCCAATGATGGTCTGGTACCGACCGCCTCCGCAAGGCGCGATGACCGACCCGCCGACGCCGAGGCCGATCACCTGGAGGTTATCGGTCACCGCTACGATTCGGTACGCGCCGTACGCGACGAACTGCACATCACTATCTTGAAGGATCTGCTGGTCCCGGCCTTGTTGCCGCCAGCATTGACAATATCAAGAAAGGGGGCGGCTTGATACCGCCCCCACCAATCGTGCCCGTGGTCGCAGGTGTTATTGCGGTGCGACCGCCGGTGCCGCTGAGTTCTGCTCCATCTGCTGCTGCATCTGGGCTTGCTCGTCGGCGAGCCGCTTTTCCTCGAGCGTCATGAATTCCGGTGCGCTTTCGAGGTCGGCCGCCGTCATCTCGAGGAGATAGCCGTCTTCATGATCCTTGAAGCTATCCCAATTGATCGCGACCGCTTTCTCGCCGATGCCGAGAAAGCCGCCGACACCGACGACAGCTGCGACGACACCCTGCTGGTCCTCGAAGACCAGGCTCTGGATCGCACCGATTTCTTCATCCTCGACCGTATAGACGGAGGCGCCGACAATCTCTTCGGTCAGCATCTGGCCGTCTTTCTGCTCGGCCAGGATTGCTTCGGCGCTGGCACCTTCGGCACTCGTTGCCTCGTTTACTGTGGCTTCCGTCTGGGCTTGCTCGGGACTACCCTCTTGCGTCTCGCTCGGTTGCGGGACCGCGGGCTGAGAGGCCGCGGGATCTGTGCTTTGTTGAGCCCCCACTGGTCCGGCGAGCAAGGCAATGATCGCCGCTGCAGGGACTAGTTTGCTGGACATGGTTTTCTCCTACGCTTGGTCAAAGTGAATGCATCGCAAAGCCGTCTATCATCTTGCCAACACTGGCTTTGATTTTGTATTCACTTGATGTCTTTTTAAACTCCGGAAGGAATTCGAGGTTCCCGCGATCCAATCGGCCCAGTCAAGGCTGCGTCCGCGGGCCTATCAAGCACTCAAGCCTGCGTTAGGCGCGGTCCTTCAATGCTGTTGCGCCGCCGGCGTTGGCGCAATGGGCGCAGTAATAGATCGAACCGTCGCGTTCCAAGCCGTGCCCGGCAATGCGGACGCCACATTGAGCGCATGCGGGGGCATGGATGGCGCACTCGAAACTATCGAAGGTATGGGTTTCTCCCTTCATGACGACGTCGAATGATTTGTCGTAATCGTTGCCGCAAGTCTCGTAGCGGGACATAGTCCTGTCTCCAGAGGTTGGTGGGCGATTGGTCTGCTCAGGGTAGCGACCGTCCATAGGCATCGGCGAGGCGCCGCTCATCCTCGTCCGACAGTGCCTCGTCTTTGATCGGCGGCGAGCTTTCGATCTGTTTGCCGGCGAGGTCGAGGGTAATGACGCGTTCGGCCCAATCGACGGCTTCGAGCCAATCGGTCGCGATGGCGATTTTCTTGCCCGAAAAGAACGAGCCCGTATCGATCAGAATGAAACGAAAATGCCAGGCATCGGGCGAGAAATAGAGATCCTTGACCTTGCCGACGTCTTTCCCGTCATTGGCGAGGATATGGTAGCCGATGACCTCGTGAGCGCTGCGCAGGTGGGTATCGCTGGTCGCGTCCCGATGCCGTTCGATGTCGCGAATCTCATCGCCCGCGGCTCTCTCCTCAGGATCGAGCGGCGTGGGGACGCCAGTGGGCCCGGCGTGCAACATCGGCTCGGCGGCCCAGAAATAAGGCCCACCCGCCATGGGCGCCGACCAGTAGGGCTCCCAGGCATAGTATTCGTGCAGCCTGGCTTCCTCCTGGCGCGATACCGGGCGATCCGACGAGATCGGGGGGCTGCGTTCGATCTGATCCTTGGTCAGGTTCGAGCGTAGACAACCTTCGGTATGGTCGATCGTCGTGATTGCCTTGGGCGAGATCAGCACCTCGTTTGTGGATAACCAACCGCCGGTGTCGCAAACGACGTAGCGGACATCGGAGCTTTGGTCGTCAAAGAGGAGATCGACGACTTTGCCGACATCTTCGTCTCCGGCTTTGAGAGAATGGCCCCGGATGGCCTCGAATCGATCGAGCATCGACCGTCTCCATTATAGTGGATCGATATTGCCTGAACCGACCTGATGGCCTGCCGGTTCCCGTCGTACGGGCCGCCGATCAGCCAAGGGTGTAGTCAAGCCCCATCATGATGACGAGGCCGCCCGTAAGTCCGGCTGTGCCCCATTTCTGGAAGCCATGACGATGGGTTTCGGAGATGATTTCATGGCTGACGACATAGATCATAGCATCGGCCGCGAAGGCCAGCGCCCAGGGCAACGGCGGCTGGAGCACGGTGACGGCGGCGGCGCCGAGGAATGCACCGACGGGTTCGAGCAAACCGATAAAGCCGCCGATCGGAAAGGCGCTCATCTTCGAATAGCGCTTGGCAGCGAGTGCCACGGCGACAGCCATGCCCTTTGGAATGTTTTGAAGAATGTTTTGAAGACCGATGCCTATCGCGAGTGCCATGGCCTTCTCATGTTCGGTTCCGGCAAAACCCACGCCCACGGCCAGCCCTTCCGGAAAATTGTGGATGGCAATGGCGATGACGAACAACCAGACTCTGGCAAGTCCGGCGGCGTCTCGGCCCTCGCGGCCGAGGATCAGATGCTCGTGTGGAACGCGCTCATTAACGAGCCAGAGCGCGGCTACCCCAAGGACCAACCCGGCGCCGGCAATGATTGCGGCAAGACCCGAACCGCCGGTGCTCCCTTCGGCCGCCTCGAGTGCCGGCAACAGCAACGAAAAAAACGATGCACTCAGCATCACGCCAGCAGCGAAGCCCAAGAGTGTATCCTGCGCGCGCTCGGAGATCTCTCCGCTTAGAAATACTGCCGCCGCACCTATTGCAGTGGCGCCGCCCACGAGGAGACTAGCCGCTGTGCCTAGCAGAACTGGATTCAGCGCAGACGTCCAGGCGTGCTGCCTGCGAACCATGCCGCGCCGACGCGGTCTGTCGGCGGTCCGCCCCGGTCCTGCTAGCTAGGGAAATGTCAACAGGATCTTCTTGCCGCTCAGCCATGAGCCGATGTCGACGACGACATAGCGCACCGCGGAGTTGCGGTCGTCGAACAGCAGATCCTTGATAGTGCCTCGATCCTTGTCCTCGGTCAGAACCCTGGCACCTTTGATCCGGCTCATCGCCAACATCGCCGCCTCCTTTATGGGAAGAATTTTGCGCTATCTTCCGAACGTAGGCAACGCTGCGGCGGTTCCGGTCCCGCAAGGTGACGCGGCAAGGAGCTGGAGGCACCGTCGCTTTGTTTTGCGGTTGACTGGGGATAGCTTATGCGCATGGGACTAGCTCAACGCGCACTCTCCGTGAGACAGCATGCTCGATTTTGTCAAAAAATTCCTTGCCCGCCAAGATTTGACTTCAAGACATTCCGTCCGGTTCATGATTTCCGCCGTTACGCACGGGGCGAGGGAAATCCAGAAAGATAAGGCGGGGCAGGTCGCGGCGGCCCTGACCTATCACACTCTGTTCTCGATGCTGCCGACCATGGCGCTTGTCCTGGTGATCCTGCGCACGTTTGTCGGCGATGCCGAACAGCAGCAGTTCAAGGAGTTCATTTCCGGCGCAGCGGTGCAATGGCTTGAGGGCGATCGGATCGATGGAACGATGACACCCTTGGAGGCCGCGGAGGGGACGTCGGAATTTAGGGCAACCGTCGATCGGATCGACGAGACCGTGGCAAACTCCCTCAATCAGCTCCAGAACATCAATTTCCAGAGCATCGGCGCGATCGGTGTGCTGGTCTTCTTTTATGCCGCAACAGCATTGCTGGTGACGATCGAACAGGCCTTCAACCAGATATTTGGCGCGTCGCAGGCGCGCCCGTGGCATGTCCGTCTGCCCTTATATTATACAACCATAACACTAGCGCCTCTGGTGATCATCGCCGGGCAGGTCGCGCAAAGCCAGGCCGTTACGCAATTGGAGAACCAATCGCTGACCGCCTGGCTCGCACCATTGATATCCTTCATCACCCCGATGATAGCGACATGGATCGTGTTTTACCTGATGTATCTGTTGATACCGAATGCGTCGGTACGGTTCCGTCCCGCCGCAATCGGCGCTCTGATCGCAGCCCTGGCCTGGGTCGGTTTGTGGAAGCTTTTTTCGATTTATGTCGGCGGCTATGCCGGAGCCTCGCTTTATGGCGCCCTCGCCTTGGTGCCGCTGGCCCTGATGCTGGTCTGGCTCAACTGGCTGATCGTCCTGTTCGGCCTCGAGGTGGCGTATGTGCTCCAGACCGTGTCGCCCCAACAGGAATTCGGCAGCGGCAAACGTTCGCTCGAGGCGCCGGAATTGTGCGATCCTCGCTGGTTCCTGACAATTCTCGCGGCCGTCGGAGAGCGATTCGAGTCGGGGCAATCCGCGAAGGCCGAAGAAATCGCACAACAATTGAGGGTGCCCGAAGCCACCGTGCGCGAGCTGACCGAGTATCTTGCCGATCGAGGATTTCTTCATCGGGTTCAAGCGGCAGGCGACACGACCGAAACCAATGCCGTGGCGTTGGCGAGGGCGCCTTCGTCTATGACCGTCAACGAGCTCTTCGATCTTTGGATCGAGATCGCGCGGCCCGAGGGCGAGGTTCATGATCTGCCTGGAGAAGATATTCTTGAGCGTCTGGAGCAGAGCCGGCGCGGAGCTTTCGAAAATCTTACCTTGGAGCTCGAACACCCGCCGGACCAGCCCCCCGACAAGGTCGAGGTGGCGCGTCTGGCCAGCGGCTGACACCGCGACTTTCGATCGGCCAAGCCTATTCATTGACCTTGGGCACCCAATCTTGGGATAAGGAAGGCGGTGCAGGATCCAGGGAGACAACGAAATGTCAGCAACCAACTTGCGGATCAGGCCGGCCGAGGGCGGGGTCGGCGCCTTCGTCGAAGCGATCGAACTCGATTCACTCGACGACGATGCCGATTTCGCGACCTTGCGCCAGGCGCTCGGCAACCATGGAGTCTTGTTTTTCCGTAACCAGAACATGACCCCGGAGCGATTTATCGACGTGGCGCGGCGGTTCGGGCCGATCAACGTCAACCGCTTTTTCGCGCGAACGGAAGGTTATCCCGAGATTGCCGAGGTTCGGAAAGAACCACACCATACCGACAATATCGGCAGCCGCTGGCACACCGATCACAGTTACGACGCCGTGCCGGCCCTGGGATCGATCCTCCTCGCGAGGGAGACGCCCAGCCAGGGCGGCGATACAATCTTTGCCAATATGTATGGCGCGTACAACAGCTTGTCAGATGGATTGAAGAAAACGCTTCAAGCCCTCAGCGCGGTTCACTCGAGCCGACATGTGTTCGGCCGGGAAGGCTCGGTGGCGCGCAGCACCGATCTCCAGGACCGCATCGCCAATCCGGATGACGCGACCCAGGATTCGGTCCATCCGGTCGTCATCCGGCATCCGATCAGCGGTAAAAAGGCGCTTTTCATCAACCCGCAATTCACCGTTCGCTTCGACGGCTGGACCGAAGCCGAGAGTGCCCCCTTGATCGGTTATCTCGAAGGGCACGCGACCCGGCCCGAGCATGTCTACCGCTTCAACTGGCAACCGGGGTCGATCGCCTTTTGGGATAATCGCGCGACCTGGCATCTGGCGATCAACGATTACCCGGGCGAGCGTCGCCTGATGCATCGGATCACGCTCGAGGGTGAGCCGATCGCTGCCTAGGTCTGCTAGGTTGATCGCCAGGGGTCTGGCGTTTCCGGGCGAAAATTCATTCGCCAAGGTGACATTACGGGCACTCTGGTACTATGTTCTGACCTTCGTCGAGAACGTAAGCGCCCCAATCAGACACCAGAAGTGAGTAAGTCTATGAGCGTTCAGGCAACTGCCGCGAAGACGTCGACATCGCATGGCAGCAAGCTCGACCAGCTGCGGAAGATGACTGTCGTCGTCGCCGATACCGGCGATATCGAGGCCATCAGGCGTTTTGCGCCGCAGGATGCAACGACCAATCCGTCCCTGCTCCTCAAGGCCGTGGACAATCCGGCTTATGCTCACTTGGTCGACGATGCGCTCACCTGGGCGCGCAACCGTCCCGGCGACCGCGTCGCACTTGCGGCCGACAAGCTCGCCGTCAATTTCGGCGCCGAGATCGCCAAGATCGTTCCAGGAAGGGTCTCGACGGAGGTCGACGCCGCCATGTCGTTCAACATGGCCGCAACGACCGAAAAGGCGCGTCACCTGATCGCCCTCTATCGCGAGGTGGGGATCAAGCCCGAGCGGATCCTGATCAAGATCGCCGCCACGTTCGAAGGCATCATGGCGGCGGAAACGCTGCAGGAAGAGGGCATCGACTGCAATATGACGTTGCTGTTCAGCCTGACCCAGGCGGCGGCCTGCGCCGAGGCCGGAGCCTTCCTGATCTCGCCTTTCGTCGGCCGTATTCTCGATTGGCATAAAGCTGCCGAAGGCCGTGATTTCGCGCCGCACGAGGATCCGGGTGTCGAATCGGTCAAGCGCATCTACAATTACTACAAGCACTTCGATTACGAGACCGTCGTCATGGGAGCGAGCTTTCGCAATGTCGGCGAGATCGAGGAACTGGCGGGATGCGATCGCCTGACCATCAGCCCCGATCTGCTCGAGGCGCTCGAGCAGGATCACGGCAAGCTCGAGCGCAGTCTCAATCCGAAGGCCGGCCGCAAAATGGCGCTCGAACAGGTGCCGATCGACGAGGCGAGCTTCCGCTGGGATTCGGTGCAGAACGCGATGGTTTCGGACAAGCTCTATGACGGCATCCGGCAGTTCCACAGCGACGCCGTCAAGCTTCGCCAGCTTCTGGCGCGCCGCCTGGATTAGCGGTCGATCGGGCTCGGAGCATGGTGATCCGGCACAGATAAGCGCCCACCCAACCTTGCCCCATGTGTTCGGATCGAATTGCCTGGCAATAACCGAACGCTAACTAACGTCTGTTAAATCAATTGTCTTGGGGACCAGCGATCGGCGTGCTTCGTGCCGGTCCGCTTTCCCTTCGTTGTGTCAGCAATCGGATGCGGACCGTGCTTCAGCCCTCGCTACGCCGATCCCCCTCGCTTCTGGATACCTATGTCCATGAGTTTCAGAGGGTCTTGGAGCATGGTCAGGCGCGCAAAGCGTTGCGAAGCGAAGAGGCGTTGCGCCGTGCCGATGCGCTGACCCGCAAGATCGTCGAACAGAGTTTCGATCCGGTCATTGCGCTCGATGAATCGAGGCGCATCCTCATGGCCAATCGCGCCGCGCACGAGACGTTCGGCTATGAGCGGCCGGCCCTGATCGGCCGCGCAATCGACGACGTCTTCCCCGATCTCGCGCGCCATCTGCCGGCATTGAGGGAGCGATCGGTTGGCGACAGGCACGGCACTGAGGGCGGTCCGACGCCCGCAAATACGCCAAATGGCGATCTGCCTCTTGAGGGTGCTTCGGCCGCGAGGCAGCGGCGGGTCATCGAATTGTCGGCTCGAACCGGCGACGGAAGGGAGTTGGTCATCGAGATCGCCTGGAGCGTACTCAACGAAGCCGGCCCGGCGCGACATGTGCTGATTGCGAGGGATATTTCCGCCCTCAAGGCACAGGAAGAATGGCTGCGGCATCAAGCGCAGCACGATCCGCTGACAGGTTTGCCGAACCGGGTGCAGCTTGGCGAAGCTCTCGACGAACTCCTTGCGATCGCATGCGCCGAAAGACGCGCGGGCGATGGTCCCGGCAGCGATCAGACGGCGTTGCTGCTGCTCGACCTCGACCGGTTCAAGGAGGTCAACGACACGCTCGGACATCATATCGGTGACAAGGTGCTGGTCGAGTTTACGCAGCGATTGCTCGATGCCGCGGATGAAGGGGATCTCGTTGCCCGGCTGGGCGGCGACGAGTTTGCCGTCCTGTTGCCGTTCGGGCGGGGCGGTGCCGCCGCCTGGGCTCTGGCCGAAAGGATCGTTGCTTCGATGCGCGAGCCGTTCGTCTTAGAGGACGGGCTGATCGGCGAGGTGGGAACCAGCATCGGCATCGCTCTGACCCCGGAGCATGCAGCCGATTGCAATACCCTGCTGCAACGCGCCGATGTTGCCATGTATGCGGCCAAGCGGGGCGTCGGTTCGATCGCTCTCTACGATGCCCAGGCCGACCCGCACTCGGTGCGCCAACTGACCCTGGGGGGTGCCGTGCGCCATGCAGTGGAGGAGCACGAACTCAGTCTCGAGCTGCAGCCTCAGCTTGAGATCCGGACCGGCCGGATCAGGCGGGTCGAGGCCTTGTTGCGGTGGCATCATCCGACCCGCGGCCTCATATCGCCCGACCAATTCGTCCCGCAATCCGAGCTATCCGGTCTCATTCACGAGATTACCGAATGGAGCATGGTGGAAGCCGTTCGATTGCTACGGGGTTGGCGCCATGCGCAGCTCGATCTCGCCCTGGCGCTCAATGTTTCGGCGCGGAGTTTCGAGACGGACGATCTGGCGCGAAATCTGATCGACGAACTCAATGCTGCCGACATCGAGCCGCACCGTCTCATTCTGGAAATTACCGAAACCGCCGTGCTCGAGACCACCGCCCCGGCGATCCGGAGTCTCGAAATGCTGCATCGAGCCGGGATCAGGCTAGACGTCGATGATTTCGGCACCGGCTACTCGTCCTTGTCCCTGCTCCGCCAGCTCAAGCTCGATGAATTGAAGATCGACAAGAGCTTTATTGCCGGCATGACGACCCGGGAGGCGGATTATTTGATCGTCCAGTCAACCATCGAGCTGGCGCATCGGCTGGGGCTGATCGTGGTCGCCGAAGGGGTGGAGAACGATGACCAGCTCGAAGCCCTACGGACGCTCAATTGTGACTTTGTCCAGGGATTTCTCGTCGCTCCGGCGATGGCCAGCGACGCCCTTGAACCGTGGCTTGCGGAGAACGGTGCAGCCTAGCCTCGATCGACCCGGA
>JBGSYN010000278.1:0-72565 GCA_041750975.1 Geminicoccaceae bacterium | reverse complement strand
TGCATCGAGCGCGGGCTTTCGCTCGAGGGCGAATTACCCGGCGGCCTTCGGGTCAAACGCCGTGCCAAGAAAATCCACGACCAGCTCTTGAAGGAGCGCGGCAACAATCAGCCGCAACCCCATGTCATCGCCGACTGGCTCAACATCTACGCAATGGCGGTCAATGAGGAAAATGCCGCCGGCGGCAAGGTCGTCACGGCGCCGACCAATGGTGCCGCGGGCGTCATGCCGGCGGTGATCCGCTACTATCTCGATCACTGCGTCGGCGCGGATCGAATCAAAATCGCTGATTTTCTCCTGACGGCTGCCGCGATCGGCGGGCTGATCAAGCAGAACGCCTCGATCTCGGGAGCCGAGGCCGGTTGCCAAGGCGAGGTCGGCTCGGCGTCCTCGATGGCGGCGGCTGGTCTCTGCGCCGTGCTCGGCGGGACGCCGAGGCAGGTCGAGAATGCCGCCGAGATCGCGCTCGAGCATCACCTCGGCATGACCTGCGATCCCGTCGGCGGCCTCGTGCAGGTACCCTGCATCGAGCGCAACGGCATGGGTGCCATGAAGGCCGTGGCGGCAGCCTCGCTGGCGCTCAGGGGCGACGGCAATCATTTCATGCCGCTCGACAATTGCATCAAGGCAATGCGCGAGATCGGCGAAGAAATGAGCACCAAGTTCAAGGAGACGAGCCAGGGTGGGCTCGCGGTGAATTTGCCGGAATGTTGAGCGTCGGTTAAACGAACAGAAAAATCAGCAGTGCCAGGGCGAGGGAGATGCCGAGGGGCGCCCATAGCGGGGTGCCCATGATGCCGAGCCAGGCGAGGAAGATCCAGGCGGTCAGGACGAGGGAGATGAAGAGGCGGTCGCCGCGGGTGGTGTCGAGACCGAGCACGCCGTGACGCGGCCCGCCGCCCGGATCGATGGTGTCCCAGACCGTCATGGTGACCAGGCACAGCAGAATGAAGCCGAAGAAGACGGCGGTCGGCCAGGTCCAGGCCATCCAGCTCAAGCCCATCGCTCAGTCTCCCTTCACATGCTCAAACACGACCGAGGGCAAAGCCCTTGGCGATGTAATTGCGCACGAAATAAATGACGATCGCTCCCGGAATGATGGTCAGGACACCCGCCGCCGCGAGGAGGCCGAGCTCGTAGCCGGAGGTCGAGGCGGTTCTCGTCATGGTGGCGGCGATCGGCTTGGCCACCACCGCGGTCAAGGTCTTCGCCAGCAACAGCTCGATCCAGGAGAACATGAAGCAGAAGAACGCGGCCACACCGATGCCTGCGGCAATCGTCGGAATGAAGATCTTGACGAAAAAGCCGCCGAACGAATGGCCGTCGATATAGGCGGTCTCGTCCAGTTCCTTGGGCACGCCGGACATGAAGCCTTCGAGGATCCAGACGGCGAGCGGGATGTTGAAAAGCGTGTGCGCCAGCGCCACGGCAAGGTGGGTATCGAACAGCCCGATCGCCGAATAGAGCTGGAAGAACGGCAGAGCGAAGACGGCCGCAGGCGCCATGCGATTGGTCAGGAGCCAGAAGAACAGATGCTTGTCGCCCCTGAAGCTGTAGCGCGAGAAGGCATAGGCTGCGGGCAGGGCTACCGCCACCGAGAGCGTCGTATTCATCGCCGTGTAGATGATCGAATTCACATAGCCCATGTACCAAGTGGGATCGGTGAAGATCGTCGCATAGTTCTCGAGGGTGAATTCAATGGGGTAGACTGAAAATGTGCCGAGGATTTCATTGGTCGTTTTGAACGACATATTGATGAGCCAGTAAATCGGCACCAGGAGGAAGACGATATAGAATGTGGTCGCGATATACTTCGCGCGCATGACTACTGGGCCTCGTTGCGCATCATGATCGTGTAGAAAATCCAGCTGAACACCAGGATGATGAGGAAATAGATCAGCGACATTGCGGCCGCCGGGCCGAGGTCGAACTGGCCGAGTGCGATCTTGTCGAGGTCGATGGAGAGCAGCGTCGTCGCGTTGCCCGGACCGCCGCCGGTCAGGACGAACACCTCCGTATAGATGTTGAAGCTGTCCATGAAGCGGAGCAGCACGGCGATGGTCAGCACACGTTTCAACTTGGGCAGCTGGATATAGCGGAAGATCGCCCAATGGCTGGCGGCATCGATCCGTGCCGCCTGATAATAGGCTTCGGGGATCGAGACGAGGCCGGCATAGGCGAGGAGCACGACGAGCGAGGTCCAGTGCCAGACATCCATCAGGATGATGGTGAACCAGGCGGAGCCGACCTGGCGCGTAAAGTTGTAATCGATGCCGAGCTCGTTGAGGCCCCGGCCCAAAAGCCCGATATCCGGCAGGGCGAAGATGTTCCAGATGGCGCCGACGACGTTGAACGGGATCAAGAGCGGTAGTGCCATCAAGACGAGACAGACCGACACCCAGGGACCCTGGCGCGGCATCGTCAGGGCAACGGCGACGCCTAGCGGTATCTCGATCAAAAGGATGATGCCGGTGAAGAGGATCTGCCGCAGCAGCGCATTGTGAAAGCGCTCGGATTGCAGCATGTCCTCGAACCAGATGACCCCGGCCCAGAAGAACTCGTTATTGCCGAAAGTTTCCTGCACCGAATAGTTGACCACCGTCATCAGGGGGATGATGGCGTTGAAGGCGACCAGGAGGAGGACGGGCAGGACGAAGAACCAACCCCGCTGGTTTTCGGTTTTGTTCATGGGCGCGCCCTCATTCGACCAGCCAGCCATCGGCGTAGACGCGGGTGCGCTTGGAATCGAAGGCGATTCGGGCCGTTTCCGCCGGGACCTCCACACCTTCCAACAACAACAGGCGAATGATCGTGCCGGCGCGTTCGGTGTCGATCACCTGAGACCGCCCGGCATCGCGGACCCGAACGACGCGGACCTCGAGCCCCTTTTCGGCGAAGCTGACGAATTCCGGCCGGATCCCCAGCTCGAGCCCGGTTGCACCCTCTTTGACCAGATTGGCGTTGGTCGTCTCGATCGGGTCGCCGGCGAAGAATGCCTGGCCGCCCCGGACGTCGCACGGCATCACATTCATCCCGGGCGAGCCGATGAAGTAGCCGACGAAGGTATGGTGGGGCGCTTCGAACAACTCGCTTGGCGTGCCGATCTGGACGACATTGCCGTCATTCATGACGACGACCCGATCGGCGAAGGTCAGTGCTTCGGTCTGATCGTGGGTGACATAGATCATCGTCCGCTGGACCCGCTGATGCAGTTCCTTGAGTTTGGAGCGAAGCTGCCATTTCAGATGCGGGTCGATCACGGTCAGCGGCTCATCGAACAGGATTGCCGCCACGTCCTCGCGGACCAAGCCGCGGCCTAGCGAGATTTTCTGCTTGCCGTCCGCCGTGAGGCCGGCGGCGCGCTGATCGAGAATATCGCTAAGCTCCAGGAGCTCGGCGATCTCGATCGCACGCTGCCTTGCCACATTTGACGGCAGGCCGCGATTGCGCAGCGGAAATTCGAGATTCTCGCGGACCGTCATGGTGTCGTAGATGACGGGAAACTGGAACACCTGCGCGATGTTGCGGCGATCGGGCGGCAAGCCGGTGATATCCTCGTCATCGAACAGGATGCGGCCCTCGCTCGGGCGCAACAGCCCGGAGATGACATTGAGCAAGGTGCTCTTGCCACAACCCGATGGCCCCAACAGGGCATAGGCGCCGCCGTCCGACCATTCGAGATCGAGCCGCTTCAAGGCATAGTCGTCGTCGCCGGAAGGCGTGGGCGAATAGCTGTGGCGCATCCCGTCCAGGGTAATGCGTGCCATCAACGGCGCCTCTCTGGGCGATGGACCCGCCTCATGGCCAGATCCTGCCGCCGTCGCCATCGAAGATGAGGGCGCGGGACATGTCGGCATAGAGACGCGACGTCTCGCCGATCTCATGCGGATGGATCCCGTGGGCCTGCGAAACCCATGTCGCTTCGCCGATATCGACATGAGCGACGCTCTCCGAGCCCGCAAGTTCGGTGATCAACACCACGCCCTCGATGGCAACGGGCTCCGCCCCCTCGGGGGTGGGGGTCACATGATGCGGCCGGATGCCCAAGATATAGTCGCCGTCCGCCAGATTTTCGGTGCCACCGACGGCATTCCAGCGGGCGCGATTGCCGAGGGCGAACTCATGACCGCGCTTTTGTACGCTGGCGACATTGATGAGCGGCTCCGAGAAGACGCGGGCGCTGACCAGATCCTGCGGTCGCCGGTAGATCTCGCTGGTCGGGCCGAACTGGGTCACCCGTCCTTCCGACAAGGTCGCCGTGTGACCGCCGAAGAGCAGCGCCTCGACGGGCTCAGTCGTAGCATAGACAACGATGCAGTCGCGGTCGGCAAAGAGCCGCGGCAGCTCGTCCCTTAGATCCTCCCTGAGCTTGAAATCGAGATTGGCCAAGGGTTCGTCCAGCAGCACCAGACCGGCATCCTTGACGATCGCCCGCGCCATCGCCGTGCGCTGCTGCTGGCCACCGGAAAGCTCGCTGGGCCGTCGCTGCAGCATCGGCTTGAGCTTGAGAAGTTCAGCTGCGGAATTGACGCGCCGATCGATTTCGCCCCGGTCGAAGCCCGCCACCTTGAGCGGCGAAGCGATATTCTCGTAGACCGTGAAATTCGGATAGTTGATGAACTGCTGATAGACCATCGAGACATTGCGCTGACGCACTGAAACACCCGTGACGTCCTTGCCGTCGAACCAGACAGAGCCCGTGCTCGGGCGATCAAGTCCCGCCATCAGTTGCATCAACGTCGTCTTGCCGGCGAGCGTGGTGCCCAAGAGGATGTTGAAGCTGCCCCGCTCGAGGACGAGATCGGTCGGGTGGATATGGGTCACGCCACCCACCCGTTTGCTCACCGACCTGAGCTCAAGAGCCATGCATTGTCCTCGGGAAACGGGGCGAAGCGCGGCGCACCGCGAGGCTTCGCCGTTCCGTTCCGATAATGCCGAACCCGACCAGCGGGCCTACTGCCAGCTGGCGACGAGATCCTCGTATTTGGCAGTCTGGCCCTGCGGCTTCTCGTTCTCCAACAACGGCTTGGGTGCTCCAGGCTGCTCGAGCCAGTACTCGGCACTCTCCGGCTCGTTCATACGGGGTCCGCAACCGCCATAGGTACTATTGGCCTCATCCGCGCGCTGCATCCGCTCCATCACGTCATCCATTTCCGAGGCCAGCCGGTCCATCGCTTCCTGCGGTGTCAGAGCCCCTGAATTGACGTCACCGATGTTCTGCCACCAGAGCTGTGCCATCTTCGGATAGTCCGGCACGTTGACGCCGGTATCCGTCCACATCACGCGATCGGGCGAGCGATAGAACTCGACCAGTCCGCCCAACTTCGGCGAACGCTCGGTGAAGCTCTCATGGTTGATCGTGGTGTCGCGAATGAAGGTCAGGCCGACCTGGCTCTTCTTCACATCCACCGTTTTCGAGGTAACGAACTGCGCATAGAGCCAAGCCGCCTGACGGCGATCCACCGGGGTCGAATTGAACAGGGTCCAGGAGCCGACATCCTGATAGCCGACCTTCATGCCCTCTTCCCAGTAGGGACCATGCGGCGAGGGCGCCATGCGCCAGAGGGGGGTGGCGTCCGCATCGACGGTCTTGTTCCCTTCCGATTGCGGCGCCACCATGTTGGCGGTGAAGGCCGTGTACCAGAAGATCTGCTGCGCGACGTTGCCCTGCGAGAGCGCCGGCAGCGATTGGTAGAAATCGTAATCGGCAGCACCCGGAGGTGCGTATTGGCGCAGCCACTCGTCCCATTTGCGAATCGCGTAAACTGCCGCCGGGCCGTTCGTTGCACCGCCGCGATCGACCGAAGCACCAACAGGATTGCATGAATCCTCAGCCATACGGATGCCCCATTCATCGACCGGACGGCCGTTCGGCAGGCCCTTGTCGCCGGCGCCGGCCATCGACAGCCAGGCATCGGTCATACGCCAGCCGAGATCGGGCGCGCGTTTGCCGTAGTCCATATGGCCGTAGATGCGGACACCGTCGATTTCCTGGACATCCTCGCTGAAGAACTCGGCGATGTCCTCATAGGCCGACCAGTTCAGCGGCACACCCAGCTCGTAGCCATATTTCGCCTGGAACTGCTCCTGCAGCTCCGGCCGATCGAACCAGTCCTTGCGGAACCAATAGAGATTGGCGAACTGCTGGTCCGGCAGCTGCCAGAGCTTGCCGTCGGGGCCGGTGCCCGAAGGCAGGCCGATATAGTCCTCGAGATCGATCGTCGGGCTCGTGACGTCGGCGCCATCGCCGGCCATCCAGTCGGTGAGATTGACGGCACTCTGCAGACGGGAGTGGGTGCCGATCAAATCAGCATCATTGACATAAGCATCATAGAGATTGCGGTTGGTCTGCATCTGGGTCTGTACGGCCTGCACCACTTCACCTTCGCCCAGAAGCTGGTGATTGACCGTGATACCGGTGATTTCCCTGAATGCCCGCGTCAGCGTGTCGGCCTCATAGGAATGCGTCGGAATGGCCTCGGAGAGAACGTTGATCTCCATCCCCTGGAACGGCTCGGCCGCCTGGATGAACCACTCCATCTCGGCCAGCTGCTCGTCCCGCGTCAGCGAGGAGGGCTGGAATTCCTCATCGATCCACCGTTCCGCCGCCGCTATGTCGGCAAAAGCCGGCGCGGACGCCGCCATGATCGCGCCAATGGCGACCGCCGCAAACAAGTCAGTTCTCAATTGTTTAGCCTCCAATGTTTATGTCGGGCCAACCCCCGTTGCGGGAATAAGGTCGTGAACGTACTTAGCCGTCAACAGCAAAGTTCGACGTCGCACCAAGCGAGCTTTTGCCGCGGCCAGGCATCACGATACGATGGAACTTTGAAGCATATGAATCGGTTTAAGGGGCGCGCGGGGAATGAAACGCTTCAAAGGTAGTGCTTATCGATGTCAGACTCCGCGATCATCCTTCCGCTTGCCCTCGTCACCCTTGTCGCCGTCTTTATCTATGCCGGCTGGCAGTTCTGGTCCGCCCGAAAGGCTCAGCAGCGCGGCGAGAAATCGCAATTGAGGCAACGCCACGAGAAGTAGGGGCGTTTTTGCTTTTCCTGCTCTGCAGCCCGCAGATTGGCGCGTTACGGTCAATCGAGTTGCGAGACGAGATCCGCCATGCCGTCCGCAATTCTTGGATCGGTGTTGACGTAGGTCTCGAGTAGCGTGCCGAAGATCCCGAGATTCTGGACGTTCTGCAGTCCCGGCAGACACGTCCAACGGTCTCTCGTGCGATCACAGCGGGCATCGAAGACGCCGCTGAACGATGACGGCTGGCCGCCGACCGCGATATCGCAGACGACTTCGATGGGCGGCGGGTCGACGAAATCGTCCCGGATCCACTGGCTGTAGATGTCTTCCTTACGGAACGCGATCGCGGAGCGGCATTGGAGACCGGCCAGGAGCGGCCGCAGGCTCTCGGGCAGCGCCAGCAAGCCTTCCTCGGTGAGCCAGGCCTGCGCCGAGCACTCGACGCTGGTCTTGACGACGCGTTCGAACTGTTCGGGGCAGACACCGAGATCGTAGGTTACTTCCTCGGCCGTTGCCGTGGCGCAGTACATGCTCGCGCTAAGGCAAAAACCTAGGGGAACGAAATAATGGCCAAGGCTTCGCCCAAATACACGCATCTTTGTCTGCCTCCGGCAAATGGTTGAGCAGCGCCGACGATCGAGGATCGGCGGGCGAGCAGCTGACGCAATGGCCTTGGCACAGGCTTGACGCCATCTCAATCCTCGTCTCGATATCTTGTTGATTGGGATCGCATCAGCGAAAGGCAGGGCATGGTATCGAGCGGCAATTTCTTCGAAGCGATCCAGACTGTCGCCGAAGCGCGCCCGACGATGCCGCTGCTCGAACTCGCCGACGGCAGTGTCCGCACCTATCCTCAGATGCTCGAGCGCACCGCCCAACTCGCCCATGTGTTGCAGACATTGGGCGTCCGAACGGGCGATCGGGTTGCCGTGCAGGTCGAGAAATCCGCGGAGGCCCTCTTTCTCTATCTGGCCTGTCTCAGGGCCGGCGCCGTGTTTCTGCCGCTCAACACCTCTTATACGCAACACGAGCTGGATCATTTCTTCCGGGATGCGGAACCGGCGCTGATTGTCTGCGATCCGTCGAACGCCGACGCGATCGCGGCCCGGCCGAGCGTCGGTCTGGCGCGTGTCATCAGCCTGGATGCGGCGGGTGGGGGCGAGCTTGCGGATCTGGCGGACGACGCGGACAAGGACTTCCCCACGATCGCGATGGAACCGGGCGACCTCGCCTCGCTGATCTATACCTCCGGAACGACGGGCCGCGCCAAAGGTGCCATGCTGAGCCATCGGGCGATCGCCTCGAACGCCATGACCTTGCGTGCCAGTTGGAGCTTTTCGCCGGACGATGTGCTGTTGCACATGCTCCCCATCTATCACGTCCATGGCCTGTTCGTGGCCAGCAACACCGCGATGCTCGGCGGCGGTCGCATGATCTTCCTGCCGAAATTCGATGCCGAGATCGCTTGCGCCTCGTTACCGAAGGCGACCGCGATGATGGGGGTGCCCACTTTCTATACCCGACTTCTCGCTTGCCCCGCGTTCACCGCCGCGGTCACGCAACATATCCGTGTTTTCATATCGGGCTCGGCGCCGTTGCTCGCCGAAACCTTTTCCCGCTTCGAGGAGGTGACCGGTCATCGCATACTGGAGCGCTATGGCATGACCGAGACGGGCATGAACACGTCCAATCCGCTCGAGGGTGTTCGCAAGCCAGGCACGGTCGGCCTGCCGCTCCCCGGCATTTCCGTCAGAGTGTGCAACGAGATGGGAGACCCTGTGCCACCCGGCGAGCCCGGGACCGTGGAGGTTATGGGACCCAATCTCTTTGGCGGCTATTGGCGCCTCCCCGAAAAAACCGGGGAAGAATTTCGTGCCGACGGTTTCTTCATCACGGGCGACATCGGCAGGCTCGATGCCGACGGTTATCTCGAGATCATCGGCCGCGCCAAGGACCTCATCATCTCGGGTGGATTGAACATCTACCCAAAAGAAATCGAAACCGTGATCGACGCGCTGAAGGGCGTCACGGAAAGTGCCGTCATCGGCGTGCCGCATCCGGATTTCGGCGAGGCGGTCGTTGCTGTCATCGCTGCTTCAGAGCCACCGGATGAAAGCGCAGTTCAGGCAGCGTTGCGCGAAGATTTGGCGGGCTTCAAGCTGCCGAAAGCGATCCGCTTCGTCCCCGAGTTGCCGCGAAACGCAATGGGCAAGGTTCAAAAGAACGTCTTACGCAAGGCCTTTGCCGACCTATTTACTATAAGTGGCGCCAACTGATCGAATGACGGTGCCGGAGGGAGGCATTGTCGTGACGATGGCCCACCACGTGGACATTTCCTCCACCGGGCTTGCTGTCTGTGGTCGCTGCAAGGTTCATGGCGAATGCATGATCTTGAAGGGATTGAGGCTGCCTGAAGCGGATCGGATCGCCCGCTCGATGAGCCAACTCCGCTTTGGGCCAGGCAGCGTGATCGCGGTCCATGGCGATGCGATGGATCATGTCTCTATCGTCACGCAGGGCGTAGTCGCCTGCGGGAAGGCGCTCGATGACGGCCGGCGACAAATCACCGGCTTCCTTTTTGCCGGCGACATTCTCGGCCATGTATTCGAGAAAGAGCACACGGTGGCCGCGCAGGCGGTGACCGAAGTAACTCTCTGTCGATTCCAGCGTTCGTCACTCGAACATCTGGCGGGAGAGCATCCTGAGCTCGGGCGCCACCTGTTCCAGAAAGCTTTGCAGGAACTGGCCGAGGCCCATTACCACGAGTTGTTGCTCGGGCGAACCACCGCACGCGAACGCCTTGCCGCCTTTATTGTCAGTTTCGTCGACGTCATGCAACCGAATCACTCACCGGCGCTCCTGTTGCGGCTGCCGATGACACGATTCGATATCGCCGACTATCTAGGGCTCACCTTTGAAACCGTCAGCCGCACGTTCACGGGACTTGCGCGCGATGGCCTGATCTCCTTGCCGACGCCGCAGGAAGTCAAAGTGAACGATGTCGATAGACTCAGACGGATTGCCGAGGGCGGCGACGGTAACTGAAATACTCGGCTAAGGGACCGCCATGTCGATCTGACGCTGTCGGCGATTACCCGCCCCTATGGAACAATTTCGCAACTTCAATTTCGGATGCCAGCCAATCAGGTGTGGTCGATCTACACTTTTAGGCGAATAAACTCTCGCCTCATCTTAGTTTTCATGTATAACGCGGAGAAATAAATTCATTGATGTGGATCAATGTGCCGCCTCGGGTGTTATGGGAGGATCAGGGTCAAGTGTCCGGCCGCCACTAGGGCGGCAGTGACTCGAATGCCTGGCAATCGAGTTCCATACCCGGGAGGCTAAAGTGAGACCGGAAGAATATCTAATCGTCGTCGCTGACAGTGACGAAGCCCTCTTCATCCAAGCCGACGGTTGCTTTCGGCATTTCGACTTTGTCGACTATCTCAATCGCGACACCGTCCTGGCACGGGGGCCGGCGAGAGTTGCTCTCGGCGACTTTCTGGGATCCCCGACGAAAGCGGAGTACCGGCGTCAAGGGTCCCGAGATTTCGTCCGTGTGCTCGCGTCGGAAATCCAATTGTTCGCTACTCGATTTGTGGACTGTTCCATCGTGCTCGTGCTGCCCGCATGGATGATGAGCCAGCTTCGGCAGGCCTTGCCGCTTAGTCTTGCCCCACGCATCTGCCGCGAAATCGAGAAAGACATGACCCATTGCTCGATTGCGACGATTCAGGACCGGTTGGCCGAAGAGTTGTGGGAGATGAGGATGAGCAGCTTTGGCCAGGCCCACCGTCAGGTTCGTGGCTCCGGCCTAGTCCACTGATGACCGCCTAAGGGTCTTTCAAGCGCAAGTTCGGGCGTTCCTCGACATTTGGGCAGAATTCAATATTGCCTCGCCTCGAGCATAGCCACGATCCCCAGGCGATCGCTGCACGTTTGTCGCGCGGCCCGAAGACGAACTATCTACGCGATTGGATCTATGGCGGTATTGACGGCGCGATCACGACTTTCGCAGTGGTGACAGGCGTTGTCGGCGCTGAACTCTCCGTGAATGTCGTCCTTATCTTGGGTGCGGCCAATCTGTTCGCCGATGGCTTCTCGATGGCCGCCAGCAACTACACGGGCACCAAAGCGGAGGCCGACGACGCTGATCGTTTGCGTCACATGGAAGAACGGCACATTCGTCAAGTTCCCGAAGGCGAACGGGAAGAGATTCGACAGATAATGGCCCGGAAGGGTTTCAAGAAGCAAGACCTCGAACATGCCGTGGAAGTAATTACCTCGGAGCGATCTCGTTGGATAGACTTCATGCTCGCCGAGGAGCATGGCCTGGCTTCAGTAACTCGCTCGCCAATAAAGGCAGCTTTGAGCACCTTCGCTTCGTTTTTACTCTGTGGTTCCGTTCCGCTGCTTCCCTATATGCTGGGCATGCAGAGCGCGTTCGCCGCCTCAATTGTCGGAACCGGCTTAGTGTTCGCCGTAATCGGTTCCCTGAAAAGTCTTTGGTCTCAGGCAAGCTGGTGGAAATCAGCACTCGAAACCCTGGGCATCGGTCTTGGTGCTGCTACCATAGCCTACCTTGCGGGTCATTATCTGCGGACCCTGGCTTTATCGTGAAACCCGAGTGGGCGTCAGGGCCACCCCGCCCGCCTAATCCAGCAGGCGGGAACGGCGTCCCCTGCCTAACTTCCGGACTTGATCTCGATCTTTTTGGTGCTCGCCTGCACTTCGGGCGCCTTTGGCAATCGGATCCTCAAAAGACCATCCTTGAGCGCAGCCTCGGCGTGGCTTTCGTCGACTTTGCAGGGCAAGGGCAGACGGCGCATGTAAGAGCCCCATGAGCACTCCATCATGTGCAAATTGTCATTCTGCTTGCGCTCGGATTTTTTCTCGGCCCTGATCGTCAGCACGTCACCGACGACCTGCACGTCGATATCCGATTTAGCAACGCCCGGCAGTTCCGCCGTGATTTCGAGCGCTTCATCGGTTTCCTTGAGATCGACGGAAGGGCTAGCGTTGCCCGGCCCCCAGACCTCCGGCATGCCGCCAAGATTTCTGGTCATCTCGTCGAACCAACGATCGAATTCATGACGCATCGCCGTCATAGGATGGTCATTGCCCTGATAGCTTCCGCGGAATGGCATCATTTCACGAAGATTCATTGGATTTTCTCCCCGTTTGCAGAATGTGGGCAGAACCCCTTCGTCGTCAGTTCCGCCTAATTTGGGCATGATGAATTTTGCCCTTTTTGCCCGCTATGATTTGCATCAATGGAATCGGAAATTTACAGAATTAGGGGCTGTTTCTCTTATCACCTTGATTTGGCGCAAAGCAATTCGAGCCCAACAAGCGATGATGTGAAATCGACTCAGATTTCGCTTGTATCAAAAGGAAGGTGCACGATGTTCAGGAATATCCTCGTTGCGACCGATGGCTCTGATCATGCCACCAACGCGGTCAGGCTCGCGGCCGATATTGCCAAGCACTACGAGGCACGGCTTTTGATAGCCAACGTCATCAGCAGCTGGGACGTGCCGCAAGAACTCCGGCAAATGGCCGAAGTCGAACATCTGATCGACCAGCCCGCACCTAAATTGTTTCCATTCGGCCGATCGCCGTTCGATCAACTCAGTTTAGAGCAGCGCTACCCGCTCGTTGAGGCGATCAGCCAAAGGCTTCTCGAACGAGCACGCGGAGCGGCCGAGGCCGTCGGAGCCCGCAATATCGAAACCGTAAGCCTGGAAGGCGCTGCCGCAGACGCCATCATCGATTGCGCCAAGACTAGCGGCGCGGATCTTCTGGTCCTGGGAACGCGTGGTCTTGGCCGGGTCGAGGGCTTGGTGCTCGGCAGCGTCTCAAACAAGATCAGCAGGCTGGCCGCCTGCCCCTGCCTGATTTCGCGGTAGGGTTCTGTTCCCCGATTTCACCAGAATCTGTTCAGTTCAGAAACCCGACCCTTCAGGATGCAGGATCTGCGATGAGCGGTTGTCGAGCGCAAACACTCAAGCCCAAGCTGGTCGAACTGCGCGATGCTGTAGCCCATGATGCTGATCTCATCCAGGCGCGCTGGGATGGCAAAGTCGACCGGCAGGAATTTCGAGATTCGGCTCGCAATCTAGCGGCATATCTGGCCCTGCGGCGGCACGATCTGAGGCCGCTTCAGCGAACGCTAATGTCACTCGGCCTGTCTTCATTGGGACGGCTCGAAAGTCGTGTTCTTGTTGTGCTCGACGCGGTTATTGCAACTCTGACGCAAATGTCCGGCGGCGAAGGGTCGCATCTCGATCCGGACGATTTCTTCCTTGGCGAGGCTCGCCTCGAACACAACGCCAAAGAATTGTTCGGTGATACCAAGTCGAAACGAGAGGTGGCGATCCTCGTCACGTGCCCGTCTGAAGCGGCCAACGATCCTGCATTCATGCGCGGCATCATAGAGGCCGGCGCCAACGCCATTCGTATCAATTGCGCCCATGACGATGCCGATGCTTGGGCCGCAATGATCCGCAATCTGAGACTTGCAGAAAAAGCAACGGGCCGACGCGCGAAGGTTTTCATGGATCTGGGCGGCCCCAAATGCCGGACGATCGAGATCTGTCATCCGCCCCACTCCAACAAGCTTGGCAGCAACCAGATTTTGCTCCTGCATGCGCCTGGCAGACCGCGTGACCGCAACGATTTTCCTTTCCAAGCGGGCGTCAGTTTGCCCGAAGTTCTCGATCGCGTCGAAGTGGGTCATCGCGTACTCGTCGACGACGGACGCTACGGTGGGGTAGTCGAGGCGATCGAGAATGGCTTTGCCACGCTCCGGATCTCGGCATACCCCGCCGGGGGCAAGCTCAAGGCCGAAAAGGGGCTGAATTTTCCCGATACCAATCTGGGCCTCTCGCCACTGACGGATGCAGATCTCGAAGCGCTGGATTTCGTCGCCCATCACGCAGACGTCATCGACTACAGTTTTGTCCAAAGCGGCGACGATATTACACTGCTGCAGGACGAGTTGCGCTCCCGTCGGCCCAACGATTGGGCCAAGCTGGGCCTGGTCGCAAAGATCGAGACGCCGCGTGCCGTAACTAAACTTCCGGAGATCATCGTTCGGGCGGCTGGCCTTCAGTCGTTCGGTGTCATGATCGCGCGCGGCGATCTCGCTGTTGAAATCGGGTTTGCCCGCGTCGCGGAAATGCAAGAGGAAATACTCTGGATCTGTGAGGCAGCCCATGTTCCGGTCATTTGGGCGACGCAGGTGCTCGAGAGCCTTGTGAAGAAAGGCGTTCCCGCACGTGGCGAGATGACCGACGCGGCGATGGCCGGGCGGGCGGAGTGTGTCATGCTCAATAAGGGTCCATACGTCATCGACGCCGTCAAAATTCTTGACGATCTGATGCAACGCATGGCCGGCCATCAGGACAAGAAGACACCACAGCTGCGTGCCCTCAGGACCTGGCAGCAATAGTCCTACCACACATCGGGCCGAACGCTGATCGGCTTGATCATAGACCCCTGGCTTTCCCGGTGCTACCGGTCACGCCATGTTCTGATTGGTTCCATCATGACGCGGCGCACGGGAATTGGCGAAGGCAGCGGCAACGAGTTCGACCTCAGGCAACGGCAACCGCTTGCGGCTTGGGACGATGGCGGTCATGGCGTGCCTCGCGATCATCGGCGGTGTCGCCAGCTATCTCCTGGGCGGCGTCCCCAAGCTTGAAGCCGCCGCAACAACCAGCGGGTTCACCCTGCTTCAACTGGCGCCCCGCCTGATCGGGGCAATGCTGCTGGCGGGCTTCATCCAGGCATTGGTTCCGCGGGACGCAGTAGCCCGGTGGCTCGGGGCGGAATCCGGCATGCGCGGCCTCATGCTGGCTGCGGTCGCCGGAGCCTTCACACCCGGCGGGCCGATGGCTTCCTTCCCGATCATGGCTGCAATCGCTGCGGCGGGGGCCGATGGCGGTTGCCTGATCGCCTATCTCACAGCCTGGAGCCTATTGGGGATCAACCGGATTATTGTCTGGGATATCCCGTTTCTGGGGTTCGAATTTACCGCGGTCCGGATGCTGCTCTGTCTGCCGTTCCCGATTCTTGCAGGCCTGCTTTATCGACGTCTCTATGGCGCCCGGCCGATTGCCGAGCTTATCGAGCTCGGCAAGCCTACTGAAGACACCGCGCGAGACCGAGAAGCGAGGCCGGCCGAATGACCGGCTTCGGTTCGTTCGGGGACCTTATGAGCATGGCCATCATCTATCTGGGTGCGGTCGTCGCGGGTGCTTTGTGCTGGCGCAAAAATCCGGCCTTGTTTCATCAAGGTGTCGGCATCGCCTGGCGCACGATCAAGGGCATTGCCCCCATGCTATTGATTGCCATTATTGCCGCAACATTCTTGGAGCAGATATTGCCGGGGCCGCTTATCGGCAACCTGATCGGTCCGGATTCCGGCATCTACGGCGTATCGCTCGCGATTGCGATCGGGGCGATCACGCCCGGCGGCCCTATCGTTTCCTTCCCCCTGGTCGTGGCTCTCGCCAATGCCGGAGCCGGCGGCCCTCAGGTCATGGCGTTCGTGACCTCCTGGTCGACTCTCGCCGTGATGCGCATCATCGTCTTCGAAATTCCGGTGATCGGCCCGAAGTTCGCCTACCGGCGTTTCGTCACGAGCCTGTTCATCGCTCCAGTGGTCGGGCTTATAGCGCTTGCCATCGGCGTCTCGCTAAGCTGATCAGCCAATCATTTCGAGTGTGGTTTTTCTCACGTTCCTGCCCAGGATATGATACTAATGGAGGGCGCACTTTATCACTAAGCGTTGCCAATGGGGGAGCGTAAATATGCAGGTCAAAATCTGGAAGCGTTGTCTTCTGACCGGGACGGTGATGGCTTTGCCATTGATCGTCGTGGCGACCTATCCGACTGCCAGGCCGATCACGCCGGGTGCGGAACTCTTGAACCCCGCCCTGGTCAAAGCCAGCGCCTGCGGCTCGCCGGCGGTCGGGAACAACGAACTGTTCAAGCCAGGCGTCCGTCTCGCCGCAATGGGCGGCGCAGCGGCCGCCGACGCCAGCGACGTCCCGATTTTCTCGGGACTTGGCGAACTGTCATTCGAGATCACGACAAACTCGGATCTCGCCCGCCGCTACTTCGAGCAAGGTCTGGCACTGACCTATGGCTTCAACCATGCAGCCGCGCTGGAGTCCTTCCGTGCGGCGCAGGCGGCCGATCCGACATGCGCGATTTGCTATTGGGGTGCAGCCTATGTACTCGGACCTAATATCAACGACCCGATGCATGACGAGAATATCGCGCCGGCCTTTGCGGAGATTGCTCAAGCTTCCGCACTCAAGGGCGATGCCACGACCCGGGAGCAGGCCCTGATCGACGCCTTGTCGGCCCGATACTCAGCCGATCCGAACGCCGATCGCACGGCCCTCGACAGCGCCTATGCAGACGCCATGGATGATGTTGCAGCGACCTATCCCGAGGATCAGGATATCGCCGTGCTCTATGCCGAGGCGCTGATGAATACGCAGCCTTGGGACTATTGGGAGCCGGGTGGGGTTACGTCCAAGGCAGCTGGCGGCACCATCGTCTCGACGTTGGAACGCGTGCTTGAGGCGAACCCACAGCACCCGCACGCCATTCATCTCTATATTCACGCGGTCGAGGCATCGGCCGACCCTGGCCGGGCCGAGCCCTATGCCGACCGGCTCGCCGGCCTTCTGCCCGCTGCGGGGCATTTGGTCCACATGCCGGGGCACATCTATTACCGCATCGGACGCTATGTGGATTCGATGGAAACCAATCGAAAAGCGGTGGTGGCGGATGAGGCGTTCTTCGCCCAGCTCGATGACGAAGGACTCTATCGTTTCGGCTACTACCCCCACAACCTCCATTTCCTGCTCGTTTCGGCACTCATGGCCGGCGGCGAGGCGGATGCGGTAGCGGCGGCGGACAAGCTCGGAAAGGTGATGTCCGATGAGGTCGCAGAGCAGGTGCCCTGGGTCCAGGCGATCAAGACATCGCCCTATACGACCCATGCGGTCTTCAGTGATTCCGGGACGATCCTATCACTCGAGGAACCGGATGACCGGTTCCCGATGGTCCAGGCGTTCTGGCATTATGGCCGCGGCATCGCCCAAATCCGGGCCGGCGATCTCGAGGCCGGGGCGGCCGAGGCCGCGGCCATCAAGGAGATCCGTGAGACGGCGGATTTCACCTCGCTCGTCGAAGGTTTCGTCCCGGCGCCAGAACTCTTAACGATTGCCGAGCTTGTTCTCGAAGGCCAGACCGCGCGGGCCGAGGGTCGCTACAGCGACGCAATCAACACCTTCGAAGAGGCAGTGGCGCTGCAGGATACCATACCGTACATGGAGCCTCCCTACTGGTATTACCCGGTACGCCAGTCATTGGCGGCAGCGCAGCTCGAGGCCGGCGATGCCGAGGCAGCAGCCGACACTTTCCGCCAAAGCCTTGTCAACACGCCCAACAATGGCTGGGCATTGTGGGGCCTGATGCAGGCGCAAGAAGCGATCGGCGACCAGGATGGCGCCAAGGTCACGGCTGATCTTCTCGCTCAGGCTTGGGCCGGACCCGACGGGCTGTTGACGCTCGAACGCCTCTGATAACCGGCAGCTAGGCGGCGAGCTTCGCCTTGAGGTCGGATGCCAACGCATCAAGGAACTGTGTCGTGGTCAGCCATGGCTGATCGGGGCCAATAAGGAGGGCCAGGTCCTTCGTCATCTTGCCGCCCTCGACGGTGGCGACACAGGTTTCCTCGAGCGCCTTCGCGAAGGTCTCGACCTCGGGCGTCTCATCGATCGCAGCGCGATAGGTCAGAGCCCGCGTCCAGGCGAAGATCGAGGCGATCGGATTGGTCGAGGTGGCTTTGCCTTGCTGGTGCTGACGATAGTGGCGGGTCACGGTGCCGTGCGCCGCTTCCGCCTCGATCGTCTTGCCGTCCGGCGTCATCAGCACCGAAGTCATCAGGCCGAGCGAGCCATAGCCCTGGGCCACCGTATCCGACTGGACATCGCCATCGTAATTCTTGCAGGCCCAGACGAAACCGCCGCTCCACTTCATCGCGCAAGCGACCATGTCGTCGATGAGGCGGTGTTCGTAGGTGAGGCCGTTGCGATCGAATTCCGCCTTGAACTCGGCCTCGAACACCTCCTCGAAGAGATCCTTGAAACGCCCGTCATAGGCTTTGAGGATGGTGTTTTTGGTCGATAGATATACCGGATAGTCCCGCTGCAGGCCGTAGTTGAAGCTGGCTCTGGCGAAATCACGAATACTTTCGTCGAGATTGTACATGCCGAGTGCTACACCGCTTCCAGGAAACTGGAAGATCTCCATTTCCTTGGGAGCGGAGCCGTCGTCCGGCTCGAAGCGCATGGTCAAGCGCCCTGGCCCTTCAACGAGGAAATCCGTTGCCCGGTATTGATCGCCGAAGGCATGACGGCCGATCACCATCGGCTGAGTCCAGCCAGGCACCAGGCGGGGCACGTTCTGGCAAATGATCGGTTCGCGAAAGACGGTCCCACCCAGAATATTCCGGATGGTGCCGTTGGGCGAACGCCACATCTTTTTGAGTCCGAACTCCTTGACCCGGCCTTCATCCGGTGTGATCGTCGCACATTTCACGCCGACACTATGTTTCTTGATCGCATTGGCGGCGTCGACCGTTACCTGATCCTCGGTCGCATCGCGTTTCTCAATACCGAGATCATAATAGAGCAGATCGACGGCAAGATAGGGCAGTATGAGCTTGTCCTTGATCATCTGCCAGATGATCCGGGTCATCTCGTCCCCGTCGATTTCGACGATCGGGTTCTTTACGCGGATCTTGTCCATGAGTGGCGGCTCCTCCTCAAGCGGTTCTATATTTTCAGGGCAGAGGTGATCTCAGCGGGACCATACCGCATTTTTCAGATCGGCCACAAAAGCAGCGTGTCGCTCGATCTCTCCCTCATGCAAGGGAAATGAGCGCGGTTCGCGACGCTCTTTAGGTACAACCTTGATCGCCACCGCAGATCCGTTCTGGGCCGTCAAGGCGAGATTGGTCTGACGACCGCCGATTAATTCCAGATAGCATTCGGCCAGCAACTCACTATCGAGCAATGCGCCGTGTCGGGTGCGGGCAGAGGCATCGACGCCAAAGCGCCGGCACAATGCATCGAGACTGACCGGCGCGCCGGGAAATCGCCGCTGGGCAAGTGTCAGCGTGTCGACCACTTGCGCTGAAGACAATGGTGTTATGCCGAGAAGTCGGAATTCCGCATTGATGAATTTCAGATCGAAGGGCGCGTTGTGGATAATGAGACGGCTGTCGCGAATGAACTCGCTGAACGACTGGTACACATCCGCGAACACCGGAAAGTCGGCGAGAAAATCCTCGCTCAGATTATGGATCCGAAATGCCTCCTCGGGCATGTCGCGCTCGGGATTGATGTATTGATGGTAGGTTAGTCCAGTCGGCAGATGGTTCAGCAGTTCGACGGCACCCATCTCGACGATGCGATGGCCGGAAGCCGGGTCGAGACCCGTCGTTTCAGTGTCGAGAACGACTTCACGCAACGATCATCCTCCCTTTGGCGACGCCCGCAGCCAGGAAGCGGGCCAGGCGACAGCCGGCTTTCCGTCAATGGCGTGGAGAATGGAAATCACTCTTGCCGTGATTTGTCCACGGTCGATCCCCGAACAGATCCGGAAATCGGCGCGACGATGTTTTTCGAAGTTTGGCATCTGGCTTCGCTGAATGGTCTTGAGTTTAGCCGCGTCCATGGCGATCCGTCGGAGCGCCCGTTGGCGTTGGATGAGTTCATTGGTCTCGACAACGATGGTGGCGTCAAGGCGCCGTTGCGCCGCTGTCTCGAACAATAGCGGAATATCGAGGATTACCGTTCGATATCCGACTTGTTGGGCACGTTTGAGGAAGCGACGCTGCGCCCCAAACACCGGCGGATGCAATATCGCTTCAAGGTCGATCTTTGCACTTTTGTCCTTGAAAATTCTCCGTCCCAGCTTCGCCCGGTCTATAATGCCTGTCTCCCCGACGGCCCAGGGAAATCGAGTAGCGATGCTTCGGTTGATTTCGGGATCCTCGCTATACAGGCGAAACACCTCACGGTCCGAATCGAACACGGGCACGCCGAGGGAGCGAAATGCGTTGGCGACATACGACTTGCCCATGGCGATCGAGCCTGTCAGGCCGATGACTTTCAAATCGACCTCGACTACGAGCCGATTACCCGATGATCACGGAGAAACTGCAGGACCGCGAGCAAGGGCAATCCGAGGACGGTAAAATAGTCGCCCTTAACCGAGGCCATCAATTGGCTGCCAAGGCCCTCCAACTGGTAGCCGCCGACCGAGTTGAAGGTGCTGTCATCGACAGTCTCAAGATAGGTTTCGAGGAAATCCTCGGAAAACTCACGCATCTGGAGGTCCACCTCGCCGCAATATTGCCAGCACCGGGAACCACCGCGATAGGCCACAACGCCCGATAGCAATCGATGCTGCCGACCTCGCAAACGCCTCAGCTGCTCACGGCACTTTTCCTTGTCGGACGGCTTTTCCAGCCATTGGCCGTCGAACTCCAGGAGTTGATCGGCGGCCAGTGTCAGCGCTTCGCTACTTTGACTGCTCGAGACGCTGCGCGCCTTGATATCGGCCAACGCGATGGCCGCATCGATGGTTGGCACGCTTGCGGCCCAAAGCGATTGGCGTACCGCCTGTTCATCGACCAGAGGTTCGCTCACCGAAAATTCCAGCCCGGCGCCACGCAGCAAACGGGCCCGCGTCGGGCTGGTCGAGCCCAGGACCAGGGCAGGTTCAGCGTTCTGGATGGGCAATGTCTTCAATTCCTTGCTTGAGGTGCATGCAACAAAAGCCCGGCTGCTTCATTAACCAAACCGAAATCCATAGGTGCCCATAATGTCTTTCAGCAATGCCTGCTTGGACCAAACTGAAAGAGGGCGACTGCGGAATGGATTGTCCGGACTTGAGCGAGCAGTCGAAGATTTTGGACCAGTGGTCCAGCGGCAATATCGCCTATGTCAAGCCGATCGACGATGAGGGGGTCACTTACTACGTCGTTTGCGGCTCGGACGGGCGAACCCTGGCGATCGCACCGACCCGGGATCTGGCTTTCGTGGTGACACGTCAGCACGACTTCGAGCCGCAAGACGCCCATTGAACTCCTGATGCGCCGCAAGTCCGATCTGCGCGGCCACTTCTGCGGGTTTCCATGTCAATAGGGGATGCGAATTGCCGCCATCAGGCCGCCCATTGGGGAATGGTCCAATCTGAGCTCGCCGCCATGCGACAAGACAATGTCCCGTGCGATCGTCAAACCCAGCCCTGTGCCGCCACTGCGTCGAGCTTGCTGGGTATCCAGCCTGATGAACGGCTGGAAAGCACGCTCACGCTGGGCCGGGGGAATTCCAGGGCCGTTGTCCTCGACGAAGATTTCCACATGGTCCTTAAAATCCAGCCCGGAAATCATGATCTTCGACCCGTATCGGCAGGCATTATCGACCAAATTGGCGATGCAGCGTCGAAAAGCTATGGGCCTTAGCGGCACGGAGATGCTTCGGGGCATGTTGACTTCGAGGCAGGCCCCTGAACGAACGGCGCGCTCTCGCATCTGCTCGAAAATCGGGCCAATCGCCGTCGGCTCGACCATTTCCTGACTCTCGTCCCGGGCAAAGTTTAGATAGGCCTCAACCAATTCCCGCATCTCGTCCACGTCGGATGCCAGATCGGCGAGATGACTGTCTGCCTGCCGATCCATCATTTCGAGCTCGAGTTTCATCCGCGTCAACGGCGTCCTCAGATCATGACTTACCGCAGCCAGCATCTCTGTTCGCTGGCTCAAATGACGGAGGATGCGATGGCGCATGAGGTTGAAGGCGCGCGCCGCCTGGCGGATCTCCATCGCACCACCAGGTCGGAAGTCGCCGACATCATGGCCTTTGCCGAATCCTTCCACCGCTCTCGCGAGACTTCTGATCGGCCGCACCTGGCGGCGTAAGATATAGACTGCGACGACCAATAGAACCGCCGACGATCCGACCATCCAGACCAGAAGAAAACCGGTCGTGGTACTGGTCACCCGATGACGTTCCGCCAAGACCCGCAGCAATCCGCCGTCGAGCTGAACATAGGCGACAACACGCCCCGGCTGCTCCGATCGCAAATCAATGGCGAAAGGAATATCGAGCTGATCCTCAAACCCCTGGACAATCTTGGCATCGATATGTCCCCTGGGTTCGGTGTCGATGTCGGCGCGGACCACAGCCTCGGCAAGCATCCCTCCCGGTTCGTAAGAGATCGCGAGATTGTTGTTCTTCCGAGCCAGTTCGAGCAGATGCTGCCGGGCCTCGGCCGTTGTCGCTTCCTCCATCAGGTCGACGATCATCGCGATTTCGCCGGCCACTCCTCGCGCCAGCCAGCGCGTGATGACGTCCCAGTGGCGGTTGTAGAAAATCGTGGTGATGACGATCTGCAGGATAATTGTCGGCAACACGACGATCAACAAAGACCTTCCGAATAGCGACCGCGGAACCAACGCCCGCTTCAGCGTTTTTCGGACCGCGCGAATCATGCTTATCGTGTCGCTCGCAACACGTAGCCAGCACCTCGCATCGTCAAGAGATAGCGGGGACGCCTTGGATCATCTTCGATTTTTCGCCGCAACCTTGCCATCTGCACGTCGATCGCCCGATCGGATCCAGCAATCTGGCATTTTTCACCCAATTCGAAACGGCTGATCGGGGCACTGGGCTGCGCAGCGAGCGCACGCATGAGCGCCATTTCCGCGGTCGTCAGGTGGATTGCCTGATCGTCACGCTGCAGAACGCCTTGTTCAGGATCAAAACTGAAGGGACCAAAACGAACTTCCTGGTGGCTTGCCGGAACCTTGGTGCGCCGCAGGATTGTGGCCACCCGCAGGATCAGCTCGCGAGGTTCGAATGGCTTGACGAGATAGTCGTCGGCGCCAGCCTCGAGACCGAGTATGCGGTCGGTGGCTTCCCCGCGTGCGGTCAGCAGGAGCACCGGAATATCACTCTTGGCACGAAGCTGGCGGGTAAACTCCATGCCGTCGATGCCGGGCATCATGATATCCAGGATGATCAGGTCGAAACTGAAATTGGCGATTCGCCTCGCGGCTTCAGCAGCGTCGCTTGCCTCGCTCACAAGATAGTCATGCTGTGAGAGGAAACGATTCAACAGACCGCGGAGTCGCGAATCGTCATCGACAACAAGAACATGCACCGGATCCGACACGCAGGACTACCTCATCACGTGGGCGTAGAGCCGGCGCACAACTGACTTAGAACGTCGTCAAAGCCTTCCACGGCAGAGCTGCCAGTTCGTTTCAACGCGGATCGAAGGTAACGCTTCTGATTTTCAGAAATGCGCTTGAGGATGGTTGCAGCCTGACCGGATACGGTGAGGGATTTGCTGCGGCGATCTTGTTTCGACGTCGTCTCAACCAACAGATCGCTCTCGATCAGCCGGCGGGCGTGACGCGAGATCGTCTGCTTGCTACTCCCAAGCTCCCGAGCAAGACCGGCAATACTCCGACCGAGTCCCCGGTGAACCATATATAGAATGCGGAAATCGAGATCATCCAGAGCGTTTTCTTCAAGCGCCGCCTGGTGGCCAACGAACAGGCGCTGGTACGAATGGAAGACAAGCTCCAGCATTCGCTCGAGTTCTTCCTCTCTCAAGAATAGCGGATTGGGTCCGTGCATGCGCTCAGCAGCGTCTACCGCGCTGCGTTGACACTCTCATGGCTCAATGCTAGCCAACGAGGCCTTTTTGTAGGTGGCTGAATAGAAGCGAATTGGGCAAGATATCATGGGGGAGTTGATCCCGTTCGACGCACGCGATGGCTACATTTGGTTTAATGGAGAATTCATACGCTGGCGTGACGCGAAGGTACATGTTCTCACGCATGGATTGCATTACGCAAGCACGGTCTTCGAGGGAGAGCGAGCCTATGGGGGCGTGGTTTTTTGCCTCCATGAGCATAGTGCGCGATTGGTCGAGAGCGGTCGTATCCTGGGATTCGAGGTCCCCTATTCAGCCGATGAACTCGATCAGGCCACGCGGCAGATCATCGCCAAGAATGGCCTATCCGACTGTTATGTGCGGCCGATAGCGTGGCGAGGCAGCGAGCAGATGGGCGTCTCAGCGCAAGCGTCCAAGATCAATGTCGCCATCGCCGTTTGGGAGTGGGGGGCCTATTACCGCGATTTAAGTCTGACCCGTGCGCGCTACGACCGACCGGCGCCCAATACAGCGCCGGTCAAGAGCAAAGCTGCGGGTCTCTATATGATTTGCACGATTTGCAAACATGATGCCGAAGCCAAAGGCTTCGGCGATGCATTGATGCTCGACTACCGCGGATACCTTGCCGAGACGACAGGTGCCAACTTGTTCCTGGTCATTAATGGCGAACTTCATACCCCCACCCCGGACTGCTTCCTGGACGGAATAACCCGGCGAGCTGCGATAGCTCTGGCAGAGGCGCGCGGCATTCCTGTCATCGAGCGCCATATCAAGCCTGAAGAGTTGCATGATGCACAGGAAATGTTCGTCACCGGCACTGCCGCTGAAATCACGCCCGTTCGTGCGGTCGATGATTTGAGATTTCAGCAGGGACCGATTACGCGCCAGCTCTCCGAGGATTTCCACAATCTGACGCGATCGGTTCGCCATTTAGAGCCTGCGTCCCAACCTTGACGGACGGTTCTGGAACCGACCATCGAGCGGAGCCGACTCAGGCCAATAATCCATCGGTAGCGGCTGCGAGTATCTGCATTTTCTGCGGTTCGCGCAGTGGTTCGGCATCGATCTTCAGTGACGCAGCACAAGATCTTGGTCGGCAATGCGCCGAGGACGGCTGGACCGTCGTTTATGGCGGCGGCAATATCGGTCTCATGCAGGCGGTCGCCGACGCCGCTCTCGGTGTCGACGGCAAGGTTATCGGCGTGATACCCAAAGAGCTGTTGGCTCGGGAAGCCGGCAAACGCGAAGTCACGGAACTTATTGTGACCGAGACGATGTTCGAGCGGAAAAGCCGAATGATTGCCATGTCAGACGCGTTCGTCGTTCTACCCGGCGGCTATGGGACGCTTGACGAGCTGCTCGAGGTCATAACGCTCAAGCAGCTCGGTTACCACGCCAAGCCAATTATCATCATCAATCTCGATGGATTCTGGTCACCCTGCATAGAGCTGTTTTCGATGATGTTCGACACGGGTTTTGCGCGACCTTCGTTCGATCAGCTCTTGATCGTGGTCGACACCGTCGAAAGCGCTATGTCGGAGCTCCGTCTCGGCCTGGTGGAGGCTGAAGGATAGGCTAGCGAAACCTAGGCGGTCGATTGAGGAGTCTCAGCCTGCTCCCGTGCCTGCTGCACACGACGCCGGTACAACGAGACGAAATCGATCGGATCGATCATCAGCGGCGGGAAGCCGCCATCGCGGGTAACGTCCGCGACGACCCGTCTTGCGAATGGAAAGAGTAGGCGAGGACATTCGATCAGCAGAAGGGGTTGCAAGCTTTCATTCGGAATGTTGGCCAGGGAAAACAATCCGCCATAGCTGAGTTCAAGCAGAAAGACCGTATCTTCGCCCGATTTGGCCTCGACATTGAGATCGAGCAGGACTTCGTGGTGCTGATCTTGTGCCCCCTGGGTCCGTACTTCGACGCGAACCTGGATCTGCGGCCGACCCTGAGGCTGTTGTTGGCCTCGAGGTGCTCCGGGATTCTCGAAGGAAAGGTCTTTGATGTATTGGGTAACGATAGAAAGACGCGGAGGCTGTTGCGCCGTATCAGGCTGGCCATTGTTGGCGCCAGTGTTCGTGGTCTCTGACATTCTCGCTCTCCATGTGTTCTGCGTAGGAAAAACCGGAGGTGCTGACGCAATGGCAATCACCCGCGACTTGTTTAACTCGTCGTCGGAGTAGATCAGACCGACGGCGGACGTCTAGTACTAGTCCCTCCCGATCGACCCAATGTACGCTTATGCGCGCATGAAGTCAGTTGGTCGGGGCACGATCAGCGGCGCCGTGTTTGTTTTTTTCACCCGCAGACCATATGATGGTGATGTTGTCATCCGCGGACTGCAGATGATGAGCGCAGTTTAGCCAGTGTAAGAACCGTTTCTGAACTGAAATTCAGCTATGTCCGATGGATTTGCCTACTTGGATATCATCTTCTTCGCCATGGTGGCGGCGTTCATCGCCGTGCGCCTGCGAAGCGTACTCGGACGACGTACGGGACAAGAAAGACGACGGCCGAATCGCGTCCAGCATGCTAACACCGGCACCGGCGATAATGTCGTTCGCATGCCGGACGCCAACGCCGATGTCGAAGCTCGCATGGGGTCGGCAAGCAGCATCGCCGATCCATCGGCTCGCGAGGGCCTCCAACAGATCGCCCGTGTAGATCGCGGCTTCAATGTCGGCGAGTTTCTAGAGGGAGCGAAGGCAGCTTTTGCAATGATCCTCGAATGTTTCGCCAAGGGCGATCGGGAAAGTCTCCGTCCTTTGTTATCCGATCAGGTCTATAATGGCTTCGACAACGCGATCCGGGAGCGCGATGCCAACGGGCAGGTGCTTCATACTGAAATCGTGTCGATGAACAGTGCAGAGGTCGTCGAGGCTTCGCTGGTCGGGAATTGGGCTCGGATCGCCGTTCGCTTCGTCACGGAGCAAGTGATCACCATGAAAAACCGTCAGGGTGAGATCATCGACGGCAATCCCGAGCGGAACGATCTGGTCACGGATATCTGGACTTTCGAGCGCGACACTCATAGCAGCGATCCCAACTGGCAACTTGTCGAGACGAAGACTGCCTGAATAGCAGAGAGTTCAAATATTGAACCATGGGCCGGATGGGGGCGCAGAACAGCAACGGCTTTGATGGTAGACACGATAAGTCGTCCGGTCCGAGCGTCGCGTTATTCGTCACCTGTCTCGTCGATCTCTACCGTCCCTCCGTCGCGTTTTCGGCTTTGTCCTTGCTTGGGCGGGCAGGCTGTGCCGTCGCTGTGCCGGAAGTGCAGACCTGTTGCGGTCAGCCGGCATTCAATTCAGGCGATCGGAAGACAACCGAGGCGATTGTCCGGCGTTTCCTTCCGGAATTCATGAAATATGACTACGTCGTGCTGCCATCCGGATCTTGCGCCGGAATGTTTCGTAAGCACTTGCCGGATTTGTTCGAGGACGATGAGGTCATGGCAGAGCAAGCTCGATCGCTTGCGGCCAAGTCCTACGAACTGACTAGCTTTCTCGTCGATGTTATGGGATTTGACGAAGTTCAAAGCGGCTTTCGAGGCCGAGTCACCTATCATGACAGCTGCGCCGGATTGCGCGAATTGACCGTCAAGGCACAGCCCAGGCGGCTGATGGCGTCGGTCCCGGGTCTCAAGCTCGTCGAGATGGCGGATTGCGAGGAATGCTGTGGCTTTGGCGGGACCTTCTGCGTTAAGTACCCAGAAATCTCGACTCGGATGGTCGACAACAAGATCGGCAACATCGAGAGGTCCGGAGCCGAGACAATATTGGCTGGCGATCTTGGCTGTCTCTTGAGCATCGCCGGCAGGCTCAAGCGCCAGGGATCTCCCATCAAGGTTCGACACGTCGTGGAAGTTCTCGCCGAGCCGGCGACGCGCCCAGCCATTGGCGAAAAGGACTAAGATACGTTGGATCCGAGATCACTCGAGTTTCGCCAACAATCGATTGCCGCACTGAGCAATCCACAACTTCAAACGGCACTCGGTGGAATCAAGACCGGATGGGCAGGTAGCCGCAGCCGCGCCGCATTGGCATTTCCAGATTTCGAAGGGTTGCGCGAGCAAGGCCGATGCATCCGCGATCATGCACTCGCCAACGTCGGAACTCTGCTCGAGGAATTCGAGCGCAACCTTCAATTGGCTGGAGGCCGCGTACACTGGGCGCGCGACGCCGCCGAGGCCAACGAAATCATTGCCGGCCTATGCCACGACGAAAAAGCGAAATCGATCACCAAAAGCAAAAGCATGGTGGCTGAGGAAATCGGGCTCAACGCATATCTCGAAGCCCAAGGTTTCCAGACGATCGAGACCGATCTCGGCGAATACATCATTCAGATCGCCGGGCAGAGACCGAGCCATCTGGTCGGCCCCGCGATCCACATGACGAAGGATGAGGTCGCCGATCTATTTGCCAGACATCATGGTCTTCCGCGCAAGGAGGAGGGCGCGGAACTTGTCGGCGAGGCACGGCAAATCCTTCGCGACTATTATCTGAATGCCGATGTCGGAATCACCGGAGCGAATTTTCTGGTGGCGGAGACCGGCACGATCATCACGGTCACCAACGAAGGCAACGCAGAGCTTACCCAGGGCCTGCCAAATCGCCATATCGTGCTCACCGGAATCGAAAAAGTGGTCCCGACAATGCGCGAGGCGTTCGTTCTGCTGCGCCTCCTCGCACGATCCGCGACCGGACAGGCTTTCTCCGTTTATACGACGGCAATCACCGGGCCCAAACGCAAGGGTGATCTCGACGGCCCCGGCAAGCTCGATGTCGTGCTCCTGGATAATGGCCGGAGCACCATGATCGCCGGTCCGTTCCGGGAAATGCTGCGTTGCATTCGATGCGGGGCATGCATGAACCATTGCCCGGTCTATCTTGCGGCCGGAGGCCACGCCTATGGCTGGGTTTATGTCGGTCCGATGGGATCGGTGCTGACACCCAACTTCGTCGGAATCCAGGCGGCGCACACGCTGCCGAACGCTTCCACATTTTGTGGGAAATGCGAGGAGGTCTGCCCCGTCAAGATCCCTCTTCCGGGGCTCATGCGCAAACTGCGGGAGGTCCAGCACCGAGGCCGCCATAATTCGCGTACGGCGCGCACTCTTATGGCGGCGTGGGGTTTTCTGGCAGTGCGGCCACCGCTATTTCGCTTGGCCAATCGGGTGGCAGGCTATTCGATGCGCCTTGCGTCACGTGGCCGAGGTCGGGCGGATCGACTGCTCCTTGCGGGCAACTGGACTGCATCACGCAGCATGCCCTGCCCCGAAGGCGAGACATTCATGGCGCAATGGCGCAAGCGACGCGACCCTCCGGCATGACCGGCTCGCGCGAACAGATTCTTGAGGCCTTGCGGAAAACCGCAAGCAACGGTGCTGACAGCCCGACATCGGTCGAGCCGATCCCTGGCGCGGTCGATGCAGACCACCGGGATTTGATCCGGCAGTTCACATCGAATGCGGAAGGGGTCTCCACGGAGTGCCGTCATATTGCCACCCTATCGGAAATCCCGGGCGCCGTGGCTGCCTATCTACGCCTCCACAATATTCCCCATGAAATTACTCTGGCACCTGCTCTCGCTCATCCTTCGATAGGCTGGGACGATCACCGATTGCTGCGCACGCGGGTCGGCACCGCCGAAGCCAATGACCGGGCCGCCGTCACTCTCGCAATCGCGGGCGTTGCCGAGACCGGAACCCTTCTTTTGGCCTCGTCGCCGCAAACCCCGACGCTGCTATCCTTTCTGCCGGAGACGTCGATCGTCATTCTGGAGTCGGCTTCGATCGTACCAATTTATGAGAGGGCGTGGCAGCTATTGATCGACCCGCACGGTCAGCTACCCCGTTCCGCCAACTTCGTCACCGGACCCTCGAGAACAGGCGATATCGGTCAGAAGTTGGAACTTGGCGCGCATGGTCCCCGAAGACTTTTTGTGATTATCGTCGATGAAGCCCTACCGAAAGAGTCATGAAAATCGGGCACGACGTGCGAAGAGCCTGACCGAAGTCGATCGAGCCCTCTGGCACGCAGCTACGCGCAGCGTTCAGCCGATTCATCCGCGTGGCTTGGATCCGGGCAGCCGGCGGGCCATTCCCGAAATTCAACAATTTGGCGTGAACGATGACGCCGCTCCAGAAACCAAGAAGGTGGGAGCGCCAAAAAAAGCATTGATATCCACTGTTGCGCCGACTCCCGAGCCCGGCAACATCGATTATCGAACCTCAAGGCGTTTGCGGCGTGGACAATTGGAAGTTGAGGCCCGTCTCGATCTCCACGGTTTTACCCAAAGAGAAGCGTACCAGCAGCTCTGCGACTTCGTCCAGCGATGTCAACGCAACGACCAACGATCGGTGCTTGTCATTACGGGGCGAGGCACGCGCAGTGAAGGCATCCTTCGAAGCATGGTACCGAGGTGGCTCGCCGGTCCGGAACTCGGCACAAAAGTGTCGAGCTATGCCGTCGCCCATATCCGCCATGGCGGCGAAGGGGCCTTCTACGTGCTGCTACGCAAACATCCCGAGCGCCATAGCGACACCGCCAAGCTTACATCACGGCGCCGATCTGCCAGGGAATGAACTCGTGGTCGCCAATGCCGAGTTCCTCGCTCTTGCTTTTCCGCCCTGACGCAACCTCGAGGATAAGGTCGAAAATTTGAGCCCCCATCTCGTCGAGTGACAGGTCGCTGTCGATGACGAGACCGCAATTGACGTCCATATCCTCCTTCATGCGCTCATACATGAGGGTATTGGTCGCGAGTTTGATCGACGGCGTCGGTTTGAACCCGAAGCACGATCCACGGCCCGTCGTGAAACAGATCACATTCGCACCACTCGCGACCTGTCCGGTTACGGAGCACGGGTCGTAACCCGGACTATCCATGAAGACGAAGCCTTTGGCGGTCACGGGCTCGGAATATTTGTAGACACCGCAAAGGTTGGTGGTCCCGCCCTTGGCCGCGGCGCCGAGAGACTTCTCGAGGATCGTTGTCAGCCCGCCAGCTTTGTTGCCTGGTGAGGGATTGTTGTTCATCTCGCCTTTATTGATGGCCGTGTAGTGCTCCCACCAGTGGATGCGTTCAATCAGCTTTTCGCCGACCTCCCGGCTGACGGCGCGACGCGTCAACAAATGCTCGGCTCCATAGATTTCAGGGGTCTCAGCGAGGATCGCCGTGCCGCCCTGGGCAACAATACGATCGGCGGCGTTGCCAAGCGCCGGGTTCGCGGTGATGCCGGAATAGGCATCGGATCCGCCACACTGCAGAGCGACCGAAAGCTCCCCTGCATCGACAGGCTCCCGTATCGCGTCGTTGGCAACAGGCAGCATCTCCTTGATGATGCCGACTGCCTTCTCGAAAGTTTGACGGGTCCCGCCCGTTTCCTGAAGCGTCATCGTTCGAAAGAGCGGCCCTCTTTCGATCTGGTAAGCCTCGAGCAGGAAATCGATCTGGTTCACTTCACAGCCGAGCCCGATCATCAAGACGCCGGCGAAATTCGGATGGCGCGCATATCCCCATAGAGTTCGCTGCAGGGCCGCAAAGCCATCGCCAGCATCGGCCATGCCACAACCCGTGCTATGAGTAAGGGCCACCACACCATCGACATTCGGATAGTCATCGAGAAGTTCGGCAGGAAAACGCTGCGCAATGAACTGGCACACCGACGCCGAGCAATTGACCGTCGAGAGTATGCCTATGTAGTTGCGTGTTCCCGTCCTCCCGCTGGCGCGGCGAAACCCCTGAAAGGTCCGCCTTAATTCCACCGGGACGATCTCGGTATTCCGCCGGTCGACGCCAAATGCGTAGTCCCGAGCGAAATCCTTCATCTCGACATTGTGGACATGAACGTGCGCGCCGGCAGCGATGTCGGTCGAAGCAAAGCCGATCGTCTGGTTGTACTTCAACAAGGGCTCGCCGGCGGCGACCGGTCTGGACGCAATCTTGTGGCCAGCAGGGATCGCATCGACAGTGGTGAGGTTTTCCCCGGCAATCGACGTCCCGGCATCGATTTTGGCGCGAGCGACGACGACATTATCTGCCAGATGCAGCCTGATCGTCTGTACCTGTGGCCTCGCCATGACTGTTCCTTTCGTTCTTCATTTCAATTCGGCCTAGTAGGCGGATCGCGGTTGGCGCGACGGTTCGAACATTTGCGATAGCTGCGCCAGCATCGTACCACCAAGTTGCTCGGGATCGGAAATGGTTACGGCGCGACGGTAATACCGCGTCACATCGTGCCCGATTCCAATCGCCAGCAATTCGACATCCGATCGCGTTTCGACGAACTCGATCACCTCACGAAGATGTTTCTCAAGGTAGTTGCCAGGATTTGCCGACAGGGTGCTGTCATCGACCGGAGCACCGTCGGAAATTACCATCAGGATACGGCGCTGCTCAGGGCGGGCGAGGAGCCGCTGATGCGCCCATAGTATCGCTTCTCCATCGATATTCTCTTTGAGCAAGCCCTCGCGCAGCATCAGCCCGAGAGCGCGCCTCGACCGTCTCCAGGGTGCGTCGGCGCGCTTATAGACGATATGCCTGAGGTCATTCAGGCGACCGGGATCGGCGGACTTACCGTCACGCAGCCAGGCTTCACGTGCCTGCCCGCCTTTCCAAGCTTTGGTGGTGAATCCCAGGATCTCGACCTTCACCCCGCATCGCTCGAGAGTGCGGGCCAGTATATCGGCGCTCATCGCTGCGACCGAGATCGGGCGGCCCCGCATGGAGCCCGAATTGTCAATCAGGATATTGACGACGGTGTCCCGAAACTCCGTCTCGCGCTCAGCCTTGTACGTCAGCGGTACCGTCGGGTTGGCGATGACGCGGGCAAGTCGCGCCGTATCGAGAATTCCCTCCTCGAGATCGAACTCCCAGGAACGCATTTGCTGGGCGAGCAGCTTTCGCTGGAGCCGGTTGGCCATGCGACCGATCATACCCTCGAATCGCCTCAGGGACTGATCCAACTGCGCACGGAGTCGCGTGAGTTCCGTCGGGCCACAAAGCTGATGGGCCTCAACGACCTCATCATGGGCGGTGGTGTAGGCTCGATAGCCCGCGGCGTCGCCATCCGGGCGCAGGTAGTTGGGCCGATTGGACCGACTGTCCTCAGTCGAATCGTCACCACTCCCCGCGTCCGACCCCGAATCTTCGTTCGCCTCGCCATCCCTGAGTTCCTGATCTTCGCGAACTTCGGTTTCAGCGTTGGCCTCGCTCTCGCCGGACATGTCTTGGCTGAGATCGTCACCGCCGCCTTCGCTCTCTCCAGATTCGCTCGGCCCATCGGCGGATTGCTGCTGATCATCGGAATCTTCGGATGAGTCATCGTCGGGGCTCTCTTCGAGGTCATCCACCAAGCCGAGGTCCTGCAAGAGATCACGCACCTGGGTCGCAAACAGCTCCTGGTCGGATACACTATTGCGAAGTCCGTCGAACGAGTCGGATAGTTGATTGCTAAGCCAGTCGCTCCAAACATCGACCAGTTTTTCATCCGCCGGGGCAAGTTCGTACTGCATCAAGGAACGCTTTGCGAAAAGCTCGATCACCTCTGCCATATCGGCATTTCTGTCCTCGTTCTGACCATTGGTCTGGCCAAGACGAGATCGATGCACGGCCTGCAAATTGCTTCGGACGCCGAGCATGTGCTCGGCACCCATCGCTTCGACCCTCAATTGTTCCAGTGTTTCGAAGAGCTTGGCCGCGACTTCGCCCCTGGGCGCATGGCGGCGATGGACTTTTTCGTCATGGTGACAGCGCCGCAAGGCTATGCTGTCGGCCTCGCCACGTAATCGGGCCAATTCGCTCGGAGCGGGCTCGCGTGCCGGCGGCGACAATCGGACAGTCCGGCGATCAGGATCCGTTGCCTTACTATTGCGCCGAGACGCGCCACGAAAGCTGACCTCAAGGTCCGGTTGCCGGGCGATAGCCCGGACCGTACATCCTATCGCCCGCTCGAATGTGTCCGAGTTCTCCGACATTTCCGGCTTATGCTCGAACAGGTTCGGGCATCGCTGAGATAGCGGATTCGGGAAGATCGTAACCGAAACATCGCTGATAATATTCGGCGATGATGGAACGCTCTTCCTCGTCGCATTTGTTCAGAAATGTCACCCGAAACCCAAAGCCGACATCGCCGAAAATCGTGGCGTTCTCCGCCCATATGATTACTGTCCTTGGGGACATTACCGTCGAAATGTCACCAGCGACAAACCCTTGACGGGTTAAGTCCGCCAAGCTCACCATTGCCGAAATGAGCTTGCGTTTGTCCGGGCTGGCATATTCCGGACACTTTGCGATAACGATGCGGCACTCATCATGATGATCGAGATAATTGAGCTGCGTGACGATGCTCCATCGATCCATCTGGCCCTGATTGATCTGCTGCGTGCCGTGGTACAGCCCGCTGGTGTCACCTAGCCCCACAGTGTTGGCCGTGGCGAACAGACGGAAGGACGGATGCGGCCTGATGATACGGTTCTGATCCAACAGGGTCATTCGTCCCTGCGATTCGAGAATCCGTTGGATGACAAACATCACATCGGCGCGGCCAGCGTCGTATTCGTCAAATACCAACGCCACCGGCCGCTGCAGCGACCAGGGGAGAATGCCTTCCCGATACTCCGTTACTTGCTGGCCATCGCGAAGGACGATGGCATCTTTACCGACAAGATCGATGCGGCTGATGTGGCTATCCAGGTTCACTCGAATACAAGGCCAGTTCAGGCGAGCGGCAACCTGTTCGATATGCGTCGATTTGCCGGTTCCGTGGTAACCCTGGATGAGAACGCGCCGGTTATGCGCAAAGCCTGCAAGAATGGCGAGCGTCGTTCCGCGATCAAATTGGTAGGCTGGATCGATTTCGGGCACATAGTCCGTCCGTGTGCTGAAGGCACCTGCCGATCCTTCCGCATCGATAGCGAAGGTATCTCGGACATCCAGTGTCCGGTCAGGGACTTTAGGCAGCGCTTCGATCGCGGAAGGATCGAAAACGGTTTCCTCCGCTGTCAATTTCCATCTCCAATGTGCAACAAGTCGTCGACGCCATGTTCCGTCGGCCCGGTGCATTGAGTTGCACTGGAATATGGGTCAGAATCCAGCCCATAGCCAAGGCTAGCAATAAATTTGGTTCTCAATCAGGTAGGTATAGGCCTCATTGATCAACTTCAATCGCTCTTCGGCCTCTTTATCGCCGGCATGAAGGTCAGGATGGTGGCGTTTGACCAGCACTTTGTAGCGACTTTTCAGCTCATTCAGGGAAAAACCGAAACTGAGTTCAAGACGTTTCATCATCAGATCGGCCTGAGTTTCGACCCTGGTTTCGCCGGCACTACCGCCCCGTCCGGTCCGGTCGCGGAATAGCTCGAACCAATCCTGCCAGGCCGCGTCAGATCCGAGATCGATCTGACCCGATCGCCATGTCGGGCGGTGCCACGTCGAGTCGGCCCGCCGATGTTCCTCAATCTGCGCTGGCGACATTCCAGCGAAATAGTCCCAATGAGCATTCACCACACGGATATGGGTCAGACAGTAATATCGGAATTCGCGCAGTCGGTCGCGGGACCGCGGTGCCGGGAATTTGGCCGGATCCTCACAGCCCGGCCATTCGCACACGGTTTGAATACCGTTCGCGCCGTAGCGTTGCAGCTGCAACGCGGCTATGCGGCTGTCTTCCTTGCTGCGATGAAATCGTTGGCACATGGAGCAGAACTATGGCGCTGCAGCCACGACCGATCAACATCAGATCAGAGTGGATATTGCTAAGAGTTGGGTTGACTTTCAGCGTTTATCGCGCGGTCGTCCAAAGAGCCGCTCGGCCCTTCTCCAGCGCCGAACTCATTGACAACGCCGGATCGGAAGAAACCGCCGATTGCCTCCTAATTTGCCAGGACCGCCGAAGAATGCAGCTTACTCTTAGCCGAGGTCGACTAGGTTTGCGTCAATCGTCTCAGCATTCGCGAGCGCTCTCGCCAAGCTGCAGATAGCTTCTTGATGTTTGCGGCTTGGCAGTGCGATGAAATTACGCGCGAGTTCCAGCAACATGCGCTGCTGGGGGGTAGGTTTAAACGACGCGTCGTCGTACATTCCCTCGAAGAAATAGCTGACATCGACACCCAGGGCCTGAGCAATAGTGTAGAGGCGCCCCGCGGCTATCCGATTGATGCCCTTTTCATATTTGTGCGCCTGCTGGTAGGTGACGCCGATGAGTTCCGCCATCTGCTGCTGCGTCAGCCCCAGCATGATCCGACGCTCTCTCATGCGCGCACCGACATATCTGTCGACATCTTGAGCGCGCGAACGCCCAGGTCCCGTCTGCGCCAAGGGGCGCGCGACTACTGTGGCCATATCCATCTCCGCACCAGCTTTGTTAACTTTCAGTCAGCTTACCGAGCAGCAATTCAAGAAAAGCTATCGCTCTATGCATCCCACGGCCCCGGACAAAAATTCAACCAGAGCGTCGAGGCCCTATGCTAGAACAACTTCCGATCAATACAACCCTTGAGTTGCACAGCCGCTAAGTTGTCTATCAACATCAACCCTACAAAAACACTGCAAATAGCTGCGAGCGGTACCTAGGTACAATGTTCAATAGCAACCTCGGATACCAATTGGAGATGACGCATTTCAGCTAATAATTATTCCGCGCCGATCCTCGGCGAGAAAGTCGCAGACATTATTCGCCGACGATTGAGCGAGGCATTGTCCCCGGCTTCCCTCGAAGTGCTCGATGTTTCCGAAAAGCATCGGGGCCATGCTGGATACCGCGAAGGTGGGCAAAGCCATTTCCACGTGACGATCACCGCCGAATGCTTTCGGCGCCAAAGCCGCATTGCTCGTCAAAGAATGATCTTTCAGGTCCTCGGGGATCTCATGACCTCGAGCATCCATGCCTTGTCGATCGAAGCGCGGGTCCCCGACGGCGGTGACTGAGCGATGTGCCTTCGGTTCCTCGGCTTGTTTGCCCGCCGCTCTCGCCTTTAAGCGCCTCAAGGCCAAGCCGTGACGGGTGGCAGCGACATGAGTATCGCCTCCGGATTACCCCCGGTCATCAACCCAAATTTCGTGCCGCGATCATAGACCAGATTAAATTCGGCATACCTTCCCCGGCGGTACATCTGAAAGCGACGCGCTTCTTCACTCCAGGAAGCGTTCATGTGCCGGCGCACCAATCGTGGATAGACGTCAAGGAAGCCCCTTCCGACGGCCTGGACGAACTCAAAATTACGATCAAAATCATCGTCCAGATAATCGAAGAAGATGCCGCCGATCCCCCGCGCCTCTCCGCGATGGGGAATGAAAAAGTAGTCGTCGGCCCATTTCGAAAATCGGTCATAGGCATCTGCGGAAAAAGCGGCGCAGATTTGCATGAGGCGCTCATGAAATTCCGATCGATCGTATTCGTCGACGGCGATGGGGTTGAGGTCGGTTCCTCCGCCGAACCATGCTTTCGTCGTTCGGATATGCCGCGTGTTCATATGAACCGGTGGCACCAATGGCGACCAAGGGTGAGCTACAAGGGAGATGCCCGTTGCCCAAAATCTCGGGTCTTCATCGGCTCCTGGAACCTGAGCTCTGAATTGCTCGCTGAACTCCCCGCTAACGCAAGAGAAGTTCACCCCGACTTTTTCGAAAACGCGGCCGCGCATAACGGACATGATTCCGCCACCGCCACCCCCACGTTGCCAGGATTTCCGTTCGAAGTGTCCTGGCGGCATTTCGTTTTGTCGGATGTTTCGAGCCTCGAGCTCAATCGTTTCGAACTCTTTGCAGATTTGGTCCCGAAGCTGCTGAAACCAGTTTTGAGCGCTGGCTTTCTGTCGTTCGCTATGATCCGGTGAATTCATCGAATTGGCCTGTTTGTCGAAGCGCCTCGGATAAGGCGACCGCCGCCGCCACGTGTACATTGAGCGATCTGAGACCAGGCGCCAACGGAATGCGCAAAACGTCATCGGCGCGTTCAAGGACGCTGTTCGGAACCCCTGCGGTCTCTCGTCCGACCAAGATGTTGTCCGCCGACTGAAATACGAAGCGATGCAAATACACATCGCTGTGCGCGCTCATGACGATCAGTCTTGAACCCGATTTCCTTCGCACGCTGTCGAACGCTTCAAAGCTCTCATGGCGGACCATTTCAAGATGGCAGGCGTAATCCATCGAAACCCGACGAACCCGTCGCTCGTCGATCGGGAATGCGGCAGGCTCGATGAGATCGATCGGAACTCCGAAACAGGCCGCGATCCGCATCATCGCGCCCAAGTTCTCCGGCATGTCCGGTTGATACACCACCAGATGCAAGCGGGCCTCGGATGTCGCCGTCGCGAACTTGTTGGCCATTAGCCGTAGTCTTTCCTGAATCCCCAATAGACGCTAGATTTATGCGACCTTCCGCCGCTTGCTGATACCGAAGGTGCGGCTTAGGTCGCGAAAGTATTCGTACCTGTGAGGAAAAACATGGCTAGCAATCCGACCGCATCGTCAAAAGCCAATGGCGAGACACGTCGGGATTTCCTCGAACTGGTTGCCTGGTCCACCGCGGCTGTCGGAGCGGTAGGTATCGCATGGCCGCTGATCAATAGCATGAACCCTTCGGCCGACGTACTGGCGTTGTCGTCGACGGAGTTCGATGTTTCGGGCGTCGAAGAAGGCATGGGCGTGACGATAACCTGGCGCGGCAAGCCAGTCTTCGTTCGCCATCGCACCCCGGCCGAAATCGAAGAAGCGCGCGAGGTGCCTGTCGAAGATCTGCCGGACCCTGAGGCCGACACCGAGCGTGTCATCGAACCTCCGTATCTGGTCGTTGTGGGCGTCTGCACGCATCTCGGCTGTGTGCCGCTGGGCAACAAACCGTCCCAGGACAGGGGCGACTATGGCGGATGGTTTTGTCCGTGCCACGGGTCACATTACGATACCTCTGGGAGGATCCGCAGAGGCCCCGCACCTCGGAATCTCGAGGTGCCCGAATATCAGTTTGTCGGCGACACGCTGATTGAGATCGGCTGAACCTGTTCCCACAGCGGTACTCGATCGAGCGATAGAAAGTAACGGACGCGACATGAGTGCAGAACAAGAGAAGGTCGAGTTCCAGAGCGGCGCGATGCGTTGGCTCGACCACCGGTTGCCCATTTTTTCCTGGGGATATCAGGAGTTTGTAGCTTATCCCGCGCCGAAGAACCTCAACTATTTTTGGAATTTCGGCTCGCTTGCCGGCTTGATGCTGGTGCTTCAAATTGTGACCGGCATCGTCCTGGTGATGCACTACACGGCCGACACAGCCATGGCCTTCGGTAGTGTCGAACACATCATGCGCAACGTGAATTACGGTTGGCTGTTGCGTTACGCCCACGCCAACGGCGCCTCGATGTTCTTCATCGTGGTTTATGTCCACATGTTCAGGGGACTTTATTACGGTTCCTACAAGGCACCGCGCGAACTTCTGTGGATGCTCGGCGTCGTCATCATGCTCTTGATGATGGCAACGGCGTTCATGGGTTATGTGCTTCCCTGGGGCCAAATGAGCTTCTGGGGCGCCACCGTTATCACCAATCTATTCTCCGCTTTCCCGATCGTCGGCGACCCAATCGTCACCTGGCTCTGGGGTGGGTTCTCGGTCGACAATCCGACCCTCAAGAGATTTTTCTCGCTCCATTACCTCCTACCCTTCGTGATCTTCGCGGTTGTTTTCCTGCACATCCTGGCGTTGCACCAGTTTGGCTCGAACAACCCTGTCGGCATCGACTTGACCAAGAAAGACAAAATCCCGTTTCATCCTTACTACACCGTGAAGGACCTGTTCGGCGTTACGGTCTTCTTTCTGGTCTATGGTGCGTTTGTCTTTTACGCCCCCAATTATCTTGGACATGCCGACAACTACATTCCGGCGGACCCATTGGCGACACCTGCGCATATCGTCCCCGAATGGTACTTCCTGCCATTCTACGCGATCCTGCGTGCGGTACCCAGCAAGCTCGGTGGTGTGCTGCTGATGTTCGGTGCGATCGCCGTGCTCTTCATCTTACCCTGGCTTGATACCTCGAAAGTACGCAGTGCCACGTTCCGGCCAATCTATAAGTGGTTGATTTGGTTGCTGGTAATTGATGTTTTCGTGTTGGGCTATGTCGGCGCCAAGCCGCCCGAGGGGGCCTATATCGTCATCGGCAGACTGGCGACGATTTACTATTTTGCGCATTTTCTGATCTTATTGCCACTGCTGGGCAAGCTCGAACGCCCATGGCCAGTGCCAGATAGTATCAACAAGCCGGTGTTGACAGATGCGAGTCGCGATGCCGGACCGCAGCTACAGCCGGCAGAGTGATGTCCATGAAGTGCAGCACGCGATACACGATTAGCGCCATGGTTGTCTTGACGGCGATTGGACTCCACGGGTCCAATCCCGCGGCAGCCGCAGGGGAAGCCTTGGAGCCCATCAATTCTGATTGGCAATTCGAAGGTGTGTTCGGAAGCTTTGATCAGGCGTCGCTGCAGCGTGGTTTCCAGGTCTATCAAACGGTCTGCCAGGGTTGCCACAACCTCGAATATGTTGCCTTTCGCACGCTGAGCGCACTCGGCTACAATGAAGACGAAGTGCAGGCGATCGCTGCGGAATATTCAATCGAGGACGGCCCGGACGAAAACGGTGAAATGTTTCAGCGGGAAGGCAGGCCGCCCGATCAGTTTCCGCCAGCGTTTCCCAATGATATGGCGGCCAGGGCAGCGAATGGCGGTGCTTATCCGCCCAACCTCTCGCTGATAACGAAGGCTCGTATGGATGGCCCCGACTATCTCTATAGCCTTTTGGTGGGGTATGAGGAGCCACCTGAGGACGTAGTGGTACCGCCCGGCCAATACTATAACGAGTATTTTCCAGGCCACCTGATTGCCATGCCGCAACCGATCTATCCGGATCTGGTCGAATATGCCGATGGCACCTCGGCAACCGTCGACCAAATGGCCAGGGATGTCGTCAACTTCCTCCACTGGTCCGCCGAGCCCAAACTCGAGGAGCGTAAGGAAACGGGCCTCAAGGTCGGCATTTTCGTCCTTGTTTTGTGCGGACTATTTTATGCCTACAAGCGGCGCATCTGGTCGGACGTGCATTGAGCCGCTCTCCCGGTATCCCGAAACGATACCGGGACGCGTCCTATTGAAGCGTGAAATCTTTGGCGAAACGAACCTCGGGCGCGGGAATAATGAATTCGGCCCGCTCGACGTAGATTTTATATAGGCGCGCAGTGATATTCTGGTGCCAGTAGTGGATAAATTCGTGGAGCCTGGGATAAGTGGGGGCGCAATCATAGTGCTGCCATATAAAGCTCTGCAATACGCCCGGATGATCCGGTAAGTGGTAAAGAATCTCCGCCGTCGCCAAGCGGTAACCCTCAAGTTGGAGTTCAAAGGAACCTCTGGCTTCCTGCATCATAGTCTCCATCCGAATGTCCGGCATCGCCCTAGAAGGGCCGGGAACGAAAGGGCTGTCAAGAGCAGTTGCATCAGAAAATAGTTTAGATTCAATTACTTAGCAGCACTCGGATGGAAGTGCTAATAATTTTTTCCGATCCATCTTGAACTCCCCTTCGGCATCCCGCACATACAGCGTGGTTGGCACTCGGCATCCGAGAGTGCTAACAGCTCTGAGCCATATTAGGAGGTAATTGCGATGGGGTTGCGGCCTTTGCATGACCGCGTGCTTGTACGCCGGGTCGAGGACGAGCAAAAGACACTGGGCGGGATCATTATTCCAGACACAGCCAAAGAGAAGCCGATGCAAGGCGAGGTTCTGGCTGTTGGCCCGGGCGCGAAGAACGAGAAGGGCGAGATTCAGCCGCTCGACGTGAAGCCTGGTGAGCGTGTGCTCTTCGGTAAATGGTCGGGCACCGAGATCAAGGTCGACGGCGAAGATCTGTTGATCATGAAGGAAAGCGACATCATGGGCATCGTCGAAGGCGCTGCCGCCAGCCGAGCCGCTGCCTGAGACTTACAGAACAAGGGAAATAAGTACTATGGCTGCCAAAGAAGTTAAGTTTGATACCGATGCCCGAGCCAAGATGCTCCGAGGCGTCGACATTCTGGCGAATGCGGTAAAGGTCACACTCGGCCCGAAAGGCCGCAACGTCGTGCTCGAAAAGAGCTTCGGCGCACCTCGCATCACCAAGGACGGTGTGACCGTCGCCAAGGAAATCGAGCTTTCCGACCGTTTCGAGAACATGGGCGCGCAGATGGTGCGCGAAGTCGCGAGCAAGACCAATGACATTGCTGGCGATGGGACGACGACCGCGACCGTTCTGGCGCAGGCGATTGTTCGCGAAGGTGCGAAGGCTGTTGCCGCCGGCATGAACCCGATGGACCTAAAGCGTGGCGTCGATCTGGCCGTCGAGGCGATCGTTGCCGATCTCCAGTCTCGCTCTAAGAAGGTCACGACCAGCGAAGAGATCGCTCAGGTCGGTACCATTTCGGCTAACGGTGATCGCGAAGTCGGGCGTATGCTGGCCGAGGCCATGCAGAAAGTCGGCAATGAAGGCGTCATCACCGTCGAAGAGGCGAAGAGTCTTGAGACCGAGCTTGATGTCGTCGAAGGCATGCAGTTCGACCGCGGCTATCTTTCTCCGTATTTCATCACCGATAGCGAGAAGATGCGGGCGACTCTTGAGGATCCCTATATTCTGATCCACGAGAAAAAGCTCTCGAACCTGCAGTCGCTCCTGCCGGTGCTCGAAGCCGTTGTGCAGAGCAGCCGTCCTCTCCTCATCGTTGCAGAGGATGTCGAGGGTGAGGCGCTTGCGACACTCGTCGTCAACAAATTGCGTGGTGGCTTGAAGGTCGCCGCGGTCAAGGCTCCCGGCTTTGGCGATCGTCGCAAGGCGATGCTCGAGGATATCGCGATTCTGACGCAAGGTCAGGTCATCAGCGAAGATCTCGGCATCAAGCTTGAGAATGTCACCCTTGATATGCTCGGACACGCCAAGCGGGTCGTCATCGAGAAGGAAAACACGACGATCGTCGACGGTGCCGGCTCGAAGGATGAGATCCAGGGCCGTTGCAGCCAGATCCGTGCTCAGATCGAGGACACCACTTCCGACTACGATCGCGAGAAGTTGCAGGAGCGTCTTGCCAAGCTCGCCGGTGGTGTTGCCGTGATTCGTGTTGGCGGTGCTACCGAGATTGAGGTGAAGGAGCGCAAGGATCGCGTCGACGATGCAATGAACTCGACCCGCGCTGCGGTTGAAGAAGGGGTCGTTGCGGGTGGCGGCGCTGCTCTGCTCTACAGCCTGAAGGCACTTGACAACGTCAAGCCGTCGAACTCCGATCAGCAGTTCGGAGTCGAGATCGTCAAAAAGGCGTTGCAGTGGCCGGTTCGCCAGATCGCTGAGAATGCAGGTGTCGACGGTTCGATCGTCGTCGGTAAGCTCCTTGAGAGCACGGACCCTAATTGGGGTTTCGACGCTCAGGAGGGCAAATATGTCGACCTGATTAAAGAAGGCATTATCGACCCGACCAAGGTCGTTCGCGCCGCCTTGCAGGACGCCGCTTCGGTTGCGGGCCTCTTGATAACGACCGAAGCGATGGTCGCAGAAAAGCCTGAGAAGAAGTCGGCGGCCCCCGCCGGTGGTCCCGACATGGGTGGCATGGGTGGCATGGACTTTTAAAGTCCAGAACCATTCAATTTTACAAGACGAAAAGAGGGTCGTGCCATGCACGGCCCTCTTTTCGTTGATGCCCCAGCAGAGTTTTCCGGCAAGCTTCCGTAAGGGATTTTTGGGGGCTCAGTTTCTTGCTCTCCGCAGTAAAATCGTGCATCGATGCTGAAGATTCCGGAATTCGAACACATATGTCTTGAAGCACTCAATCATAGGAGCCGCCATGACCACCTTTGACGATCGCAAGCAGCATGAAGAGACACGCTTCAAGCACAACCAGGATCTGGGCTTCAAGGTACGGAACCGCCGCAACAAGCTTTTCGGTCTTTGGATCGCCGAAGAGTATCTTGGTTTGAAAGGCGATGCCGCGACGCAATACGCAAAAGACGTCGTTCTCGCCGATTTTGAGAAGCCTGGTGATGACGACGTCATCGAAAAGGTCACGACCGATCTCAGTGCTGCCAACAACAGCTTGGGCGATCACGTGATCAAGAAGCATTTGGCAGAGTTCGAGAGATTGGCGAAAGAACAGGTGATGGCCGAATGACGACCCAGGAACGAACCGAAGTTGAACAGCGCAACAAAAAGGCTCCGCATCGTTTTGAGCCGAAAAAGAAGGACCACACCGCTGCACAGCCCGCAGGCGAAGTTAACGGCCCGCGTGGTCTGGAACCGACGCGTTTCGGAGATTGGGAAAAGAACGGTCGCTGCTCCGACTTCTAAAAGGTTTCCCGAGGGTTCCTCTGCAATCTATCAGTTTGCGCGGATCGGCAACGTCGATATAGTCCAGCGCCATTTCCCCAGGCGCAACTACACAAGAGAGTTTGAATGACCGAGGTCCTGTCGAGCCGACGCAGCGAAGATCGAAGTCGCGCGCTTGAGGCCGCAATTTCCCAGATCGAGCGTGCCTTCGGCAAAGGCTCCGTCATGCGTCTGGGTCAGGGCGAGCAGGTTGCCGATATCGAGACGATTTCGACCGGCTCGCTCGGCCTCGATATCGCGCTCGGGGTCGGGGGTTTGCCGCGGGGTCGTATCACCGAGATCTACGGACCGGAAAGCTCCGGCAAGACCACATTGACTTTGCACGTGCTGGCGGAGGCACAAAAGCAGAACGGTGCTTGCGCCTTCATCGATGCGGAACATGCGCTCGATTCCGGATATGCTCGCAAGCTCGGGGTCAATCTTGAGGAATTGCTTATTTCGCAGCCCGATACCGGCGAGCAAGCGCTTGAGATTGCCGACACACTGGTTCGATCGGGTGCCGTCGACGTAATTGTGATCGACAGCGTTGCGGCGTTGGTCCCAAAGGCCGAGCTCGAAGGCGAAATGGGCGACACCCATGTCGGCCTGCAGGCGCGGCTCATGAGCCAGGCCTTGCGCAAGCTGACCTCGAGCATCAACCGTTCCAAATGCATGGTGATCTTCACCAATCAGATCCGATCCAAGATCGGCGTGATGTTCGGCAGCCCCGAAACGACGACGGGTGGCAATGCGCTCAAGTTTTACGCCTCTGTCCGGTTGGATATTCGGCGCATCGGTCAGGTCAAGGACCGAGATGAAACGGTCGGCAATCAAACCCGGGTCAAGGTGGTCAAGAACAAGGTCGCACCGCCTTTCCGGGTAGTCGAGTTCGACATCATGTACGGCGAGGGGATCTCGAAAACGGGTGAGCTTCTCGATTTGGGGGTCAAGGCCGGTGTCGTCGAGAAATCAGGCTCGTGGTTTTCCTATAATTCGACACGGATTGGGCAGGGGCGCGAGAACGCCAAGAATTTCCTGAAAGACAATACGGAAATCGCCGAAGCAGTCGAAATCGCTATCAGATCGAACGCGGGTCTCAACGGAACCGGAGGCTCCGGTATCGATCTGCTCGACGAGGATCCAGTCGTCGACGAGTGATTGGCCCAACATTCCTTTCACGTCTCCGGTCGCAATCAGAACAATGCAAACAACCAACGAGATACGTTCCAGGTTTCTCGACTATTTTCGGACCCACGGGCACGAAATCGTGGCATCGGGTCCGCTCGTGCCGCACAACGATCCAAGCCTGCTCTTTGCCAATGCGGGCATGGTCCAGTTCAAGAATGTGTTCACGGGCATCGAACACCGTGACTACAACCGCGCGACGACGTCGCAAAAATGTGTCCGCGCCGGCGGCAAGCACAATGACCTGGACAATGTCGGCTACACGGCACGGCATCACACATTCTTCGAGATGCTGGGGAATTTTTCGTTCGGCGACTACTTCAAGGACGTCGCGATCGAACTGGCCTGGAATCTGATCACCAAAGAGTTTGGCTTACCGCCCGAGCGGCTGCTCACCACCGTTTATGCGGATGATGATGAGGCCTTCGACCTCTGGCACAAGATTGCCGGGTTGCCGGAGGAGCGGATCATTCGGATCGCGACTTCGGATAATTTCTGGTCGATGGGTGACGTCGGCCCCTGTGGACCCTGCTCCGAAATATTTTACGATCACGGCCCAGCCATTCCAGGCGGCCCGCCTGGCAGCCCGGACGATGACGGCGACCGTTTCATCGAGATCTGGAATCTCGTTTTCATGCAGTTCGAGCAAATCGCTGCAGGCGAACGCGAGCCCTTGCCAAGTCCGTCGATCGATACTGGCATGGGACTCGAACGTATCGCGGCCGTGCTGCAAGGTGTCCATGACAATTACGAGATCGACCTCTTTCAACGCCTTATCGAAGCAAGCGTACGCTTGACCGGCGTTCCCGCGACCGGGACGCACCGGCCATCGCACAAAGTCATCGCGGATCACCTGCGGGCAAGTTCCTTCCTGATTGCCGATGGCGTGACACCCTCGAATGAGGGCCGCGGCTACGTGCTCCGCCGGATCATGCGGAGGGCCATGAGACACGCTCACATGCTGGGCGCAAGAGAGCCACTCCTTTGGCAGCTCGTGCCAGTTCTAATCGAAGAAATGGGCGACGCATTTCCCGAGCTCGGCCGCGCCACGACCAATATCGAAGAGTGGCTGAAATTAGAGGAAATCAACTTCAAGCGGACCCTAGAACGCGGTCTCAATCTCCTTGAAGAAGAACTGGCCGACATTCCCGAGAGCGACCCATTACCCGGGGAAACGGCGTTTAAGCTCTACGACACGTTCGGGTTTCCCTTGGATTTGACCCAGGACGCATTGCGTGAGCGAAACCGTGAAGTCGATCTTGATGGTTTTGACCGGGCGATGGCACGCCAACGCGAGGCTGCGCGGAAGACCTGGAAGGGTTCAGGCGCGGACGGCGTCCCGCCGATCTGGTTCGAATTGAGAGAAAGCCATGGTGCCACCGAGTTTCTGGGTTACCAGACCGAGCAGGCTGGCGCTCGGGTGCTGGCGCTGATTGTCGAGGACCAAGCTGTCAACCATGCCGGACGGGATACCGAAGTCGAACTGATCGTCAATCAGACGCCATTTTACGGCGAATCGGGTGGACAGATCGGGGACACAGGAACCATCGAAGGTGAGGACGCGGTCCTCGATGTCACCGACACGAAGAAGGTTTTCGGCGATCTTTGGATCCATGTCTGTCGCGTTAGAGAAGGGGCGGTGCGAGTTGGTGATGCGGTCACCATGAGGGTCGACAGTGGTAGGAGGGTCCGCCTTCGGCGGGCTCATAGTGCCACGCACCTGCTGCACAAGGCACTTCGAAACCATCTTGGCGATCATGTCGCCCAACGCGGCTCGCTGGTCGCACCTGACCGGCTGCGGTTCGATTTCAGTCATGCGAAACCGTTGACGCGGGAAGAACTGGACCAAGTCGAACGCGAAGCCAATGCATTTGCACGCCAGAACGACAAGGTCGATGTCCGTGTCATGGGACGCGACGAGGCAATCAAAGGCGGTGCGATGGCGCTGTTCGGCGAGAAATATGGCGACGAAGTGAGGGTCGTCACCATGGGCCTGGAACCTAGTGGCAGGCCCTACTCCGTTGAGCTTTGCGGTGGCACGCATGTCAATCGGACCGGCGATATTGCGCTTATCAGATTGACCAACGAGGGTGCGGTCGCCTCGGGTATTCGACGCATCGAAGCCCTCACCGGAGAAGCTGCGTTGGCAGATATTGGGTCAACACAAGAGGTTCTTGAAATAACAGCCCGTGCGCTCAAGGTTCAGCCGGAAGAAGTCCCGAGCCGCGTCCAAAGCCTGCTAGAGGATCGGCGAAGACTTGAGCGTGACCTCGCCAACCTGCGCCAACAGATTGCCAGGGGTGGTGTCGGTCCGAGTGAGAGCGTTGGGGCCGCAGGAGATATTGCCTTCACCGGAAGAACCCTCGAAGGCGTGCCGGCAAAAGAGCTTCGCGCCACGGCCGATGCCATCAAGAAGGAAATGGGCTCGGGGGTTGTGGCACTCGTCAGCGAGTTCGAGGGCAAGGCCGCCGTCGTGGTCAGCATTTCGAACGATCTGGTTAGCCGCCTCAATGCTGTAGACCTCGTCAAGCAGGGCGTAACCAAGCTGGGAGGCAAAGGCGGTGGTGGTCGGGCCGATTTCGCCCAAGGCGGCGGACCGGATGTAAGTCAGGCGAAAGCAGCGTTGAAAGCGATTGCCGACCAGATCGAACAATCGACTGCGGCCTAGGGACCAGGCGGGCCGACGATCACAAAGGCCCCTCGTCGGCGGCGCGAACAAGTTCCAAGCGCACATGGGCCGTGTTGATCGTGACTTTTCCCATATCTTCGAAATTCACGGTAATCCTACCACCCACTGCGGATTGGACGCGCCCGACACCCCATTCCGGGTGGTCGGGGTGCCGCACCCAGGCACCTGGTGTCAGAATCAATTCCATTGAGCATTCCCGTTCGGACAACACCACTGCGCTCTTAACGATTTGTTAGCCCTGTTCGTTCACACATTGATCACGGGGTAAATCCAAAAAGGGAAGACCCAGCATGTGGTCCCATATCGAAAAGCTTCTCCCTGGCGGACGACCGAGCGCCCTCCAGGGCCCCGAGTCGGCAGAAGAGACATTCACCGATAAGCCCGGCTACCAATATGGCGACATTCTGCATCCCTTCCTCGAGACCGGCGATCAGGATATCGCATCATTCAGTGCGCCCAACATCCTTCGATTCGTGCCAAGGGAGATTTTCGAGGCCCGCTACAAATCGGCGGGCCGCTGATCGTTATTTGGATTCGACCAGCCTTTGCCCTTGATCATTATCGATGATATCAACTGTTTTTTTGATACGTTGGTTTCGGAGTTGGACATGGGTTCGTCAATTGGCGTCGTGTTGGTCCTGTGCACAATCCTCGCAGTAGCGATCGTTCTCGCGTGGTATATCTGGTGGCAACTTGCGGACGTCGAGATTGGCACGAACGGTACGATTGCCTTGGTTCTGGGTAGTCTGGGATCGCTGATTCTGGGCATGGGGTTGATGCGTCTTGTCTACTGGAGCCACAGGCATGGCTTCCATGCACGCGCCTACGAGGTCGATACCAAAAGTGTCGATCATGTCGATAGCGGCAAACGTGACTTCCGGCATGGCGTAGGTGGCTAGAGTTCGCTGCAACCGCCACGCAGAAAACCGGCCAGAATTTGGGGAATATCGGTCTCAAGCCGGTAGTCGATTTGTGTCGGTGCGAAGGCCAGCAGATCACGCAGGTCCCGCGTCATCTGCGTGACGTCGAGGCATTGGTGAATCCCGTATCGATAGGACATCATCTCGACAAATTGTCGCTGATCGTTAGCGGGATTGGTGGCGCTAGTCATACCTTGCCTTGGCATTGCCAAAATCGGACGCCCCGCCCGCATCGCGTCACCGATAATGCCGACCCCGCCGTGACACACGACGACGCTGCAGCTCTGAAGTCTTTGCTGCATCTCCCGCCCATCCAGGAACCGCTTCCAGTGCAGATGCTTAGGAACCGAGTCCGAATGGCCGATTTGAGCGAAGCCTTCCAGCTGCAGTGAGGCGGCCGCCTCATCGGCGGCGCAAACCAGATCGTCGAAACCCTTAACGAAAGTGCCGACGGATACGAAGATCACAATAGCGGACCGCGAGCGAGGCGTGCCTTTGGGAAGCAAGCCTGCTTTTCCCGCCATTGAACAATGAAAAGACTGCTGAACCTATAGACAAGGCGACCAGCAAGTGAAGGTGTCAGCGTCCCACAAGTTTCGATGAATATCGTTTCAGCACCCATCAGGCGTCCCAGAATGAATGTGGGAACAGCGACATCGGCTCCGGTGGAAATAATCAATTCCGGTTGGTTGCGAATCAGCAGACGAATCGACTCCGCTGCATTAAGCAATGTGCGCCAAGCAGACCTTCTCGGGTGCGTAATGAAGTAAATCTCTTCATGTTCGAGTTCACGGCCGCTTCTGAAGGTTACGTGAAACGCGTCGGTCAGACGGATGCCCTCGAGGGCACGACAAAGTTCCGTGTAATGGCCACCAGACGAATAGATCAGGCAGGTTCGCCGCGTTTCGATCCAGAGTTCGCGGTTCATAGGCGTATATGGAGTTTGCGAGTGCGGTAGCGCGCGCGGATGAGTTTTTTGGCGTCTTTGATGATGTAAAGTGGCTCGCTCTGATCGAATCTGTCCAATGCACTCACGTCGTTATAGCCGTAGAGATCGAGCGGTATTCCTGCGAGAAACGCCTTGGTGCGCAAGCCAAGCATCAGGACGTTCAAGCGCAACCAATTGACTATGCCCGCGCCAAACAGCAACCGCAGATCGATATCGGACCTCATGGTCGTCGTTCCTTGGCCCCGTCCCTGCGAACCGATACAGACAGCTTCCTCGATCCAGCCTGTCGCAACGAGCCGCGTTCCGACCCTTTCGAGAAACAGGTCAAGGTTTTCAGGATTGCGCCGATATGATTCGCAATACCGAGCACAAACCCAGAACTGGCCGTTGAAAAGGTAGCTGAAGCTGTGTGCTCCGAAAGCGCCGACAACGAAAGCGAACGCGACGCTGATACCGAGCGATTTAAGCAATCCGAAGACGGAGAGGAGCAGGATCAATTCGAGCGTCAGTCTGAAGCTTAGCTCTTTCAACTGCATTCCCCGCATTCCTTGGGTTACCCAGTTGATCGCGAGAATGACCACACAGTGTTGCAGCAGCGGGTGCATCGAACGATCGCTCGGATACCACGAAAATCGCTTCTCTTTGGGGCCACTCGTTGCGGCATTCGACTTCGGCATTGCAAACCCAAAGATTGAATGTCTATCGAAACAATATCACTTTCACGCTTATTCTGACTAGTCGAGACTGAAGATTGCAAACCATCGCCGGCATTGTCTTCGTCCTGATGTGCGGGCTTACCTTCCTTTCATCATCCATTGCCGGCCTGATTGGATTTGAGAGTTTTCGGATCTATGGCCTCTCCATTCTCGTGCTTTGCCTCGTGCTCGCAGCCTTGTTCACTGATCCGCGAGTCGCCGTTCAAAATCGGCTATCAACGCTCCTGCTCATTCTTATTCTGATTATCGTGGGATTCATCGATCTTTTCGGTGATTTCACACCATTGGACTACAAAATTTTATTGCCCATTCTAATGCTGATGTTCGCACCCAACCTAAGCATCGCGTTGAAAGGCTTCAATCTGGGACGTCTTCTTGTAGGTATCTTGGCGGTCTATGTATCCTTTACATTTACTCTGTTTGTATTATTAGGGCCGGAAAATCTCTATATCGGGTTTGGTGCGTTCCGACGTATCGATATCACCGGTTCGATTGTTACTCATAGTAGCCTTTGCTTGATTTTCGTCGCCGCTGCGTCGGCACATTTGTATGACGCAAAATATTCTCGAGTGATTTGTGCCATCATTATTTTAATGATTATGGCATCGATATTTATGATCGTTTCCACAGCGACACGGACGGTTCTGGCTACCCTTTCCATATTGGCTGTGCTGCTCATAATTTGTCACTCCAGGCCCGCTGAAACCGCAATCCGGTGCATAATCGCGTTAGTTGGAGCGGTTTTGATCTTCGCTGCCTATTCTTATGCGATCAGCGACACATTTTGGCTTCGGCTCACTGGCGCGCAGGGTGATTTCTCATCAGGCCGTGCACACAGCGTAGCACACTGGCTCGCCCGCGCCTCGGAATCACCCTTGGGTCTTGGCTTTGGTAGCATTCGCGATGCCATGGAGAGTGGAAAGCCCGTGATCTCCAACGGGCGCCCTCTCGAATGGCCGCACAACGAGTTCATCCGGTTCTGGATCGAGTCAGGACCCTTGGGCTTGCTCTTGATCCTCGGATTTTGCACATTATTGACTGCTCGAACTCTCCGTGCCGCACAATTCGCAGGTAACCGAACCGGTTCCACATTGGTGCTTATCTTGACGGCTGATCTTATCGCAAGGTCTTTGCTGCAGAACTACTTCAACAGTGTGTACGATGCGACAGTGTTGGTAGCCGTACTGGTCGTTCAGCAGGAAAGACTGTTGGCCGCTAAGTATCCTGGCAGTGCGTGCGTCATCACGCCGTTTTCGTGGCCTTGGCTAAGCGCTTCCGCTTCAGTACCCCAAGAACGCCAGGGCCCACCACAAGTTCTCATCCCTGATAGGCTACCTTGCGCCAGCCGCCACGCTCGAAGAAATAGAAGCCTTCTCCTTGCCCAGGATTCCAGTTGGTCCCATCCGCATAGGCCATTTGTCCTGAAGTCGGGGAGGGATTTTGATCGCTCCGTGGCCCCAATCGCAATACGGGTTCGATTGTGACATCGCGCATGGTGTTGGCTGAAATCGAAGAGCCACGACCGATATAGAGCCTGACGCCGGAGCCCGTCTCCTTTGGCGCCACGCGCGGCGAGTTTCCACCGACGTCCAACGCCAGAGATCCGACCTCGGCCCCGTCATCGATAATGAGTTCATGCCCGGAAAAGCAACGCATGCGCACCGCATTGTCGCCATAGACGAACGACTGGAGCCAGAGGCCCGCAGGCAGAACGGCGTCGCCGTCATTGAGCCCGACCGTAGCCGGGAAATTATCGCAGCCGAGAAATGTGCGCTGTTGGACAGATCGGGAGATTGTGCCGTTACTATCCTCGTAGGCGACACCAACATTGATCACATAGACGCCGATGTATTGGTTGCCGACGGATGCGCCGAGAGCGTTCGAGATCCCCAACTCCTGCACACCGATCGCAAGCGCCTCGAGATCAACCGACTGCAGGGTCATCCGAACGCAGCTTTCCATTCTGATGCCGACCGTGCCAGCAAATGGCGTCGCCCCCGATGCCGGCGCGATGATATGGATTTTGGCGAGCATGGCGTTGGTGATGAGCCGTGTCGATTGCCCCTGGAGCAGGATTCCGGTCGTATTTTCGGAACCGAGACGGATGTCGATCGCTTGAAGGAGCCCGACGCCATAATTGCTCGGATTGGTTGCGGGATTGCTATTGCGCCAGCGTATGCCATTCCCGCGAAAGACGCTCGCACCAACACCACCGATTTTGGCCCGGTGAACGTCAATATTGTTCGTATCGACAAAATCGATACCCCAGATATTCGGCGAGCCACCAGAGATCTCGATATTTCTCAATGATGCCTTGTCGCCCTGCAACCACAGGCCATCGGCGGAACCGCCAAGCTCAAAAGCGAGGTCCTCCAGCTGAACGCCTAGTTCGCCCAGAGCCGTAGCACGGAGGACGTGAGCATTGTGGTCCGCGACAATAGTCGTCCGTCCCGAGGCAGCACCGTAGAGCCTCGTCTTCGGAGCAAGCAGAAGCTCGGAGGTCAGGCGATAGCGTCCAGCCGGCACAAATATGGCACCGGCATTTGAAGTCAGGGCGGTCTGAAACGCGAGCGTGTCATCGATCTGACCGTCGCCAACCGCGCCAAAGTCCTTTACCGAAACCCGCTCTTCGAGTTTCTCTTTGATGCTACGGCCCACGGCGTTGCCATGGTCCAAGCGGACCTGCAATTCACCGGGGATGGTCCGGCCGGTCAACTGGTCGAAGCCGCCCGAAACGACCAATTGATCGTCCGGAGTTGCAGCAATTACAGGCTCAAGCTGGTGGATCTGCTTTTCAGCCATCTCGAAACTTCTCCCGAAGCGAGAATTTCAATTCAATCTTCGATATAAATGTGATTGGGCTGTTGCGAAGAATTGGCTCCGCTCACCGTCACATTCACGATCTTGCCGGTTTGGGTGATTGTGAAGCTGGACGAGCCGCTGGGCGAAATGAGGGTCATGGCGGGTCCCGGCCTGATCTCGACGTCGCCAGATGAAACCTTCATAACTTTGAAGGTGGCGGCATCCATGCCATCCGGCACCAAACCTGCAGGGATCTCCAAATAGCCTGGATCACTGCGGCTGACCCTAACCAGTTTGCCCAGATAATAGGCACCAATCGTAAGATTTCCCGAGGTCCAGTGGAGACCTTGATCGAATGGCTCCACAACATCGGGCTTGATATGATTCAAGAAGACTTGATCGTCATCAGTGATGACGAGCTCAACCATCTGGTTTTGCTTGCCGATCCAGTCGCGATTATCGGGGACGTGCAGCACGACATCGGGCCCCGCCTCGAATTTCACGCCGCCCGTGCCTTGCCGAATAATCCAAAGGCGACGGGCACCCGTGCCATTGTCGACGAGGCCGGCTTCAATTCTGACAGTGCGATTGTTGCTATTGTTGACGCGATGGATCTTGCCGAAATCAGCGGGGCTGACAGTGAAATCTAGATTTCGCTCGCGGATCGGGACGGCACCCGGCGCCACTGCCATCGGTGCGACAATGCCATTTTTAAGTTTGGCGTAAATACCATCACCGAGCCAATAATTGCCGGTCTGGGGCACCGCAGTTCCGGCGTTCGCATAGTAGATCAGGCCTTCAATCGGCCTGGGTGGTTCGGTCGTCCTCGGCCGGAGGTAGAGCGGATCATTGATCTGGATGCGGGCGAGTTGGCCACGGACGTCATTCTCGCCATTACCAAGCTCGAGGCGGGTATCGAGCAAATTGGAGCCGTCATTTTGGTCCGGATCGAGGTCGGCGTTGGAAACCGTTCTCGTGATTTTCGTGCTGTTTTTGCTCGAAAGCTCGATAAGCAGGCCGCGATAAGGTTTGCCGGTGCTGGGGTGGCCGTCCGCATTGGGCTGATACTCACCCTTATAGTCACTGGTTAGCAGCAATACGCCCTTATCGCGTGATCGCAGCTGGATCGCCGGCTCCGAGAAAAGCGACATGACCCAAAGGCCATTGAGAAACGCGTCACCATCCTGCGCTCTGCCGCCGTCACCGCTGTAATTTCCGGTCTTTGCCGGGCCAACATTGTCGCAACCGATGAAGTTTCGCTGATAGACCGAACGCGATACCTCCTGATTGCTATCTTTATAGGGAGTGGGGCAGTAGTGGGAGATACATCCGATGAAGGTATTGGCGACGCAGCTTCCGGAGCCGCTGACGACGGTCGAATACTCTTCGAATGCGGTCTCTACGACCTCGATATCGCAATCCAGGAGTTGAATGCGGGCGGCGTTCCAGAGCTTGATGCCGTTGGTCCCGGCAAGCGGTATGATGCCGCTACCGCTGGCCGGAGCGTTAATCTGAATGCGTGACAGCAGCATATTGTTGACAATTTTGCTGTTGTCCGCTGCGTGGCCATCGATCAATATGGCGGCCGTGCCAGGGCTTGCAAGTTTGATGGCAACCTCTTCGATCAGACTGTCGCCATAGTTGACCCCAGGCGTTGTCGCACGCCAGCGGATGCAGTTGGCGCCCATCCGATGTCGATTTCCGCCACCATAACCTGCGTTGATACGCGACAGCATGCATTCATTGGCATCGACCATGTCGATGCACCAGCCATCGACATCGTTTTGACCGGCGGGTGCCGAGCCGCCGAAAAAGCAGACATCGATAGCTCGAAATTCGTGGCCGATGGCGCGAATGCCACCTCTCGACATCCGGATCGTCATCCCTTCGACACTGGAGCGATTCCAGTCGTCGGCCGAACCCGGATCGATTTGAAAGGGTCCGCGGTTTCGTTCAAAGACGAAGGCGAGATTGCCCTCTGCGATGATTTCGGTTGCCTCGCGGCCACTACCCAACACACGTCGTGTCGGTCGGACGTAGATGGGAGCCGTCAGGCGGTATCGACCTGCGGGTATGAATAATGTGGAGGAGCTATCCAGAGCACGCTGGAAGGCCTCGGTATCGTCGGCGACACCATCTCCAATTGCGCCGAAGTCGAGGACGGAAACTCGATCTCCGAGTTTGCCGGCAACGGTCCGGGTGATCGAGCCCTGATACTGACCCCGATAGGGGAGAGCCGCGACTGCCAATCGACGAGTGGACTGATTGCTCTCCGTTGAGACCACGAGATGATCTTCCGGCACCGGATTCATTGCCGGGAGAAGTTCATCGATCCTCTTGCTGGTCATGACACGGGGTCCACCACAATGAATTGCCCCTGGTCGGTCACCAGGAAGTCGCCCTGTTCATTTACCAGTTTGGTGCCGACACTTGGCGGTGGCGGTTGCACAACAATAGATCGCGATCGGCCTCGACTGGCGGTAAGTCGCAGGCTCCGCTCCGTCACTTGAAGTGTTCGAAGCATCTAAACGCGGCCGATGACATAAGCCGTGCAATCCGCGATTTCCGCCAGGAACGAGATATGCCTCTCCCCCGGCAGCAACGGCACGTCGATATAGGTTCCGGGATACAGGAATGGGCTCGTATTGCGCACCGCCTCGACACTGGCATCGCCAATCTCGAACCGACAGGCGTCCGTTGCAATAATGGTTACAATCTCTATGTCCGTCGGGATCGACTGGGACAGCGTGGAATTTGTGGAGGAAACATTGATGGTTTGCGTACCGCGGTAGTCGAAACCGAGGATACTGATGGGATTGCCGTTATCGTCGACTGGGAAGAGCAGGCTCATTTTCGTTGTCCACTAAACCATGGGGCGAATAGCCCCGAGAGAACAATAGGATCTTTTTCTTTTTAGCCTCATATTGCCTCCAGAGTCAAGATATTTATGATTTTTCTCCTATATCGAAATATACTTCCTTCCTCCGCCTGGGGGTTGTGCACTCTAGAAGGTCAGCCGATAATGATCGCGATCAGAAGTAATGCGGAATGTCATGGCTAGTGGGAAACGCCTGCTCATTTACAGCCACGATAGCTTTGGGCTCGGCCATCTCAGACGGTGCCGTTCCATCGCTCACGAGCTTGTTGCCGAGTTCGACGATCTTTCAGTCCTAATCTTGTCAGGCTCGCCAATCATCGGCAGCTTCGATTTTCGTGCTAGAGTAGATTTTGTCAGGATTCCGGGTGTCATTAAGTTGCGAAATGGGGAGTATACGTCCCTCGCGCTTCATATCGACATTGAAGAGACCCTCATGATTCGAAGCTCGATCATCGAGCATACGGCAAAGATTTTCGCTCCCGACATGTTTCTTGTCGATAAGGAGCCTTTGGGTTTGCGCGGCGAGGTCGAACCGACGCTCGAATTCCTCAAAGAGCGCGGCACACGGTGTGTCCTCGGCCTCCGCGATGTCATGGACGAGCCCAAGGCACTCGAGGAGGAATGGCAGCGCAAAGGTGTCTATCCAGCACTGCAAGCTTACTACGATGACATCTGGGTCTACGGGCTCCCCGAGATTTTCAACCCGGTCAATGAAATCGCCGAGATGGACCAGTTTGCGGCTCGGATACATTTCACCGGATATCTTCGGCGTGCGTTTCAGCCAAACACGACGCCGATGTACGACTATGCGCTACCCGAGGAAGCATTCATCCTGGTGACTACCGGCGGCGGCGGTGATGGTCATGGATTGATTGACCTCGTCCTCAGCGCGTATGAATACGATCCGACAATTCCGTATCATGCCATGGTCGTACTTGGACCATTCATGAACGCGGACGAACGCGCGGCTTTTCAGGAGCGGGCAAGTGCTCTTGAGAAGGTAAATTTGGTAACTTTCGATTCGCATATCGAGCGCCTTTACGCGCGCGCGATCGGCGTTGTCGCCATGGGCGGCTACAACACGTTCTGCGAAATTGTCTCCTTCCAGACACCGGCGCTCATCGTGCCGCGCATTGAGCCCAGACGTGAGCAGTGGCTCCGTGCTGACCGTGCCCAGAGGCTGGGCATCCTCAAACTCTTCGATATCACCAGTGACGATCCGGTGGGGCTGATGGCGCGCGAACTACACATGGCGACGCGCTGGCCTGCGTCTGACCACGCCACGCGCGATCGCATGCTGGTCGGGCACGAACGTATCGCTGATCTCGCGCGGCCAACATTGATCAATGAGACGCCTCGGACGAAACGTAGCGCCATCGCGTGACCGATCCGACTCTGGCTGTAATCGTCAAAGGCTATCCGCGCCTTTCCGAAACTTTCATTGCACAGGAGATTGCGGCGCTCGAGCGACTTGGGTTTCGCTTCATCATCGTCTCCTTGCGACATCCTACAGATACCAAGCGCCACGCGGTTCACGCGGATATACAGGCAGACATTCTCTATCTGCCCGAATATCTCCACGATGAACCGTTCAGAGTGATGCGCTCCGCAATCATTTGTCTTCGGCAATGGCGCTTCTTCTCAACACTCTATCTCTGGCTTCGTGACTTGTTTCGCGACTTCTCGCCCAATCGCGTTCGACGGTTTGGTCAGGCACTCGTGCTCGCCGCCGAGCTTCCGGTTACGGTGCGACATCTCTATGTGCATTACCTCCACACTCCCGGTTCGGTCGGCCAATATTGTAGTTCTCTGCGAGCACGTACGTTTTCAATATCAGCTCACGCTAGGGATATATGGACGACACCGATGTGGGAGCTTCGGCAGAAGCTGGAGGCGGCAAGCTGGACGATCACATGTACGCAGCACAATCTGCGGTTCCTTAGAAACCTCGCGCCCAAAGCCCGCATCGAGCTGGTCTACCACGGTCTGAACTCGACGATGTTTCCCCCTCCCACATCGTTGGGGCTGGGTCGTAGCAATGGATGCATTATCGTGATTTCCGTAGCGCGGGCGGTCCCGAAAAAGGGCCTCGACACTGCGCTCACGGCGCTCGGGATGGTGCCGGACGATCTTTCGTGGCATTTCGTTCAAGTTGGCGCCGGACCCGAACTGGAACGGCTCAAGCAACTAGCGACCGAGCTCAAAATCGAACACAAAATCACTTGGTTCGGGATGGCGGACCACGAAGAGGTTCTTGTCCAATTGCGTCGGGCCCAGATTTTTTGTCTGCCTTCAAGGATTGCTGAGGACGGAGATCGAGATGGCTTGCCAAACGTGCTCCTCGAAGCGCTTTCACAAAGACTTGCCGTTGTCACGACCGGAGTTTCAGCCATCCCAGAACTGATCGTCGATGGCGAAACTGGGCTATTGGTCCAGCACGATGACCCCAAAAGTTTGGCGGATGCCCTCGAACGACTCATGCGAGATTCTGCTCTGCGGGATAGGCTTGCCACGAATGGCCAGGCAAAGGTCATGAATGAGTTCGGTATGGAGCACGGCGTGGCTCGGATCGAGACGTTACTCCGTGCCCAACTGGTGTAGAAGTGGTCGGCTATATGAACGTGGCATTCTATTCTCCGATGAAACCGATCGATCATCCGACGCCATCGGGCGACCGGCGCATGGCCAGAGCTTTTCATCGACTTCTAAGAGATATGGGCCACAATGTTGACGTGATTTCCTCGCTTCGATCATACGATCGAGAGGGATCGGTAACGAACCAGCAACAGATCAAGCGACATGCAGACAATGAGCGCGACCGAATAATCGCCTGCCTTGAGGGACTTGGATCTCCGATCGATTTCTGGCTTACTTACCATGCCTACCATAAAGCGCCTGATTGGTTTGGACCGGAAATCTGCGACCGGTTCGCCATTCCCTACATGCTGGCCGAGGCTTCACTAGCAAAAAAGCAAGCCAATGGTCCCTGGGCATCCGGGCACGCCAGAATGATTGAAGCTCTCCAAGCCGCCAATCGGGTGCTGGCCCTGACCGGCGAAGATCTCGAAGGATTGAAGGAGGTCATCGATCCGGAAAGAATCACCGTATTCCCACCGTTTATGGACGTAACGATGGCTCGCTCGAGCAAGTTTCGCCCAGAGGTGCGTAAAGAGATCGCCCAAAGGCTTGCGCTGGATACATCCAAGACCTGGATTCTCACCGTCGCGATGATGCGCGACGACGTCAAGTTCAAGTCTTATAAACTCATGATCGATGCGTTACGCCATCTGCGTGGGTCGGCATGGCATTGGCTTGTCATTGGCGACGGGGAGCGCCGCGATGATATAGCAGCACTTTGCGAGCATGCGTTTCCTGAACGATATACCATGCTCGGACAAATGGCAGCCGAAGAAATCAAAGACTATTGTCTTATCGCGGACATTTTTGCCTGGCCGGCGCTGCGAGAAGCTTATGGCATGGCTTTACTGGAAGCGCAGGCTGCCGGACTTCCCGTGCTGGCCGGGCGTGAAGGCGGCGTCGAGACCATCGTTGCTGACCATGTGAGCGGCATCTTGGTCACCGCAAATGCTTCGGAATTCGCGGCCGGTCTTCGGTCATTGCTTGACGATCCAGCACTTCGTAAGCGGCTTGGTCGGGAGGCAACAATCAGGACGCAAAAGTTCCACGATGTCCCGGCGGCAAAACACAGGATGTTGAATGCACTCGACGCCGCGCTAACGCATCAACGAATTAACACTCCGGACCGATCATCTCTGCCATGAACCCATCGCCGAATGTGCTGGTGTGGGTGACATCACTGCTTGGAAGCGGCCACTTCAAGCGTGCTGCCGTCCTCGCTGAAGCGCTCGCTGATCGGGGTTTCGCAGTTATGCTATTAAACGGAGGACCACCACCTCTTGGCCCATCGCTGAGAAATGTCGAAGTTAGGCAACTGCCATCGATCCGGGCAGCCGACGTCGAATTCAGCCACTACTTGACCGAAGAGAACGAGCCGGCGGACGAGCATTATCTGGCCGAGCGGCAACAAAGGCTTTGGGAAATCTATCGCGAGTTCAGCCCGGACGTCTTGATTACCGAAATGTTTCCATTCGGTCGGCGACAGCTCGGATCAGAACTGTTGCCGGTGCTCGATGATTGCCTCCATCGCGAGAAAACAATGGTGGTCGGATCGGTTCGTGATATTCTTGTTACAGGAAGCAAGCCCACCCGCATCGAATTCTCACGCGATATCGCGCTTAAATATTATGATCTTATCCTGATTCATGGAGATCCTCGCATCTGCGGTTTCGCAGATACATTCCCGCTAGCCACGGATCTGAATGGGCTCATCGCCTATACGGGCTATGTCTGTCCCCAATCTCGCGTCAATGGCGCTAGAGCCAGGAGCGGTGTTCTAGTTTCTGCAGGAAGCGGCGTCGTCGGAGCGAAGCTTCTGGACACAGCAATTTCTGCAGCCAGGAGATTTGCGTCTGAAGGTGAAAAATGGACTATCGTAACCGGGCCGCGATTTTCTGGTGCCCAACGATCGGAGCTCAGGGCGAATTTACCCGACAATTGCGCATTGCATGAGCATGTCGACAACCTTCCGCAATTGATGGCGCAACACCGCGCTTCGATATCGCAAGCTGGCTACAACACGGTGACCGAAGGAATCATGACTGATACGCCGATGATTCTGATCCCGTTTGCTGACGGACGAGAAAATGAGCAGACTACCCGTGCGCAAATACTCGCGGACAGAAACCTAGCAATCCGGATCCCCGAGAACGCCCTCTCAGTCGACTCCTTGCACGCAGCGCTCGAGGACCTGCCGGCACTTCGCCCAACTTCAGGGGTTCGAATCCAGGGCGCAAAAGTTTCTGCGAGAATTCTAGAAAAGGCAGTATGCCGACCGGCGGTGACCTAAGAGGAATCCGTCGAGATGGCGATCAATTTTTGGTGGCGTGACGACGATGCCGGCCGCGACCATCCTAACCTTGAGAAGCTAGTGGAACTTGCCGCAACGGTCCAAGTGCCGATTTGTTTGGCTGTTGTGCCATCGTGGCTTGATAGACAAGCAATCGCAGCCATTGGTTCCTTTCGTGATTCAACTGTAATTCAGCACGGCTGGGCGCATCGAAACAACGCGTACCCGGGGCATAAAAAGATCGAACTCGGCGGGACGGCCTCAATAGCTGCTCACCAAAGACTCCTGCTGATGGGACGAGACCGATTGGAAGCCGCATTTGGTGACCGTTTTCGACAAATTCTCGCCCCCCCTTGGAACCGCATTGACGCGCACCACAGACGTCTTGCGGCCGATTTGGGATATCGTGCAATTTCCACGTTCTCAAAGATAACTTTCAACACGATCAATCGTCCGATTTGCCGAATTGACACGAATATCGACGCGATTGATTGGCATAACAACAAACGGACCAAGTCAGCGTCAGAGTTAGCATCGGAGGCAAAAGCGCTGAGATTGCGAGGGTTCAGGACCATCGGCCTATTGACCCATCACCTTGAACATGACGAGACTGCCTTCGGAGAAATCAAACGCTTTATCCACAAAACCTCAGAACTCGTCGAGGCCCAATGGGTGACTCTGGGCGATCTGTCGGAGGCTCGGAATGACAGCCAATCTTCTGGAAGTGCGCGATCTCAGGGTTTCATTTGACGCTGACGAAGGTGTCGTCCACGCGGTTTCCGGCGTCTCCTTCGACGTACCCCACAATTCGACCGTGGCGATCGTAGGCGAAAGCGGATCGGGAAAAACGGTCATTTCGCAAGCCATTTTGGGCATCTTGCCGGCTAACGCCTCAATAAATTCCGGAACTATACTGTTCTCGGATCCAGTCGCCGGCAGTAAGCCTGTCGATCTCGCACCCTTGGCTTCGGACGATCCAGTGCGCCGACGCATCAGAGGCGGGCGCATCTCGATCATCTTTCAGGAGCCCATGAGTTCATTGTCGCCACTTCACACCATCGGCGACCAGGTCGGTGAAGCGCTCCGGCTCCATCGAGATCTTTCGGGCGCTGAAATTCAGGAACAGACGGAGGCCATTCTCCATCGTGTCGGATTTCCAGATCCCCAAGGAGCCTACAGATCTTATACGTTCGAGCTATCGGGCGGCCTGCGACAGCGTGCAATGATTGCCATGGCCTTGATTTGTCATCCCGTGCTCTTGATTGCCGACGAACCGACGACCGCTCTGGACGTCACTATTCAGGCGCAGATCTTGCGGTTGATGAAGGACCTTCAGAACGAGTTCGGTATGGCGATCTTGTTTATCACGCATGATCTCGGCGTTGTCGCCAACATGGCCGATAAAGTCGTCGTTATGTTTCGCGGCCGCGTCATGGAAAAAGGCCCCTGCAGAACGCTCATCGAGAAACCGCAACATCCTTATCTCAGGGCCCTTATGCATGCGGTCCCTACTCTGCATATGGACCGTAACGAACGCCTCACCTCGATTAGAGAAGTAGCGGTAGACGGAGCGATGATGCGTAGTAGCGGCGGCGAGGCTCTAAGAAAGCCACGGGCGCACAGTGAGAGTGACGCACTGTTGGAGGTCAAGGGGCTCACAAAATCTTTTGGGAGCCGACGAGGCGGACCACTTGGACGAGACCAACGAACGATAAAGGCCGTGCAGGATGTCTCGTTCACGGTCAAGCGTGGCGAGAGCTTCGCAATCGTCGGCGAGAGTGGTTGCGGCAAGTCCACGCTGAGCAAGCTGATTATGCGTGGCGTTACACCCAACTCCGGGACGATCACTTACGATGATAATGGTACGCTAACCGATGTCTTGAGCCTCAACGAAAGGCAGTTGATGCGGTTTCGTCGCAAGATTCAGTACATGTTTCAGGATCCGTTTGGATCGCTGAATCCAAGGATGACAGTTTTCGATATCATTTCCGAGCCAATGGTCATTCACGGTATTGGCGATGATGCCGACCGCCGTGACAGGGTGCGCGCCTTGCTTGCAGCCGTTGGACTTAGCCCGCAGCATCTCAGGCGATATCCCCACAGCTTTTCGGGAGGCCAGAGGCAGCGAATAGGGATCGCGCGGGCGCTGGCACTCGAACCCGATTTGTTGATTTGCGATGAACCGGTTTCGGCGCTCGACGTCTCTGTTCAAGCCCAGATATTGAACCTCTTGAGAGATCTGCAACGCGAGCTTGGCCTCACCTATCTCTTTATTTCTCACAATTTGGCTGTTGTACGATATATCGCGGATCGCATCGGCGTCATGTGCGCCGGGCAGTTGGTAGAAGTCGCACCCACGGACGAGTTGTTCGCGAACCCCCAGCATCCCTACACAAGGGCTCTTCTTGCCGCCGTCCCAGAACCCGACCTGGATAACTTGCTTGATTTTAATGCCCTGCGTGAAGGACGAAGCTCGGAACCTCGTGCCTGGCCTGCGCCCTATACATTACAGGATTCGACTGGCAGATTGATGTCAGTGAGCGAGGGACACGAGGTGAGAACGGGCCAGTGATACATACTCAAATGGATTTCGCATGGCGATCACTACGGAATTTTGCCCTGGGATCGGCATTAGCTCTGGTCGTTACGACGAGCGCCTATAGCCAGCCGCCCGATCAACCCTTGGTCATCGAAGATATGCCTGAGATCGGCAAGCCGGGTGGCGCGCTTACGATGCTGGTTGGACGAGAAAAAGACACACGGCTGCTCTATGTGTATGGACATGCCCGGCTAATAACATACTCCCCCGAATTAGAGCTTTTTGCCGATATACTTGCCGATTACGAGATCGAAGAGGGTCGGAAATTTACATTTCATTTGCGGGAAGGTCATAAGTGGTCCGACGGTCATCCATTTACGACGGAGGATTTTCGCTTCTTCTGGGAGGATATGGCGCTTAACGAACACATCCGTCCAACCGGGCCGCCAATCGAGATGACTATTGATGGTGAGCTGCCGAAAGTCACGATTACCGATGACCGAACGATCACCTACGAATGGTCAAAACCCAACCCATTCTTCATCGAGACAATTGCCGCTGCATCACCGAACTTCATCTATGCGCCCGCGCATTATCTAAAGCAATTTCATGCGGATTATGCCGCCCCTGACAAACTCGAAGAGATGGTCAAAGCAGATAGTGCGCGCGATTGGGCGCAACTTTTCGGCCGGCGCGGCCGCATGAATAATGCAGACAATCCGGACCTGCCGACGCTTCAGCCTTGGGTACTCAAGACAGCGCCGCCATCGGATCGTTTCGTGGCAAAACGCAATCCCCATTTCCACAGAGTTGATAGCAACGGCCAACAACTCCCGTATATCGACGAATTCATTCTGCTGGTGGTCGACGATAAGCTCATTCCCATCAAGACGGGTGCAGGCGAGACAGATCTTCAGTCGCGGGGCCTTTCGTTCAACGACTATACATTCCTTAAAGAAGCTCAACCTCGTAGCAATCTTGAGACAAGGCTATGGAAGGAGTCCCGGGGCGCACATTTAGCACTCTATCCAAACCTTAATGCGAGCGACGGCCAATGGCGCGAATTGTTCCGCGATGTTCGGTTTCGCGAGGCGCTCTCGATTGCCCTGGATCGCAATGCAATCAATCAGTTCCTTTATTTCGGTCTGGCCACTCCCTCGAACAATACGATCCTCGCGGATAGTCCCCTCTATCGAGAGGCAATTGGTGAAGCGTGTCTGGACTACGACGTCGATCGGGCCAATGAGCTTTTGGATGATATCGGCCTGTCAGAACGGAATTCGGAAGGTCTTCGTATGCTGCCGGATGGACGCCCGGCAGAGTTTGTCGTCGAAACAGCGGGAGAAGACACGGAGCAGGTTGACCTCCTTGAACTGGTTGCAGAAAGCTGGGCCAAACTTGGCATCCGGATTCATACCCGACCGTCCGAACGCGAAGTTCTGCGCAACCGAATATTCGCTGGCGAAGCGCTCATGACTATCTGGTACGGGATTGAAAATGGTGTTCCGACGCCGGATATGCCGCCGAAGGAATTTGTTCCGACGAGTCAATATGATCAGCCGCAGTGGCCGAAGTGGGGGCAGTTCTACGAAACCAAGGGGCAGGCGGGCGAAGAGCCCGATGAGCCAGCGGTGCAAGAGTTGCTCGAACTCTTCAGCCAGTGGCAAGCTGCTATTCACTCTGAGCAGCGGCTTGCAACATGGGAGCGTATCCTCGAGGTTTATGCGGCGCAGTGCTATACGATTGGAACAGTCGCCAAGGTAATGCAGCCCGTCGCCGTTCGTTACGGGCTAAAGAATGTGCCAGAAGAAGCAGTATATAATTGGGAGCCGCATGCCCAGTTCGGCGTATATCGCCCGGACACATTTTGGTTCGCGGAATGATGTAGCGACTGTCGCCTATGCGTTGATTGTTGCCCAGAGGCTCGATTCCGGTACGGATACGTCGTAGGCTGGGAGTTGGCCTATGACACTTCCTTCCAAAAGAGTCTTGAGCCGGGTGCGAGCATAGTGGCTGGCGAATAATGGCCTAATCGATTTCATGGCAATGACGGAAGCTACGAGAGATTGTTCATTGTAGCCCCGCCATCCCCAGCATTTCGGATAAGGATCAGGCAAAAAAACATCATGGATGTGAAGCAGAACCCCTTCCCTCAGATTTGGCAGCACGTCGCTGAAAATTAAGTCGACATCTGTGCCAGGCATAGCAATGTGACTTGAGTCGACAAAGAAAATATCGCCAGCTTCAAGTTTGCTGACCTCTACGAGATATTGGCCGCTGAACAAAGCCTTGTCCCAGTCCACACTCATTCGAGCCAAGGACGCTCGAGGTGCGGGATCGATGCATCGATGCATACACCGGAAAACGCCGTCAATGACTGCTTGCGCCATGAACCGTGTTGAATGGCCGGATCCGATCTCGAAAATGCGTTGCGGCCTTACCCGTCGGACGATGGCGTATGCCGCGGCAGCATCAAGACCTGTGAACCAATCCTGGTTAAAACGTGGGCGTGGCGGCGGTCCTGAAAAACTCAGGAGATCCCAACGATATTCGTCGATCCATTTCAGAACCTCTGCAAACTGCTCGGTCGAGTTCGCAAGTTGCACTTCGGCGGCGCGATAATAGGGCGAGGCCTGCGGATTGGCATAGCGATAGGGAATGTAGAAGCCCGAGTCGTTCATCCCTGTAAGGTTGGAAGCCTTGGCGATCATCAGGCGCCATTTGCGTCGCGCCTCACGCCGGAAAGTTGCCAGTGCAGCGCACGACATGATCGAGGGTCCGTTCAGAGAAACAGCGTCATGCCTTCGCGCGCGACTACAGAGCCCGGCCGGGTCCTCGCCAATTCTTCAGCCAGTTGATCAAGAGCAGTATCATCGCGGCCAGGGTCGTGGTGGAAACACACCAAACGATTCACACCCGCCTGCTCACAGATACGGACACCCTGCTGCCACGTCGAATGACCCCAGCCCTTGAACGAAGGAAATTCCTGGTCCGTGTAGGTCGAATCATAAATCATGACTTCACTATCACGCACGAACTCGACCAAATCGGATCCGACTTCTCCCTCTTCATGTTCGACATCGGTAATATAACATAGCGATCTGTCGCCGAACTGAACGCGATAGCCGGTAGCGCCGCCTGGATGATTGAGCGAAAGGGTCCTCACCTCGACGCCGGCGAAGGGGCTAAGGGTTTCTCCCGCATCGAAATCGTGAAATGCGACACATGCGTGGAGAATGTTAAGCGGAACCGGGAATAGAGGCGGTTGCAAGAGTGTTTCGAGAACCTGCTTCAGACCGGTCCCGGATGCCTTCAAATGGCCGCCCCAAAACTCGAAATAGTTGCCTTTGACATAGGCCGGACGAAAAAATGGCAGACCGCCTATGTGGTCCAGATGGGTGTGCGTAAAAAAAATGTGCGCTTTGAGAGGACCGTTTCCGTTGCAAATATCTCTGCCGAGTTCTCGAAGGCCCGTTCCGGCATCGAAAATGAGGCGTTCACCGCCGCAAACGACCTCCACACATGAGGTGTTTCCTCCATATCGCGTGGTGGAGAGGCCCGGACAGGCGACCGTTCCTCGCACACCCCAAAAGCGAACGCTGAAATTGGTTTGGTCAGGCATTTGACCGCAATATCCACCTATTCATTCGAATTAGTGTATCCGGCCGATCAAGAGAAGGCCGCAAAGCGAAGTCGTGCTGTGATGGCCATCACACACTTTCAATCCGCGAGCCATCCCAGAATACACCGTCATTTATTGCATCGATAAAGGAAGTAGCGGCCACTGTGTATTCCCTCGGGTGGTAGTTGGGGAGCCAGATGCTCGTCGCTAAGCTTTTGGTCCGACACGATCACCCCGCCCAGTCGAGCTAATTCAGGCAGGATGCCACTCAACCACCGAGCCAGTAATTCGTTTCGGACAACATCGCCTGTTCCGATATCACTATGGATCAGAGCCGCCGAGTGCGAAAGCCACGCTTTGGCCTCGGGAAGAGTTCGTTCGAGATCACCAACGATCAAATGCTCGTCGTCCGGAGTGCAATCGGGGTGCGGATGTGGCGCCCTTTCGAAGACATAAATAGCCCGCTCCGGGGCTATCTCACGTAGGTGATCGAACGTACGGCCGTTACCCAAGCCAAGTTCGAGAAAGGGACCTGCAACGGATCTTGTCAGCTTCACCGCGTGGTTCAGAAACTCGCGCTGCGCTTCGAGCCTTCGGATGAAACTATCAAGTCGGCTCATTGCCAATCCCGCTTGCTGGAGCGGCTACCGCGACTATCTTGCGCGTAGCTGAAACCACCTCATCTTATGTCGGCTGCGAAAAATTGCAGCGATCAATGACCGAATTAAGAGGCGCCCAAGTGATCGAGCTTTTCTATTGGCCCACTCCCAATGGCCACAAAATCACGATTTTTCTCGAAGAAACAGAACTAGAATACAGGATCTCGCCAGTCAACATTGGCGCCGGCGAACAGTTTGCACCTGATTTTCTGAAGATTGCCCCAAACAATCGGATGCCCGCGATCATCGATCATAAGCCAGAGGATGGCGGTGAGCCGCTCTCGATTTTTGAGTCGGGTGCCATTCTTGTTTATCTTGCAGAGAAAGTCGGGAAATTCCTCCCCTCGGATACGCGTGGCCGTGGCGAAACTCTGCAGTGGTTATTCTGGCAGATGGGCGGGCTCGGCCCGATGGCAGGCCAAACGCATCATTTCCGCAATTATGCCGATGACAAAATTGAGTACGCCATCAACAGATACGTCGATGAAACCAACAGGCTCTATGGAGTTCTCGATGAGCGACTGGCAAATCGAGAGTTCGTCTCAGGCGAGTATTCAATTGCCGACATGGCCTCTTATCCCTGGGTCGTACCCTACGAAAATCAAGGCCAGGACCTTGCGGAATTCCCCAACCTGAAACGGTGGTTTGAGAGGATCAGATCACGTCCGGCAGTTGTGCGCGCGTATGAGCTTGGCCCCAAATACCGCAATGAGCAGGGCATGAGTGCGGAGGCAAAGAAAATCCTGTTCGGTCAACGGGCGAGAAGAGCCGGTGCCGCTTAGGGTTTAAGACGAACGGTGATTTCCTTGCCGCCCCAGCCATGGACCTTATCATAGGCCCTAATTCGGACCTCGTTCACATCGGCGGGAATTCTCACGCCGCCGAGTGAACGGGTAAACGGCTGCTCATTCACGTGAGGATGGAGCAACACGCGTTCGCCCAATATGGTGCCATCGACATCGACGACTTCCCAACGCTCCGCATAGTGGTCCCAGCCGGTGTCAGCGTGACTTACGGTAACTATGAAATCGAAATTTCCATCATCCCTTTCAACGAACTCGACCTCGACCACGTCAGCTTCACCGCCACGGGACTGGTTGGGAATTGTCGACGTCAAGATCGCCGCTAAAGACAGCGTTGCGATTAGACCACCGAATCTCATTTGATCGCGACCCACTGCCTTTCTTCACCGGCTCGAAAAACCGCATCAATAACCTTCATGTTCGCTAAGGTGTCTTCAAGCGGGACTGGTTGAGGACCGCCCGTCAGGACCGCCTCGGCAAACCGATCGCCGGCGATACCGTATTGGTCGCAGGTTTCGATCTCGATCGTACTTGGATCTGGATGCTCATCATTGCTCAGGAACAGCCGACAAGGCCGGTCTGGGGGCGCGTTAAAGGGAATTTCGACCACAATTCGGCCTCTTGTCCCGTGGCAAGCCATCGTCTGGTGACTATGCAGCTGGGTACTGTAGGTGAAAATTGCCTGAACACCATCATAGTCCAGAAGCGCGCTCCCGAGCCGATCGATTTTCATGACCGGATCACGATCAATTATGGCGGCCACGCGTGATGGCTCGGCGTCGATGACAAACCGTGATGTCGTAATCGGATAACAACCGATATCAAGCAGCCCACCACCACCGATGTCCGCCTGGTTTCGGATGTTGTTGGGATCGTCGTTGAAATAACTGAAAAAGCCGCTGACCGCCCGTAGTTCTCCAATGGCCCCGGATCTTATGATCTCTCTGGTCTCAATCCATTGAGGATGGGTTCGGACCATAAAGGCCTCTTGTATGTAAACGCCTGTTCGGTCACGCACCGCAATGAGCGCCTCGGCGCCTGCGGATGTTATGTCGATCGGTTTCTCGCAAAGAACGTGCTTTCCGGCCTCGGCCGCTTTGGTCGCCCATTCGACATGGAGATGGTTCGGCAAAGGATTGTAGATGGCGTCGATTTCGGGATCGCTCAGGAGTTCTTCATAGCTTCCATAGGCACGTGGGATTCCGAGAGTATTCGCAGTTTCCCGTGCTCGTTCGAGATCGCGGGACGCAATTGCGTCAACGCTGCAAAACTGACCACGCTGCATGGGCGGTATGACCTTGGTGACACCGATCTTTGCCGTGCTGAGTATGCCGAACCGAAGCTTTGCCAATTTCTTTCCCCATAAGTGTAAACTATTTACCGACGCCGAGTCGCAGCGGGACCCTGTCATCCTGTTTGTTCGACGGGGAATGTGCAAGGCGAAGCGTGCGGGCAAGCAAAAGTTCGTAAATTGGCTCGCCATTGAGTTGATGCGCGGTAAGATTAGCCATGCCGCAGGTTATGAGCACAGGGAGCATCAGCCCATAGGCTCCAGTAAGTTCGGCAACCAACACGACCGCTACCAAGGGTGCTCTGACTGTGGCTGCGAAGAGCCCTCCCATGGCGGCGATAGCGAATGCCGGCCCTTGTACCTGAACGGCCGGGACAAGCTCAGCGACCAGTGCAGCGAACGCCAGTCCGAGGACCGTCGCCAACGCCAGCATCGGTGCGAAAATGCCGCCTGGCGCGCCGGTTGCGTAGCTTGCCAATGTCGAGGCACCGCGCAGCAATAGAAGGAGAAGTAGAAACCAAATTCCCGGGTTGTCGGTAACGAGCCTTGGAATGAGGGCATCGCCCCCTCCTGTCGCATCCGGAAACAGAATCAGTAGAACTCCGACTAACGCTCCAAATACGGCTGCAAAGAGCAGCGGGCATTTGGAGTTCATGACCGCAACCGCATCCAGTGTCCGAATGAGTGCCCAATTGAACAAGACACCGATGCCGCCAAGGAAGATGCCGAGTATCGCGAACAGGGGCACGTGCTCCAGAAGCGGTGCTTGAAGAGCCGATATGGTTAGATCGGGACCGACGCCGCCGCCCATTTCAGTGATCACACCGCTGAGGGCCGAAGCAATGATCACGCCATTATAAGTCCTTAACGTCCAGGGAAACTGCGTTCTTGTTTCCTCAATGATGAAGAGGACCGCAGCGACGGGAGCGTTGAAAGCAGCTGCTAGTCCGGCAGCGGCACCGGCTGCAATAAGAGCCTTTTGCTCGATCCGGGGAAGACCCGCATACGAGGCGATGCCAAGGCCGGCCGAGGCCCCCATATGAATGGTTGGGCCCTCGCGCCCAAGTACGAGACCCGAAGAGATCGCCAGCGCGCCGCCAACGAACTTTACTGGAAGAATTCGCGCCCAGCGAAGGGGCCTTTTGTCCTCAAGAGTTCCTTCGATCTCCTGGACTCCGCTTCCAGCCGCTTCCGGCGCAAATCGTCGAACAATCCACGCTGCTAAAAATGTCAGGAGGGCGGAACCGCAGGCAAAAGCCAGCAGCTCAATTGCTTGCCACTCCAGCCATGATTTCAGCGCATCATGAAACGCCAATGAGGCGTCCAAAAGCGAATGAAACGCCACACCAATAATGCCGGAGACAAAGCCCGTGAGGAGAGCGCAACAATAGAAATATCCGGGCGTCACCCCCTCGCTGTCCCTCACCAGAACTGATGAAATATCGGGCGAATCACTCACGGGAAAAAATTGACCACGCTGCAGTCCGATGCTCTCAGCCATTTAGTAGGACATCAATCGGGCCGTGGCTGACGGACGTAAAGATGAAAGCGTAACGCGGTTAGCTGCTGCCCGTGCCTAAAAGCCGAGAGACAACTGATTGTTTAACAAAGAAGGATCGAACAAATCACACCTTGGTGGAACTGCGCGACTGCTTAGCCCAAGCCGTCGACGGGCAATGTTGAACCGCTGTTCGATCATTGAAGCATAGGGACCATCGCCGACCATTCGGCTGTGGAAATTCGCATCATTGAGTGCGCCACTTCTCGTTTGTCGTATCAGATTCAGGACGTGTTTCTTTCGGTCGGGGTAATGCTCGGAGAGCCAATGAGAAAAAAGCTCTTTAAGATCATAGGGGAGCCTGAGGATCGTATAACTTGCTGAACTTGCTCCAGCGTCGGCACAACGATCGAGGATCGTTTCGATTTCGTGACCGTTCAAGGCAGGAATGATCGGCGCCAATAAGATTCCGGTTTCGATCCCACGGGAGGCCAGTTCTCGAACTGCCTGCAAACGCATGCGGGGTGCCGAGGTACGTGGCTCTAGCTTTCTCGCAAGTTCGCCCTGCAGCGTGGTTATCGAAACAAAGACGCTGACAAGTCGGTTGGCCGCCAATTCGCCCAGAATGTCGATGTCGCGAAGCACCAGCGATGACTTTGTAACGATGCTTGCAGGATGACCGCACCGAGATAGAACCTCCAATATGTTCCGGGTTATCCGCAACGATCGTTCAATCGGTTGATAGGGATCCGTATTGGTTCCAAGAGCGATCGTACGACACTTGTAGTGCGGCGATCGAAGCGTCTTGACGAGCAATTCTGCGGCGTCCCGCTTGACGAAGATCTTGGTCTCGAAGTCGAGACCCGAAGACAGACCCAAAAAATTGTGCGTCGGTCTC
>JBGSYN010000277.1:0-3844 GCA_041750975.1 Geminicoccaceae bacterium | reverse complement strand
GAAGCCGCCACGACGCAGAAATCGAGCAGCCTCTGAAGTCTGACCGAGTGCGGGAACGGCGGACCGGATCACCTGTTAGCGCTTGTCGCCCATCAACGCGTGTCCAGCGTCCGAAAACCGCGGTAGTTCGAGCTGCCCAGTCGCGCATGTACCGATTTGTCGGAATAAACGCTGCGGCCTCAGGCGAGGCCGAGCCTGGGTGAAGCGGCCTGGGCAAGAAAGACCTCGGACCCGTCGAACATGGGCCGGATCGGGAAGATCAGGCGATGCGGAGTTCGAGTGTACGTGGTAGCCTAACCGTCACCATTTTTGGATTGTGACCCAAGCATATAGTGACAATCGAACGTTGATAGGATCCGAATAGTGCCGAGGCTGTGTTGTTCTAATTCTACGGCTTCGAAAATCCTCGTTTGCGGATGCTAAGTTAATTGAGCTATCTCCGAATGTGGCAGAAGGCACAATTCGTCATTATTCTAATGAAAGTAAATTCGAAGTTGGCTCAGCTGGATATCGTGCAATGTGAGCCGCCGGTCTTGCGACCGACGGCTGCAGGATGGTTTAGCCTCGCGGCTGGTCGACGATGCGCAGATAGGGCAAGGGCGATTTCCAGCCTTGCGGGAACTTCTCCTTGGCTTCCTCGTCCTTGACCGCGGGGACAATGATGACCTCGTCGCCGTTTTGCCATTGCACCGGTGTCGCGACCTTGTGCCTGGCGGTCAGTTGCATCGAATCGAGCACCCGCAGGATTTCGTCGAAATTGCGGCCGGTCGTCATCGGATAGGAGATGACAAGCTTGATCTTCTTGTCCGGGCCGATGACGTAGACATTGCGCACGGTCTGATTGTCCATTGGCGTGCGGCCCTCCGAGCTGTCGCCGGCCTCAGCGGGGAGCATCCCGTAGAGCTTGGAGACGGCGAGGTCGCTGTCGCCGATCATCGGATAGTTGACAGCCGCACCCTGGCTGCTTTCGATGTCGGCCTTCCACTTCTTGTGGGTCTCGACCGGATCGACGCTAAGGCCGATGATCTTGGTGTTGCGCTTGTCGAACTCGGGCTTGAGCTTCGCCATATAGCCGAGTTCGGTGGTGCAGACCGGGGTGAAATCCTTGGGGTGGGAAAAGATCACGGCCCAGCTATCGCCGATCCATTCATGAAAGCTGATCGGTCCGTCGGTCGTCTGCGCGTCGAAATCGGGTGCGGTATCGCCGATACGTAGTGTCATGGTCGGTCCTCCTTGGTCTCGATATTCTTCCGGGGCGGGCGATTCCTGCCTATGCCCACGCATATTGGAATTAAGGCTGCCAATTGCACGGATTCAGTCGGGGAAAATGATTGTGGCAGCGTCATTCAGGCAAAGCGTCGGCGCAGATCGTTCTTGACGCTGTCCAACAGCACCGCCAGCAGCATCAGGCTGCCGCGAATGACCTGCATATAGGAGGCGTCCAGGCCCATGACGTTGATTGCGGTATCGATCGCCGAGAGCAGCAGCACGCCCGCAAACACCCCACTCAGATTGCCGACCCCGCCGCGCAGGCTGACGCCGCCGATGACGACGGCCGCAAAGGCCTCGAAAAGCATGCCGAGGCCGAGATTTGGGGTAGCGCCATTGGTGCGGGCGGCCAGCAGCCAGCCGGCAATTGCAGCGAGAATGCCGGAAAGGATGAAAACGGTGTACAGAATTCGTCTGGTGTCGATTCCGGCCCTGAACGGTGCCATCGGATTCCCACCGACCAGATAGACATGGCGGCCGAAGCGGGTCCTCGTCAGCACGATCTGAAAGAAGACATAGGCGCTGATCAGAATGACGATCAGGAGCGGTAGGCCGAAAACGTCAAGTGTGGCGACGCCCCTGAAGCTGTCGGGGAGGCCATACATCGAACGACCGCCGGTCAGGACCAGACCGAGCCCCCTGATTGCGATAAAGGTGGCGAGCGTGACGATGAAGGCATTGATCTGAAAGCGGATCACAAGCGTCGCATTGAAGAGCCCCGCGAGTGCACCGAACGCGATGACAGCAATAAGGGTGAGCCCGGGAGCGATCTCGAGGCCGGACGCGGAGCCCCGTGCCGCGGCGAGATAGGCTGCCATCATTGCCGCAAACGCCATCACCGATTCGACCGAGAGGTCCATATGCCCGGCGATGATGCAAAAGCTCAGGCCAATCGCGATCAGTCCGACAAAGGTGGCGTGATTGAGAATGTTGAGAAAAATGCCGATCTGAAAGAACTGATCGATCGTCAGAGAAAAGATCGCAAGGATGATGACGAGGATCGCCCAGACAAGATTGTCCAGGGCGAACTCGATGAGACGCAGGCCAGGGCGAGCCGACGATTCCATGCTCATCAGGTGTCAGCGGCAGATAGGCCGGCCGGAATGCATCCGACCGGCTGTGGATCTACGAAAGCCTATTCGACGACCTGGACAGGTTCCGTCGGCGGCGTGAGATTGCCCCAAAACCGCGTATCGTCAACATTCTCGAGCGTGATCGCGGCCCCCGGAATCCGCAAATTCGGTCCCCATTCCTCAATGGTGAGTTCCGCCTCGAGCCCCGTGACATCATAGGTGCCCGCTTCGAGTTCCTCGCCTTCGAGGATCTTCGGCGTGAACATGGCGAGGCCATAGATCTGGGCGTAAAGCGGCTGCTCGACCTCGACCTGCTGCCAGCCGGCCCGAATATTGTCGAGGCCGACGGGAGCGCCGTTGGAGGCCATCAACATCACCTCGCCCGGCTCCTTGCCCTGGGCTTCCAGAACCGCGATGACCGGCACGGTCAAATGGGCCGCGTGGGCGAAGATCAGATCGATATCGGTGTTTACCAGAAGCTGGTCCTCGACAATGTCGCCGGCATTGGAGGCTTCCCATTGCAGCGCCGCTTTGGTGACAATCTCGGCATCGGGCGCCTCCTTGCCCATCACTTCCTCAAAGCCCTGCTGAATATCCAAGGTGTAATTGTCGCCAGGATCGCCCAGGATCTGCAGCACCTTGCCGGTGGGCTCGCCATGGCGCTCGGTCAAAAGGCGGACCGCCTCGCCTGCCGCCACCCTGCCAATCTCGACGGTGCCGGCGACCGAGGTCAGGGCGAAGGGCGTGGTCCTGATCTGGCGATCATAGTTGAGGACGGGAATACCCGCAGCCTGGGCTTTTTCAATGCCCGGCACGATCGCATCGAAATCGACCGCATTCATGATGATAGCGTCAGGCGCCAGGGCGATGACGTCCTCGAGCTGGTTGAGCTGCAGATCGGGCCGGTTCTGTGCGTCGAGCGAGATCACCTCGTAACCCATCTCACCGAAGACGTTCTCGATGGCGGTCTCACTCTCGGTCTGGAACTCATCGAGGAGCGTCGGGATCATATAGTAGATGGTCCCTTTGTTCTCCTGTCCCAGGACCTTGCCAGGATAGCCACCTACCAGCATCGATGCGGCTACTGCCGAGCCCAAAACCCAGCCCAATCTACGTCGTGTAAAAACACCCATCCTCTTCCCTCCTATCCTTAGAGTCAAAAACCCTGCGGTGTCGTTCTAGCAACTAGCGTGCCCAGCTGAACTTCCACGGTGCCGAGCCGAAGATCAAGAGCCTCATTCTTCCGTTATTCAAAGTGCTGGCGACGAGGGCCAGATATTGTATGGATCAACCAACAATCTAAAGAATGTCGGTATTTTCAACGCATGGTCGCCGAGGCCATGAATTTGGGGGCAGGATTAAGGCGGTGTCTGCCTTTGGTGTTGATCAAGCTGCGAGCAGTCGCTGCCAGGTTTGACTGACGGCGTGCGGTTGGCTGTGCTTGAGCCTCTGGATGAACCAGGCGGTATAGCCTTGGAGGTTTTTGGTCGCCGGGCCGCAGA
>JBGSYN010000276.1:0-2753 GCA_041750975.1 Geminicoccaceae bacterium | reverse complement strand
TCCTTCACTACCTGCTCGGCAGGCTTTTTAGCGCTTGAGGATTTGGCTCTCATCTTCGTTCCTTCGTCACTGCGACGAGAGCCAAATCCTCCTTAAATCACAACCTCAAATCTGGGCCATAGGTGCTGACGGGGAACAGTGCGAGGGTGCAGGCAATATTGCCGATGCCCTCGCGCGCGGAGAGATCGCAGCTCAGGCGATTTCGTGGTCGCTCGGCTTCGAGCCGGTCGAAACATTCTCGGTCAATTTTCAGGGCCATTTTCGTAACGCCACCTCCGAGAATGGCGCCCTCAACATTAGGACTCTCGGACCTGGGCCGAACAGCGCAAGCCTCGAGGTTGGCAATGGCGGCCTTCTCGCCACCATGCGCTGTGACGGCGTCGATGTCGAAATACAGGCAAACAAGCCGTCGGGCCGGAACGGAATTGGTGATTTCGACAGCCCCGATACGACCGTCGTCTCCGGGCTGTCGGCATTTCGCTGGCGGTCGCTCGAGTTCCAGGGTCGGCTAAAGATTGGGAACACGGTGCAAGACATCCGTGGTACTGCTTATTTTCAACAGGTCCGTTCCCACATTCCACTTCTTCCATGGGATTGGTGCTATTGTGTCTTACCCAATGGCTGCCGGGCCGGCATATCAACGTTGCGGCTGGGCAGCGATCTATTCGCTAGCGAACGCTATATCGAGTCAGACCGAATCAGCAGGTTCAACAAAAGAATCTTTTCACGCGGATTCTTTCTGGATGGCGAGACCGGCCGCTCGTTCAGAATGACCCGCTCGCGGGTTGTTGGTTCGACCGCCGTCGACGGCAAGGGCCGCGTCAAACACATCGTTGCGCGTGATGAGGAGGGCACTCGCATGCAGTTCGACGTGGTCATTCAGGATACGCATGCGCTGCAATTCTCGCGGGGCAAAGGGGTGTTGTCGATTCCCGCATTCCATTATCGATCGAGTCTGGGCGCTGTTGAGAATTTCGTGTTCGAACGGCAGGGGCATGCACACGATTATCGCTCGTTCGATGCCGGCTGCTGCAATCTTGAACGGACTTTCGGCTTAATGCTGTAGTCGCCGATGAGCGGAACGGCTGACTGACATTGCATAGCAGTTCAAGGCTAGGACCTTACATGGCGCTCTCGATCTTCTACACACCCGATGGACATCGCCGATTTGCCGAAGAGGAAGGCATTTCGATTGCCGCATCCTATCGGAGGGGCGTCCACGTTCTGGTCGAGGAGATCATTGAGCCAACTATCAACATGTTCGAGATCGAGCGCCTGGACGTCTTTTGCCTTTCCAATCGGAACCTTCGCGACCGACACACCGGCGAGCTCGACGACTGGCTGTCCGTCGGATTGGAGATGCTGAACGGGGTTGTTGAACGGTGCTCGCAATTCGCCAACGTCAAAAGCGTCGGTAACTTCCTCGCAGAGAATATCGACGTCCTCCATGCGCCTGGCTCGCCCACGGTCCGCTTCTTCGTCGGTAATGCCATTGAAGACACCTATGATATTACGCCCGTCGATTTATTTATTCGGAGCGGCGGTCAGCTGCGGTTGAGTGGCGCTCCCAGAGCTTTGCTCAGCGACGAAACTGAAATGTGTTCGGTTCCGACACTGCACCCGCGCATCGAATTTGCGGAGATACGCCGAGTGATAGATGCCTATCGTGCACGCTATATTCGGCACACGGACGATAAAGCAGGAGACCGTCCACTCTGATTGAAAGCGGGGCGAAGTAACCTCGTCAATCTCCAGACAGGGCCGCGAGCAGACGTGCCGGACACTAAGGGCCGCCCGGAGGAACAGGGACCTGGAGCCGACGGAAACGGGTGAATGTTACCCCGGTGTTACCCCAACCCCCACGACTCGACCGCGACAGCTGCTAATCTGGCACTAAGCCTCTAACATTGTTGGTGAATTCTGGAGCGGGCGAAGGGATTCGAACCCTCGACCCCAACCTTGGCAAGGTTGTGCTCTACCCCTGAGCTACGCCCGCTCTGACGCTGGACCGGCATGGTGCCGGTCGGGTGGAGCGGGCGCTTAGCATTCGCCTTTGGGGCGGGCAAGCCGCTTTTGGCGCCCTCGACAACCGATAGGTGAACGACCATATCGGCGCTTGCAGCCCAAGGGAGACGTGTAGAGTGGCCAGTCTTGGCATGAGCGAGGTCGAGCGCGACGCAATCGCCGGCTTCGAACGCGAGGTCATTTCCTCGTCGATGACCGGCCTGGTGATCCTGCAATTCACCGCCACCTGGTGCGGGCCGTGCAAGCAATTGTCGCCGATCCTCGACAAGGTCGCGGGCGACTATGCCGCCAAGGGCGTGATTCTGAAGCGGATCGACGTCGACGAACAAAAGATCATCGCCGACCAGTTCCGGATCCAGTCGGTGCCAACCGTCTATGCCCTGTTCCAGGGCCAGCCGGTGGCCGACCTGACCCAATTCCGCACCGAGGCGCAACTCGGCAAGGCGATCGACCAATTGCTTGGCCAATTGCCGATCAAAAGCGAAGCGCAGGATATCAAGGCCGAAATCGAGCCGGTTCTCGCGATGGGGGAAAGCGTCCTGGCCGAAGGCGACGCGACCCGCGCGGCGAGCATTTTCGCGCAGGCGCAGGCAATCGACCCGGGCAATCCCGACGTCATCGGCGGACTGGTCCGCGCGGTGATCGGCGAGGGCAAGGCCGACGAGGCGCGAATTTTGCTCGACGCGCTCGACCCCGAGGCGGCCAAGCATCCGGCAATCGCCCGGGCG
>JBGSYN010000275.1:0-3633 GCA_041750975.1 Geminicoccaceae bacterium | reverse complement strand
AGGCGCAGTGGCGGACCCCGGACCGCGCTGCAGCTGATCGATCAGCGCGTCCCTGCTCCAGGCGGGCTCCTGCGCCCGGGCGCCGGATGCGGCAACGGCCGCAGCGACGACAAGAACCGGTATCGATAATCGCAATGTCATCTTGCTGCGGGCCCAAACGACAGGTGTCGCGATGACGATCATGGTTTCCAGACCTCCGCGTTGGTGAACGTTGTATGAGAACGAAGTTTGTAAAGATCAAGCAAGCGCTAAGCGCATCGCGCGTCTCTATCTGTGTCCTGAATCACTGTTTGCTGTTTGGCCAGAAGGCATAACGCACGCCTTGGCGCTAGTCTTACCCCCGACTTTGCGCGACTATTCCACGTCTTCGACGACCACGAGGTTCATGGCGGCCATGGCACGAACCCGAGCGATCAAGCTCAACAGCGCTCTCGGCGACGAACTCAAGCTGCGGCATTTGAAGGGCGAGGAGGCGCTGAGCCGGCCTTTTCGCTACGAATTGCTGCTGTTCGGCGAGAGCGAGAAGCACGCTTTCGAGAGCCTGCTCGGCACCGACATGACGGTCACCATGACGCTCGCCGACGGCAGCGAGCGCTATTTCCACGGTCTCGTCAGCGAATTCGTTTATCTCGGAACAGAAGGCGAATATGCGCAATACCGGGCCGTCCTCAGGCCCTGGCTCTGGTTCCTGCAGCAAACCCATGATTGCCGCATCTTCCAAGAGATGAACGCGATCGACATCGTCAAGGAGGTCTTCGGCAAATACGGCATCGCCGATTTCGAGGACCGGCTCGGCTCCACCTTCGAAACCCGCGACTATTGCGTGCAGTACCGGGAAAGCGATTTCGACTTCGTCAACCGGCTGCTCGAGAGCGAAGGGGCGACCTATTTCTTCGAGCATAAGGACGGCCGGCACGGTTTGATCCTCACCGACGGTGACCACCGCCCGGTGCCGGGCTTCGAGGAGCTGCCCTATTTTCCGGAAACGACGCAAGGCCGGCGCGAGCGCGACCACATTTTCGAATGGCACGCCCACGCCATCGTCCGCTCCGGCGCTTATGTCCACACCGCCTATGACTTCACCAAGCCGAAGGCCGATCTCCAAGCGAAGCTCAATCAGCCGATGAGCCATGAGCTCGCCGAAGGCGAGATCTACGACTATCCGGGCCCCCACCTCGCGGTCGGGCATGGCGACACGATCGCCAAGCTCCGCCTCGAGGAACAACTCGCCGGCCATGCCCGGATGCGGGGCAGGGCCAGTGTCGAGGGGCTGTTCGCGGGCTGCCTTTTCACGCTTACGGACTATCCGCGCGATGACCAGAACCGCGAGCACCTGATCACGGCGATCACCCACGAGATCTGGGAGGATGAATATCGCAGCAACGCCGCCCCGGACCAGGAAGAGGTCTATCTCTGCAGCTTCGAGGCGATCCCGAGTTCGCAGCCCTTCCGGCCGCCGCGCATCACCCACCGGCCCCGTGTGGCGGGACCGCAGACCGCGGTCGTCACCGGCCCAGGGGGCGAGGAAATCCACACCGACAAATACGGCCGGGTGAAGGTGCAGTTTCATTGGGACCGGCTCAATCCGAGCGATCAGACCAGTTCCTGCTGGGTCCGGGTTTCCCAGATCTGGGCCGGCTCGGGCTATGGCTGGATCTCCATCCCGCGGATCGGCCAGGAGGTCGTCGTCGATTTCCTCGAAGGCGATCCGGATCGCCCGATCATCACCGGCCGCGTCTACAATGCCAATCAGATGCCGCCCTACGGCCTGCCCGCCAACGCCACCCAGTCGGGTATCAAGAGCAATTCCTCGAAGGGCGGCGGCGGCTCCAACGAGCTTCGCTTCGAGGACAAGAAGGGTTCTGAGCAGGTCTATATCCACGCCCAGAAGAACCAGGACGAGGTCGTCGAGAACGACAAGACCCAGATCGTCCATCATGACGAGACCCTGACCGTCGACCACAACCGCACCCGACTCGTCGGCGTCGATGAGAGCGTCACCATCGGCAGCAACCAGACCATCGCGGTCGGCACCAATCAGACCGAAACCGTCGGCAGCAACCGCGCCGACAGCGTCGGCATGAACGAGACCCGCACCGTCGGCCTGGCACAGCAAATGACCATCGGCGCCGTCCGCAACGTCAGTGTCGGTGCTGCCCAGGCCCATGAGATCGGCGCCTCGGACAGTTGGGCCATCGGCGCCTTCCGCTCGACCGATATCGGCGCCGACGAAAAGCTCGATATCGGCAATAATCGCTCGACCAGCATCGGCGACAATGACACCCTTTCGGTCGGCAAGGATCAGGGCATCGAGGTCGGCAAGACGCTGTCGATCAAGGCCGGCGACGAGATCAGCCTGACCACCGGCAAGGCCAGCATCTTGATGAAGAAGGACGGCACCATCATCATCAAGGGCAATGACATCAAGATCGACGGTTCGGGCAAGATCGACGTCAAGGCATCGAAGAATATCACGATGACGGGCCAGAAAATCCTGCAGAACTAAGATCCCGCAGAATTAAGGTCCCGAAGTACTGGGGTCCGGCGACACGGAGGAGTTGACGATGTCAATCGAGGTTCGAGACGAAACCATCAAGGGCGTGGTCATCGGCGTCCTGATGGGCTTCTCGCCGGGCGGCGAGCCGCGCGTGGTGTTTCCGGGCAACCGCTCGGAGACCGCGATCCAGGCGCGCTCGACCGCCGCACTCACCGAGGCCGATGTCGGCCGCGACGTCGCCTTGATGTTCGAGCATGGCGATCCGCGCCGCCCGCTCATCGTCGGCCCGATCGTCAAGCCCGAAGCCGGCCTCGAGACCCCCACGCACCCGGCAGCCGGGGCCGAGCCCAAACGCCTCGAGCTTGCTGCCGAGAACGACATCGTCTTGAAATGCGGCAAGGCCTCCTTGACCCTGACCAAGGCCGGCAAGATCCTGCTGCGCGGCACCTACATCTTCAGCCGCTCGACCGGCGTCAACAAAATCAAGGGCGGCTCGGTCCAGCTCAACTGATCATGCAGCCCGCCACCCGACGCACCATCATCCCCCATATCGTCGAGCAGCACGCCGAGGAGGCGGCCTTCCTCTGGCTGCTGCGCGCCGCCGCGACCGACGAGCCGCATTACGATCGCCAGGATCTGGCCCGCCTCGATCAGCGGGTCGAAGCCCATCTCGACGGCCTGCGCATTGCCGGACCGGACGGCTTCGAGATCGCGCTGGCGCAGCTCGCGGCAAACCCCCAGGCGGGCGAGCTTTTCGCGGCCGGCGTCCTCGCCCTCGAATCCAGCGAGCCCACGCTGATCGAGCCCCTGGTCGAACTGGCGGAGAGCGATCCCGAAGCGCTGCCGGGCCTCCTCGGTGCGATCGGCTGGCCCCAGGCCAACCGGCTGCGGGGCGTGGTCAAGTCCTGGCTCGAATCGCCCCACGCCTTCGAGCGCTATCTCGGGCTTAACGCCTGCTCCTGGCATCGGGCCGATCTCGGCCAGAAATTCACGACCTACCTCAACGATCCCGACCCGCTGATCCGGGGCGAGGCCCATAAGCTCGCGGGCGAAGTGGGCCGCGCCGATCTCCGCCCGACGCTCGAGCGGGCGCTCGACGACGCGGATGAGGATGCCCGCTTCTGGGCCGCCTGGTC
>JBGSYN010000274.1:0-4983 GCA_041750975.1 Geminicoccaceae bacterium | reverse complement strand
CGAGGCCCTGGCGCCCCACATGTCGTCGCAGACCCTGCATCTGCACCATGACAAGCACCATCAGACCTATGTCACCAATCTCAACAATCTGACCAAGGGCACCGAATTCGAGGGCAAGAGCCTCGAAGAGATCGTCCGCGGTTCGCATGGCAAGGAACAAGGCATCTTCAACAATGCCGGCCAGCACTGGAACCACCAGTTGTTCTGGCGTGTCATGAAAAAGGGCGGCGGCGGTGCGCCTGGCGGTGAAATCGGCAAGCGCATCACCGACTCGTTCGGTTCGTTCGACAAATTCAAGGAAGAATTCAAGAACGCTGCGGTCTCGCAATTCGGTAGCGGCTGGGCTTGGCTCGCCGTCGATAATGGCGGCCTGAAAGTCGCCAAGACCCCGAACGGCGAAAATCCGCTGGTCCACAATATGACGCCGATCCTGGGGATAGATGTCTGGGAGCACTCCTATTATCTCGACTACCAGAACCGCCGCCCGGACTATGTCGAGGCGTTTTTGAACAATCTCGTGAATTGGGACGAGGTCGAGGCCGAACTCAGCAAGGCCTGACTTGACGGGACGTCGTCGCGGGCCGAAATATTTTGTCATCGATACCCGCGTCGACTGAACCCGCTTGGGAGCCCTGCTCGTGAAACTTGCCATCCATTCCATTGGCGCCGTGTTCACCGCCGCCGTTCTGACCGGTTGCGCAGCGACGCAGGTTGCGGTCGAGAAGCGCAATCTCGATGTGCAGACCAAAATGAGCGAAACGATCTTTCTCGACCCCGTGGCACCGTCCGAGCGGGTGGTTTATGTCGATGTGCGCAACACTTCGGACAAGCCCGATCTCGACGTCGAGTCCGCCGTCAAGGCGCAGATCCAGGCGGCTGGATATCAGGTGACCGACGATCCGACCCAAGCGAAATATCTGCTTCAGGCCAACGTTCTGCAGGCGGGCCGTAACGCCGATACTGCAGCCGAAGAGGCTCTCGGCGGCGGTTTCGGCAGCACCGTCGTCGGCGGTGCCGCCGGGGGTGCTGTCGGCTACGGCCTCGGCCAGGCCGGCGGCAACAACGCACTTCTGACCATCGGCGGCGCCCTTGCCGGTGCCGCGATCGGCGCTGTCGCCGACAATTATGTCCAAAGCGTCGACTACACAATCATTACCGACGTGCAGATCTCCGAGCGCGAGCCCGGCACGGTGATCGACCAGAGAGAGGTCGCGAAGATCCAGCAAGGCACCTCCGGCACGGTGACGCAAACCTCGAGTTCGACCACCGACATGAAACGCTACCGCACCCGGATCGTCAGCACCGCCGAACAAGTCAATCTCGATTGGCCGAATGCCTCCCCCAGCCTGGTCGACGGCCTCAGCCGTAGCGTTGCCGGCATTTTCTAAACGCCGATGAACGCCGCACCCTTCTTCAACCTTCACGACTTGTCCCAAGGGATCGCCAGAACCCTGGCCGACGGCCTGGAAACGCGGGTTTTCCCCGGCGACAACGTCATGTTGTCGGTCGTCCGGATCGCTCCCGACAAGGCGGGCAGCCTGCATCATCACGCCGAAGAACAATGGGGCGTGATGCTTGAGGGCAGCGGCATACGCATCCAGGACGGCGTCGAGCACGCGGTCCGGGAAGGTGATTTCTGGCAAACGCCGGGCGGCGTCCCGCACGGCTTCCGTGCCGGCCCCGAAGGTGCCCTCGTCCTCGACATCTTCAGCCCGCCACGCGAGGAATACCGCCGGGCCGGGTCAGGCTTCGGCGGCGAATCGAAAAGCTGACGCGTTGCGCTGAGCCGCCGGTAATAAACTCCGGAACCGATACGATCGCACAAGAGCCTAGAGTCTTCCGCCGTTAGTGTCATGATGCCCCTCCCTGCCAATCCGGCGGCAGGGACAAGGGGACACTCGATGACTGAATCATCGCGTCATGATACGTGGCAGGCAGGTGACAATTACGACGCCTATATGGGCCGATGGAGCCGAAAAATCGCGCCCCGGTTCATCGAATGGCTGGCCGCACCGCGTGGGCTGCAATGGCTGGAAGTCGGCTGCGGCACCGGAGCACTCTCCGAGGTCATCCTCGCGCAACGCCAACCCGAAAATCTGATTTCGATCGATCCCTCCTCGGGATTCATCGAGACGGCCCGGAAAAACGTTGCGGACAACCGGGTCGAGTTTCGGGTCGGCGACGCCCAGGCGCTCGACCTCCAGAACGAGAGCCGGGATGTCATCGTGTCAGCCCTGGTCCTGAACTTCGTGCCCGATCGCGGCAAGGCCCTGGCCGAGATGAAACGCGTGGCGCGTCCAGGGGGCCGGATCGGCTTCTACGTCTGGGACTATCCCGGTGGCGGCGTCGAGTTCATGCGCGCATTCTGGAAGGCCGCAGCCGCCCTCGATCCCGAGGCAGCCGACCTTACCGAGGCAGTGCGCTTTCCCTACTGCACCAGGGAAGGCTTGAGCAGACTGGTCGAAAATGCCGGTCTGACACAGGTCGGTTGCACGGCGATCGAAGTGCCGACCTTCTTCCGCGATTTCGACGACTATTGGCGCCCGTTCACCCTCGGGACCGGACCGGCGCCAGGCTATTGCGCCAATCTCGCCGATGAGGCGCGGCAGCGTCTCAAGGAAACCCTGCAGACCTCTCTCCCACGCCGGGAGGACGGCTCGATCCCGCTTCAAACCCGAGCCTGGGCAGTAAAGTCGATCGCCCCCTGAGCCCAAAGGCATCTTTTTGAGGAACAGGCGAAGGGGGATTTGACGAAATCCCCTTTCGAAACCCCCACGGGTTGAATGGTAGTTGAGTTGGTGAATGTCCCCAATGGGTGCAGCCTAAACGGCTAAAAAGGTCTAATGGAACCGCTCTTCTCCAGGCTAACGCGGCTCCGTATTGGGATCGGTCAAGTACATCGTCCGAAAGACGCCGAAAGAGGCCGAGAATTCAACACGACGCAATAATATAAACGAACCCGCTATGGCCCAAATTATCGGCTCCTAGGGCCCTGCTCACTATCGAACAAGTACTTGCCGCTGATGCCCACGACAAAGACTCTCGTAAACGGTGTGTAGCTATTGACACCATCACGCAAGAGTTGCGAACATAAGGGGTCGAAGTCTGTGATTTTCGCATCTTCTTGAGGCACCAACCAATCATCAAAAACTATACCAAGCCAACCATCAACATAGTCCAGGTTTTCTTTCGCTTTATTTAATTTTCTTTTAAGTGCATTTTCCAATAGAGGAAAAAGAGTTTCACAGAAATATTCTTTCTTTTTAAAACTAGATAGTTGATTCTGTCCAAATTCTCTTTTATTTTTATTTCCATTCACAACGATTTTTACAAATGCTGGCGCATGACCTTCCTTTTCTACTAATTCCATCATTAGAGCATCGTTGTGGCTATCTATGGCTGTTGTAATCTCAACCCTTTGTTGACGGTCTTCTTCGCCAAGAATAATTAATCCATCATATCGCTGGTGGGTACCAGTAAGCTCTATTTGACAATTGGCGCACTCTAGGGAATCTACGATTCCTACTATCGGGTGGATTTCATGGAAAAACCTGTTGTGAAGCCTATCTTTAAGATCAATGTATGCATCAGCACTTCCATGCGCAAGAATAGTATCTATTATCTCCTTAATTGCATTTAGACTAAACTTGTAACCATTGAGTTTTAGCTTCTCTTTAAGTTGTTCAAGTGCCCAATTGAATTTTTCTGTGCTAGGGGTGATGGATTGACATCCATCTGAAAATTGATGAGGCGCTCTCTCTGAGGTCATCCCGTTCAATGAATGCATCCTTTCGTTTCCAGGAAGAATATACATCAAGCACAGGTCAAAAAAATCGGGGCCGCGACACTAATTTGATGATTTCGACTTCATAGCCAATCAAGACGCGCAGAACGCCGGTGTGATTCATAGGGCCGGACTTAACGGCGCGTTATTTGACACGCCGATAAGGCGTCAATCTCGACCCGGTAAGGTTGACAATACGCTCGCACGGATGATCCGAGTTCATCACCTATTGGCACGATCAATGCCGAAATATGGTCCGAACGTCCCGATCGCCACGCAGGACGCGAACAATTTGCACGAGGTTTTCACTCCGTCAGTATCGGTACAAGATCAAGTTGGGTGCGGCACCTACAATCGAGCAAATATCGGGCAACAAATCATTCCTCGCAGGCCCATCTCCGGCGATGACGTAAACAGCTTTGTCATACGTTCGCATTCGGCAATAATTCGATCGGCAGCAGACGGAACATGCTTGGTAGTACGGCATCTTATCTTTCGGAGGTCGAGAAGCGACTCTGGGACGAAGATCAGGTGTGTCATAGAGCTTATGATCTAAGTTCGGCAAACACCTTGTGTGCGGCGATGCGTTCGCCACAATCGAGCTGATCTAGGCCGAGCTGGAGATCGCGCCCAAGTGTGGCTGGTTTGGTTGGATCATCTCTGCTGGATTCGATCTCGGTGAGACGCTGGTCAAGCTTATGGGCAGTCCGCTCCTGATTTTCAGCAGAAAGCGTCTCGAGGCGCTCGACCAGAGACTTCAGTATCTCGTTAATCGAATGTCAATACCATCCGCGCGGCCAGTTATCAAATCTTCCGAGCCATATCGCCGATTCATGTCGTCCGATATGCTGCTGTAGTCGCTCATCCATCACCGCCTACCTGGAGCGCGATGATATTGGGCACAACAGAGCATATGACTATATTCCCTTCGCTCGACCAAAATATCGTGTAGACTATCAACCGATGTTCAATGATCCGAAAAGGCCATACAGATGAGCAATTCCGCTTCTCGTGGGTATGAAGAGGATTCGTCACACCAGAGATCGACGCTCAAGAAGCGCGGTCCCAGCACGCCCGAAGGCAAGGCGCGGTCGGCGATGAATGCGTTGAAGCACGGGATGCGGGGCGAGCGGTTCGCGTTGCTGCCCGAGGAGACGGTCGAGGCGTTCGAGGCATATGCGTCGAGCGTAAAAGCGGCT
>JBGSYN010000273.1:0-4386 GCA_041750975.1 Geminicoccaceae bacterium | reverse complement strand
GCGGTCAGAACATTGCCATTCAGGGAGGCATTCATGACCAAGAGGCTTTTGGCGTCCGTCGTTTTTGTTTCGGGTTTGGTTGCTGCGGCAGCCGTTACACCCGCCGAAGCGCAGGAGCGCTACACCTATCTGCATCATTCGACCCCGACCAATGTCTTCTGGCAGGCGGTCAAGCTCGGCATGGACGATGCCTGCGCTCAGCTCGAGGCCGATTGTCAGATGGTGTTCCTGCAGCAGGACGGGAATTTCCAAGAACAGCTCAACAATCTCGAGGCGGCCATCGCGCAGCAGCCCGACGGCTTAATCCTGACCTTCTCAGGCGGGCAGATCTTTGACGAGACGCTGGGCCGTGCGGCCGAAGCGGGCATTCCGGTCATCGCCAGCAATGTCGATCATCCGAACCAGGATTTTCGCCTTTCCTATATCGGCCAGGACCTGGAGATCGCGGGCTATGAGCTCGCCAAGGCGCTCTCCGAGGAGTTTCCGGAAGAGGGGCCCATCCATGTGCTGATCGGCGTCAACGGCCCGGGTCAGGTCTGGTCCGAGCAGCGCGGTGCCGGCATCGAGCGCTTCGTCAAGGAGATGGCCGAGGCCAATCCGGAGCGCGAGATCACTTACGAGAAAATCGATGCCGGGCTCGACCTCTCGGTCGTCGGCCAGCGCGTCGGCGCCTATGTCCAATCACAACCGACCACGGCCTATCTCGATACGGGCTATTGGGCGGCCGGTGCCGCCGTTGCCCTGCGCGATCTCGGCAAGGAGCCGGGCGAAGTCGTCATGGGCACGTTCGACCTCGTCCCCGTCGTGCTCGAGGAAATGAAGAACGGCTACATCCAGCTGACAGTCGACCAGCAGCCCTATCTGCAGGGCTACTTCCCGATCCATCAGCTTTATTTGCTCAACAACTACGCCTTCCCGCCCTTCGACATCAATACCGGCACGGCGCTGATCACACCGGACGATGTCGATCAGCTGGTCGAGCTTTCCGCTCAAGGTGTGCGCTGATTCTCCACCAATCGGGGCGGTCGCACAGCCGCCCCATTACCGAAAAGCCCGATAAGAAGCAGCTCGAATTCGTACCCGATCAATGTACGCACTGACCAAAGCCCTGCTATCGCGCCCGGAGATCAGCGCCTTCGTCATGCTGGTGATCGTGATTGCGGGCTTCAGCGTCTACGCCCCGCAATTCGCGAGCTACGCCAACAGCCGGGGCATCCTCTTCGCCCTGCCGGAACTCGGCATCATGGCGCTGGGCGTCGGCATTTTGATGGTTTCCGGCGAGTTCGATCTCTCCGTGGGCTCCGTCTTTGCGCTGGTGCCGATGGTGATCGTGGTCGCGATCGGGCGCTGGGGGTTCGATCCGACAGCGGCGATTTTCCTCGGGCTCGCCAGCGCGATCGTCGTCGGCTATGTCAATGGCTGGATCACGCTGACGTTCGGCATTCCTAGCTTCGTTACGACACTCGGCATGCTGTTCATCGCCCGCTCGCTGGCAACCGTGCTCTCCGGCGGCTTCCCGCCCCCCTTCCCGGCCGAGCTGCCGACCTGGCTGTTCGTCGCCGATCTTGGCCTCTTTCGAAGCTCGATGCTCTGGTATGCAGCCTTTATTGTCATTCTCGGCGTGATGTTGCACCGGAGCAATCTCGGCAACTGGATCTATGCGACGGGCGGCGCCCGTCAGGCCTCGGACGACATGGGCATCAATACCCGCAAGGTGAAGCTCTTCTGCTTCATGCTGTGCAGCTTCCTTGCGGGCTTTTCCGGCATGATCACGACCTTCCGCCTGCGCTCGGCACTGCCGGCCCTGGGCGAAGGACTCGAGCTTCAAGCCATCGCCGCCTCGGTGATCGGCGGCACGGCCTTGACCGGCGGCATCGGCTCGATCGCGGGCTTCGTCATCGGCAATGGCCTCATCCGCGTCATCGATAACGGCCTGGTCATGTCCAGAATCGACGCCAACTGGTTTCGGCTCGCCATCGGCACGCTCACCATCGTTGCCGTCATCATCAACATTACCCTGCGCCGCCGCGCCAGCCAGATGCGGGGTTGAGCCAGCAAGGCCCAAGACGATGTCCGAAGCGCTTCAGGAACATTACCAATCGCCGGAAACCTTCGTAAAGCCGACCGGCAATGCACTGGTGCGCTGCGAGGGACTCGAGAAGTGGTACGGCAGCGTTCATGCCCTGATCGATGTCGATTTCCACGCCGAGCCCGGCGAGATCGTCGGTCTCGTCGGCGATAATGGCGCCGGCAAATCGACCCTGATCAAGGTGCTCTCAGGCGCTCATCCGCATGACAGCGGCCGGATCTTTTTCGAGGGTAAGGAGATCAAGCTCAAATCGCCCAAGGACGCCATGAGCCTCGGCATCGAGACCATCTACCAGTACACGGCGATGGTGCCGCAAATGTCGATCGCCCGGAATATTTTCATCGGCCGCGAAGTGCTCGGCAAATGGCAGCTCGGCGGCATCGGCTTGATGGACACGAAGAGCATGGTTGACCATGCGGTCAAATCGCTGACCAATATCGATCTGACCCAGCGCTCGCCAAATACCACGGTCGAGGAGCTATCCGGCGGCCAACGCCAGAGTGTCGCCATCGCCCGTGCCATGTATTTCAAATCCAAGCTCTTGATCCTGGATGAGCCGACCAATCACCTCTCGGTCAAGGAAACGAATAAAGTCCTCGACTATGTCATCTCACTCAAGGCGCAAGGCATCGGCTCGATCTTCATCAGCCACAATCTGCATCATATCTTTCCCATAGCGGACCGCATCGTCGCCATGGCCCGCGGTGAAAAGATCGCCGACATCAACAAGGCGGATACGTCGATCGACGCGCTCACCGATCTGATCGTCTAGCTGTCAAGCCAGGGAGGCTTACCATGGAACATGAGGGGCGAACCGCCCTTGTCACCGGCGCCACGGGCGGCCTTGGCGTCGCCCAATGCGAAGCGCTCGCCATGGCGGGAGCCAATGTGCTGATGCTCGACATCAAAGGGGCAGACGTCGCCACCGAGCTCGCTTCGAGACTGCCGAGTGACGCCGGCAGTGTTCGCTTCATCGACTGCGATCTGGCCGACCCCGAAGCGGCAAAACGACTGGCCCGGCGGCTCGATCAGGAAGCGGGCGGCATCGACATCCTGATCAATAATGCGGCGATCAATCCCCTCAAGCCGATCGACGAGTATGAGCTCGACGAGTGGCATAAAACCCAGGACATCAACGCCACCGCGGCTGTGGCCCTGGCGCAAGCCGTGGTGCCCTCGATGAAGCGCAAGGGCTGGGGCCAGATCATCAATATCTGCTCGGTCACGCTCAATGGCGGCTGGTCCGACTTCACCGCCTATGTCGGCTCCAAGGGGACATTGTTGGGTCTGACGCGCTCGATGGCGCGCGAGCTCGGCAAGTTCAATATTCGGGTCAATGCCGTAAGTCCGGGGGCCATTCCGACCCAGCTCGAAAAGGATGTCTGGGCCGATCAGCTCGACACTTACGAGAAATTCCTGCTCGAGCACCAGGCTCTGAAATATCGGGGCAGCGCTGAGGATATCGCCAATGCGATCCTCTTTCTCGTCTCCGAGAAGGCCCGCTTCGTCACCGGTCAGAATTTCGGCGTCGATGGCGGCTGGTGGATGCACTAGCCTTCGTGGAGACGTCTCCACCCGTCTCGATCGACGACGGCAGCCGCCGCTACCCGGGGCGCGGCATGCATGGCCGGTTGGTCAGCGAGATCGGCGAGCGGATCGTCGGCAATCGCCTTGTGCCGGGCGAATTGCTGCCGCGCGAGGCCGATCTCATGGCGGAGTTCAGCGCCTCCCGAACTACCGTGCGCGAGGCGATTAGGGTGTTGGCCGCCAAGGGCCTCGTCGAGTCCCGCCAGAAGCTCGGCATGCGGGTGCGCCCCCAGACCGCCTGGAACTTGCTCGATCCGGACGTGCTTACCTGGTATGCGGCCTCGGCTCCCTCACCGCGGCTGACCGAGGATATGGTCGAGCTCCGCACCATGATCGAGCCCGCCGCCTGCAGGCTTGCCGCCGCCCGCCGCACCGCCGACGACCTCGACGAATTGACCGATGCCTTCCGCCGGATGCAGGCCGCGATCGAGGATGTCGTTGCCTATTATCAGGCCGATCTCGCTTTTCATCGGGCCATCTTCAAGGCTGCGGGCAACCCATTTGTCGACCGCCTCGGCGAGATCGTCTCGACGGTGCTGGAAGTGAGTTTCAACCTGCAGCGCCGCTCGCTTATTCCGCCGGTCCAGGGCCTCGCCTTGCATGCTCCTGTGCTCGAGGCAATCCGTGAGGGCGATGCGGCGGCCGCCGAGTGCGCCATGCTGACCATCATCGAGAGTGCCAGAGAAGAACTGCAAGCCGGCCAGAAGAGG
>JBGSYN010000272.1:0-10768 GCA_041750975.1 Geminicoccaceae bacterium | reverse complement strand
GATCATCGCGGCCGTGCTGGTTGCAGGCGGAACGGGCTTGTACATGGCGCACGCGCAGCTTCCGGGCGTCACCCGCACCGACCTGCAGCGCCACGACATCAGCGTTCCCGGACGCGAGGTCGTCCAGGTGCGCATCGACATCGCACCGGGTGTTGAGGCGCCCGATCACAGCCATCCGGGCGAAGAGATCATCTACATGATCGAGGGCATGCTCGAGTACCGGGTCGAGGGCCAGCCGCCTGTAACGCTGAAGGCGGGCGAGGTCCTGTTCATCCCAACTGGCGCCGTCCACTCGGCGAGGAATGTCGGCGACGTCAACGCGGCCGAGCTCGCCACGTACATTGTCGAGAAGAGCAAGCCGCTCGTCGCCCTCGCCGACTGATCGGCGGCCAACAAAGCCGTGCATATCCCAGACCCCGATTTCGCCGAGCGGCATCGCGTCCTTCGAGCACGCGATCTCAGAGGAGGTCACGGCGGGCGAGCTTCACGACCAGCAACGACTTTCCCATCCGATCCTGTCGTCGCCCGAGCACGACATAGCCGCCAAACGTCCACGAAGGAGCCAGCGATGAACACGAATATAATCATGACGGTGCTGCTTTCCGGCGCGCTCGTCATGGCACCCCTCGTCTCCCGGTCCGAGCCGGCGGCGACCATGACGGCTGAAGCGGTACTCCTGCATGTTCCGAGCGTCGATTACCGCCGGGATTGGGTTCTGCTGGGTTCGTTCTCGATCCTCGCCGATGAGCCGGAGGAAGGCGCGAAGCAACTGCACGTCGTTTACGCGCAGCGCGAGGCCGTGGATGCCTACGTCGAGACCGGTGCGTTCCCCGACGGCGCCGTGCTGGTCAAGGATGTCTTCGCCACGCGTACCGAGCAGCTGACGACCGGCACTTCTAGCTACGCTGAGACGCTCGTCGGGCGTTTCATCATGGTCAAGGACGGGGCTGGCTTGCGTGCCGACACCTCCCTGTTCTGGGGCGATGGCTGGGGCTGGGCCTTCTACGAGGGCAACGAGACCCAGCAAACGGTCACGACCGACTACCGCGAGGACTGCCTCGCCTGTCACGAGCCGGTGCGCAGCCAAGACCTGATTCACATCCAAGGCTATCCGGTCCTGAAACGCTAGGCCGCTTGGCAGGTCAATGCCCCGGCTAATGGCGGATCGAAGAAAAACTAGAGACAGTTCAGCAACAATGTCTTGAGAAAGAGAGAGAGCGCTATGTTTATGATAAATAAAGGAACTGCTCTTGTCACAGGAGCATCGTCGGGCATAGGCGCGATCTACGCCGATCGTCTCGCCGCCCGCGGCTACAACCTGATCCTGGTCGCCCGCAACCGGGCTCGACTCGATGCCCTGGCGGCAAGGATCACCGACCGGACCGGCCGGTCGGTTGAGGTGGTCGCGGCTGATCTCGCCGTGAAACCGGACCTCGAGCGGGTCGAGACGATCCTCAGGACGGACGCCAGCGTGACGCTGCTCGTCAACAATGCCGGGATCGGCGCGCCGGTGCCGACCTGGGAAGCCGACGTCGATCTGATGGCGCAGATGATCGACATCAACGTCACCGCCCTGATGCGGCTCACCTATTCCGCGGTGCCTGGCTTCGTCGCGCGGGGAGAGGGGACGATCGTCAACATAGCATCGGTGGTCGCGCTCGCGCCGGAGTTCCTGCTCAACGGCGTCTATGGTGCCAGCAAGGCCTTCGTCGTCGCCCTGTCGGCGTCGCTGCAGAGCGAGCTCGCCGACAAGGGCATCCGGGTTCAGGTCGTGCTGCCGGGCGCCACCGCCACCGATTTCTGGGACATCTCTGGCGTCCCGCTGGCAGGGGTGCCGACCGAGATCGTGATGCCGGCTGAGGTTATGGTCAACGCGGCGCTTGCCGGCCTCGACCTTGGCGAGACTGTCACCATTCCAGCGCTACCCGACGCTGCGGCCTGGAACGCCTTCGAGGACGCGCGCGCCGCGATGGTGCCCAACCTCTCGCACTCCGTGCCGGCTGAGCGTTACCGCCCGGCCCCTGCTGAAGCCTGAAATCGGCGCCGGTCGCAGCTCGACTGACGGCTCTCTTCTATCCCGCTTCACAAAGGAGAACGACCATGTCTGCCATCTCGCTTTTCTCGCGCCGTCATGCTTTGGTGACGACCTCTGTTTCGATTGCAGCACTCGGCCTCGCGCCGCACAGCAGTGCCGCCTTCGCTCAGACGGCCACGGCTCCCGCTTCGGCGAGTGTCGCCGTGCATGACACGACCATTCGCCCGTTCCGCCTGACCGTCCCGGAGGCCTCGCTCACCGATCTTCGCCGCCGAATCGCCGCGACCCGCTGGCCGGATAAGGAAACCGTCTCGGACCCGTCGCAAGGCGTGCAGTTGGAGAGGCTTCAGGAACTCGTGCGCTACTGGGGCACCGACTACGATTGGCGAAAGGCCGAGGCAAAGCTGAACGCGTTGCCGCAGTTCATCACGATGATCGACGGCGTCGACATCCAGTTGACCCACATCCAGTCTCGCCACCCAAATGCCATGCCGCTGATTATGACGCACGGCTGGCCTGGCTCCGCGCTCGAACTCCTGAAGGTCATCGGGCCGTTGACCGATCCCACGGCTTATGGCGGACGTGCGGAAGACGCCTTCCATCTCGTGCTGCCGACGTATCCGGGCTACGGCTTTTCCGGGAAGCCGACTGAAGCCTGGGACCCCGGCCGCGTCGCACGTGCCTGGGATGTCCTCATGAGGCGCATGGGCTACCAGCGTTATGTCTCGCAGGGTGGCGACTGGGGCGCGATCATTTCGCAGGTGATGGCGGTGCAGGCGCCGGAGGGCCTGCTCGGCATCCACACCAACATGCCCGGCACGACGCCTCCCAGCGTGCTTCGGCTGATCCGCAACCGCGAGCCGGCTCCAACAACCTTCTCCGATGCGGAAAAAGTGGCGTTCGCCGGGCTTGAGACCTTCTATCGCAAAGGCTTCGGCTACGCCGAATTGATGAACACCCGGCCACAGACGCTCGGCTACAGTCTCTCTGATTCCCCGGTCGGGCTTGCCGCCTTTCTGTACGAGAAGATCGCGACCTGGACGCACAGCGGGGGCGATCCCGAGCGTGTGCTGACGCGGGACGAGATCCTAGACGACATCACACTCTATTGGCTCACCAACACAGGGACTTCCTCCTCACGTTCCTATTGGGACGCTGCCCAGGGCGAGGGAGGGCCGTTCAATGCGATCGAAATCGCCGAGGTCCCGGTAGCCGTCACGGTCTTTCCGGGTGAGATCTACCGCGCTCCACGCAGCTGGGGCGAGCAGAGCTTCAAGAAGCTCATTTATTGGAACGAAGTCGACAAGGGGGGGCACTTTGCCGCCTGGGAGCAGCCGGAACTCTTCGCCCTTGAGATCAGGGCGGCGTTTAGGCCGCTTCGCTCATTGCTGTCCAACTAGGCCGACACGTCGAAGGAGTCAGGACTATGAGGCCGACGTTTGGGCTAACACGGCGGCCGGCCATTTGGTGAGCGACTACGTCGACGTGGATGCGCCGCGACTGCCGACCAAACACAGGATTCATCCACGAAATTCAGACGGAACCCAGCAATACGACTTCGACGTCTTGACCGTGGACATGTCGAACTACGTGCTCCGCTAGAATCCAGTCAGTTCAACCTCGAAAGGAACTTGTTATGACGAAGCCAGAGAAGGTGGTCTACACCGCCAAGACCCACACCACCGGAGGCCGGAACGGCGCCTCGCGCAGCTCGGACGGGCGGCTCGAAGTCAAGCTCTCTGCGCCCGGTATGGCCGGCGCGGGCACGAATCCCGAGCAGCTGTTCGCGGCCGGCTGGTCGGCTTGCTTCGAGGGTGCGATGGAGCTTGCTGCCCGCAGCATGAAGGTGGCCCTGCCCGCGGACGCCGCGATCGATGCCGAAGTCGATCTCGGTATGACCGGGGACGCATACCTCCTCCAAGCCCGTCTCAACGTCAGCCTTCCGGGCTTAGAGCGCGACGTTGCACAGGCGATCGTCGACCGGGCGCATCAGACCTGTCCCTACTCCAAGGCCACGCGGGGCAATATCGACGTGACCATCAACCTGGCCTGAACCGACACCTCTGCGGCTCGCCAGCCTCGCAGCTCGGCGAGCCGCGCCTTGTGAACCCTAACGGAGATGGACCGATGAATACGTCACTAGATCACCAGCGACGCCGTTTTCTCGGCGCCGCCGCAATCGGCTTCGCAGCCGCCGGCTTTGCAGTCGGACCCGCTCCGGCGAAGGCGCAGGGTTCACCGCAGCGCGCCATCGGCCGCGCGCTACCGCCCGACTTTGGTCCACTCAAGCAGAGCAGGGCCGGCGGCCTCGACATTGGCTATGCCGAGGCCGGTCCGAATGGAGGTCCGCCGGTCATCTTGCTGCACGGCTGGCCCTACGACATCCACACCTACGTCGAGGTCGCTCCCTTGCTCGCGGCCGCCGGCTACCGGGTCATCGTTCCCTACCTACGCGGCTATGGAACGACCCGCTTCGTCGCGGATGACGCGCTCCGCAACGGTCAGCAATCCGTCTTCGCCGCGGATATCATCGCCCTAATGGATGCGCTGGAGATCCGAGAAGCTGTCATTGCCGGTTGCGACTGGGGTGCTCGCACAGCGTGTATCATCGCGGCGCTCTGGCCGGAGCGGTGCAAGGCTCTGATCTCGGTAAGTGGCTATCTGATCGGCAGTCAGCACGCCAACGGCAAGCCCCTGTCGCCGAAGGCGGAGCTGGCGTGGTGGTATCAGTTCTACTTTGCCACGGAGCGCGGCCGGCTCGGTTACGAGACTAACCGCAACGAGTTCGCAAAGCTCATCTGGCAAACCGCATCGCCGACATGGGCATTCGACGACGCAACCTTCGATCGGTCCGCCGGAGCGTTCGACAATCCAGACCATGTGGCGATTGTTATCAATAATTATCGGTGGCGGCTCGGTCTCGCTGCAGGCGAGCTGAAGTACGACAAACTCGAAAAGCGCCTTGCGGCGGCTCCGATCATCACGGTCCCGACGATCACCCTGGAGGGCGACGCCAACGGCGCACCGCATCCCGAGCCGGCAACGTACGCCGGCAAGTTCTCCGGTTGGTATGCCCATCGGACGATTGAGGGTGGCATCGGTCACAACCTACCACAGGAAGCTCCGAGGGCGTTTGCTGACGCCGTGATCGACGCCGCAGATTGGAATTGAGTAAGCGGGGCAGCCCACTATCACCGAACTCATGCTGCTTCGTTCCAGAGGGGTCTGTAGGGGTCGTAGCCTATGCGATCAAGAAGATCCTATTGGCACACATCAGACGTCGACAGAATCGGGCACGCCGATGGGGCGGTCAGGTCACGCGTCATGACCATTCCCTTCTCACGCGCAGCCGAGACTGTCTTGTCGCGCGGCGGCAGCTTCAGCAAACCCGCGAAGCGTCGCACTTTCGCGCGATCCGGAGGGAACCACCTTCCATTGTCTTTAGTAGGAGCGAGTTCGGCGTCGGGCTCAACCGTCCGCACGCTCCGAGAGCGGCAATGTCCGGGAGCGGTGAGATCGACGCCAATCGGTTCGTAGGAGGTTCGGATTCAGGCCGGCATCGAGAGGGCGTTCTTTAGTCGCTCCTCCTGCTCGTCGCTGAGCGAAGTCTTGAGCAATGTTGCCTCATAGTGCGCCAGCCGCGGCATCACCTTGTCGGCCACGGCTTTCCGTACCAGCAGAAAAATCGCCGAGCTGTCGGGTTCGATCGTGTTGCCAAGCGATTTGATAAACTCATCGTCAATCCCGTAGTCCGCGAGCTTGCCCTGCAACGCCCCGGAGCCGGCACCGAAGGCGCCGCCTACCAAAAGACCGGCAAGCGGGTTCATAAACAAGACGCCGACCAAGGCACCCATCAACATGCCGAACGAGGCGCCGCGGCTGGCGCCGATGGCGACGAGGTTGACGCTCTGCTTCAAATGGATCTTGCCGTCGGGATCCCGGACGACCACGCAGGCATCTTCGAGCTCAAGAACGTGTTCCTTCTCCAACGCCCTGAGGTCGTTCAAGAATCGATCGGCGGTATGCGGGTCCTTGAAGGCTAGACAGACGAGATCGCTCAAATTCGTTCCTCCCGATAATGTGCAATACGAGAAGTAGCGGACTACCCGGCCATCCGGGTCATTCCTGCTCACTCCTGTTTTGATCAAAACACTTTGCAGACTTCAGAGGTCTCTGCATCGCGCTGGGCATCTTGTGCCGCCGGCGGTCCCTACGGTCAATCTCCATTCCCTTTCGCGGGACCGTTCGCGATGATATCGCATCGTAGTGACGAGGCTGGGCGTAACCAGCACGGCGCTCAGTGTAGGACTAAATTCCGATAATTTCAACCCTAAAGTTGCGCATGGGGACTTCCGTGAGGGCATGAAAGCACAAAACCCAGCAGAGGAGCGATTGGCGGCGGAATTTGCGGCCGACAAAATAATCTCGTTCGGCAAAGAAGTCCCCGACGGAAGTGTTGAAGACCCCACCATCCAAATTCGGGCGGAGTGCTTGCGCTGGCTCATGTTGACCCGCCAAGACGATTGGCAACCTCGTGGGTTCGCCCTCGAGGGCGCAAGCATTATCGGATCGCTCAACCTTGTCGGCTTCGAGATCAAGCGGCGATTGTGGCTTTCGAAATGTTATTTCGACGACAAGATCTTGTTGGCCGACGCGATACTCCGAAGTCTTTCTCTTCGAGGTTCGAAATGCCGGGGCATCGAGGCGCAAAGACTTGAGGTCAAGGGTTCGTTGTTTCTGGACCAAGGCTTCGAATCGGCCGCACCGGTCGATCTGATGAATGCGTCCATCGGCAAGAGACTCGAGTGCGACGGCGCCATTTTCCGGACCAGGTTGGTGGGAGGGGAGGATGCGGAGAGCAAAATACTGCCGCCCGCCCTCAACCTCGAGGAAGCGGAGATTGGCGGAAGCTTCCTTTTTCGGAACGATCCGAGCGATCGGAAGCCCCGGTTCGAAGCTCGATGCTTCGGTCGGTTGCGGCTCTACGGGACTATTGTCGGCGCCGACGTCGAGCTCGAAGGTGCCCAGATCTATGGCGATTATGGCACCCATCGTGCCGAAGACGATGCCGAAATCGAGAACCAACGAGATGTCTCGGGCCTGAATTTCGAGAAAGCCAGAATCGAAGGTGCCGCTTATGTTCGGCGTGGAACCTACGTCGCCGGTGGCGCGAGGTTCTATGAGGCACGGATCGGGGCGCTGGAAATCGAGAACGCAATCCTCAGTGCCGGCGATGAAGCCCAGCAACACCAAGACCTCAATCCCGCGCTGGATGCCAGACTGTGTCATATCCGAGGCGCATTCCTGGTGGGCAAGGGCGCATATTTCCTCGGCGAGGCAAACCTGGCGCAAGCCACGGCCTCGATGTTCAACGTCAATTTTCTGGTTTGGCCCAAGGGACGAACGGTCCTCGACGGCTTCACCTATGACCGGTTCGCGACATCCGCCCAGTTCTGGGACAACAACCCGATTGCGTGGCTGGAAACGCAGCGGGATTTGGACGGCAGGGTCTTCCATCCGCAGCCCTGGGAGCAGGCCACGAGCGTGCTCCGGTCGATGGGCCATGAAGGGGCGGCGCGCCGGGTCGCGATCCGCAAGGCGGTGCATGCCGCACGCGCGTTCCGCCGAGACCTGAGAGCGCGTGCGGGAGGCCCGAGAGACTTTTGGTGCTGGCTTCGCGAGGGCAATGCTGCCCGAATTGCGCTCCAGCCGGTCTATTGGTTGGCCTGGTGTTGGCTGCATGTCTGGCATTTTTTTCTCTATCATGCCCTTCGCTTCGGGCATCAATCGCTCTGGTCGATGCTGGCGCTGGCAGCATGTATTGTCGCCGGATGGTCCTTCTATGACTGGGCGTTCGGCACCGGCCTGTTTGTTCAGATCAAGGACAAGACGCCGCCCTTCAGTCCCTTTATCTATGCGCTCGATGTTCTCCTGCCGATCCTCAAGCTGGGTCTGGCGGACAGTTGGCAGCTTGTGAATGACCCCCAGAAGGCCTGGATCTGGAACGTCCACTATCTCTACAAGGCGGTGGGCTGGGTCTTCGGCGGCTTCGCCATTGCGGGATTTTCCGGTCTGGTGAGACGCTAGTGGATTGGCTTCAACAAATAGCAGTCAATTTGTTGAAGCGTAAAATCCACTACAATCATGGGGTTAGTGGTGCGCAAGACATTCGTCGGAAGGGAACCTTCCGTCGAATTCGTACCACTAGGGCACGCAATCGATCGCAATTTCGCGCCAGTTTCGAGCGTACGTGTCATTCGACAACAGCCTCTGAAACACTGGAAAACACACTCGACCGTGTGTAAGGTTCAACCTTAGGAAATCTGGAGTGTAACACGGTCGATGGCCTCAAGGGCATCCGGGTGGACGCCAGCAGGCTCGTCGGATCATGCCGGCAAAGGAGATCAACGCCGCTTGCCGGAACCTTCGCTCCAACCATTCGCCGCACCGGATCTGCCCCCGTCCGAAATACTCAGTTCCGCGCAATCGATCCTCCTTGCTCAGTTGTGCCGCCAGCAGGGCGCACTCGCCGTCATTAATCTCGTGGTGGCGCTGATTTTCGCCGCCAGCGCCGGATTCTACGCCTCGCCAATCCTCGTGGCCGTCTGGTTTGGCTATTGTCTTATCGTCCAGGCACTCCGCGTCGCCTGGGTCCGTCCGTGGCTCCGGGGCAACCGTTCGCCCGTGGCCGATCGGCACGGCTTGGCATGGCGCCTGACCGCAAGCTCCTTGCTTGCAGGCGTCGTATGGGGCGCGATGGGCTGGTTTTTCAGCGGTACCGATGCGGTCATCCTTAACGCCCTGGTGCTGTTCGTTCTGGCCGGCATGGCCGGCGGCTCGATCACAGCACTCCCGGCCCATCCTCCGGCCTTCATCGCCTTTCTCGCCGCTGCAGTCCTGCCCATGGCCCTGTGCCTCGGCCTCGATCCCAGACCGAATACGGATATCATGGCGCTCCTCACCGTCCTCTATGCATTGGGGATCGGCTTTCTGGGCCGCCAGTCCTACCGGACGCAACTGGACAATGCGGGGCTTTCACTGGCCAAGGAACAGCTCGTGGCGTCGCTGCGCGAGGCAGGTCTCGACCTTGAGGAACGGGTCGACCTGCGCACCCGGGAACTGCGGATCGCCAACGAGCAAATGGCCAAGGAGATCGAGACCCGGCACCGGTCGGAAGCGCAGGTGCGCCACCTCTTGCACCACGATCCCCTGACCAATCTGCCGAACCGGCTCGTCTTTGCCGACCGGCTCGAGATCGCGATACGGCGCGCCTCGCGCAATGCTTCCGTCGTCGCCCTGGTGCTGTTCGACGTCGACCGGTTCAAATCGATCAACGACACCTTCGGCCATCTGACGGGCGATGCCGTGCTGCGCGCCATGGCCGCCCGCCTCGCTCGGGTGTTTCGTGCCAGCGACACGCTCGCCAGGATGGGCGGCGACGAATTCGCCGCGATCTTTCCCGATCTCAAGACCCGCGAGGATGTCGACCGGGTCGCCGTAAAGATTGCCCGGCAGATGCAGGAGCCACTGGTCATCGAGGGCCGGCCCATCGCCATCACTCTGAGCATCGGTATCGCGCTCTTCCCCGAGCACGGGCGGGAAACCTCCGCCCTTTTCAGTGGCGCCGATCTGGCGCTCTACCACGCCAAGCTCGAAGGGCGCGGCCGCTTCCGCTTCCTCTCCGCCGAAATGCTGCACCACGAGCGGGCGCAGCGGCAGGTCGAGGACGAACTCAAGGGTGCCGTCGACCGCGGCGAGTTCCACCTGGTCTACCAACCGCAAATGTCTCTGCGCCGCAATTGCGTCATCGGCGCCGAAGCGCTGGTGCGCTGGAACCATCCCCGCCAGGGTCTGCTCCTGCCCGGCGCCTTCATTCCGGCGGCGGAAGCTTCCGGTCTGGTCCGCGAGATCGACAATTGGGTACTCGCCACCGCCTGCCGCCAGGCGGTGCTCTGGCAACGTCAGGGGCATCCGGTGCGGGTCGCCGTCAATCTCTCGCCGCTCGAATTCCGCCACCCCGGTCTCGCCGACCGCATCGCCCGTCATCTGGCGCGTACCCGCCTCGATCCGATGCTGCTCGAAATCGAGATCACCGAAAGCGCCTATCTCGATCGGGAAAGCGCCAGCGTCGAACAGCAGCTCCATGAGATCAAGAGGCTCGGCGCCCGCATCGCCATCGACGATTTCGGCACCGGCTACGCCTCGCTCTCCTATCTGCGCTGGCTGCCCGTCGATGTCGTCAAAATCGACCGCTCCTTCGTCTCCAACATCGGCGATACCCGGCACGACGAGGCGATCGTCGCCAGCACCATCTCGCTCGTGACCACGCTCGGCAAATCCGTCATCGCCGAAGGCGTGGAAACCGCCACACAATGCGAAACCCTGCGCCGCCTCGGCTGCGACGAGATGCAAGGCTACCTGTTCGGACGCCCGGCAAGCGAACACCAGATCCTCGAGCGCCTCGTCGCCTGAGCGGGAACCAACCTCACCACCATCGCCTGTGATGCAACGGCACCTTCTCCTTGCGGTGCACGATTGGGCGCTGCGAGGCGGGCTCGGGAGTGGGTAATAATTCGTTCGTGCATTTTGCTGTAGGAAAGGTCTCCGAAAGGGGCGACCCGCCCCTCTCGGGCTCTCCGGGACATGGCGGCTGGGGAGTGGGTGAGGGCGGTAGAGCCCTGGAATCATTGCGGGCTATTTCGTTTGTGTAATTTTCATCAGCGGCCTTGGCGG
>JBGSYN010000271.1:0-4192 GCA_041750975.1 Geminicoccaceae bacterium | reverse complement strand
CAAGGCGGATCACCTCGGGCGATGTCTTGAAGTAGCGGAAGGGATTTCTCATCCGTCAACGTTACCGGGTGCCCTGGCCCTGCTCAAGCAGGTTTCCTCTGACAATGCCGATCTGGACGTTTTGGCGCTCCAGCCGTGGAAAAATGCGCTGCATTTCGGTGAAGATCGGCACGAAGGCGTCGTCACTGAAATCGTAATCATCGTGAGAACAATCGCCGTCATCTGCCGTGGGAATACATGCGGTCTCGATGTAGTCTCCGCATACGCCGACGTCTGCCCCATCGGGATCGGAACAGTCGTTGCCGATCTCGGCGACATCGTAGGTAAGATCATTGAGCCCTGCGGCGACCGGAGCCGCCACGACCGCCAGCCTGGTGCCGTTCTGAACCGCCTTGTTGGCCATCGCCCAATCGAACATGATCAGTGCGAAGTCGACCGTGCAGAACGCCGTCAGCATCAGCAACGGGAAGACGATGGTGAATTCGAGAAAGGTCGCCCCTCCCCGATCACGCCATAGTCTACCCGCCAATGTGCCGCTCTTCATGGCGAACTCCTATGTTGACGCTGCTTGATATGAGCGCTGACATCAATGGCGTCGGGATCGGCACGTTGGCGCTGATCGTGATGGTCATTGGCTCAGCCGCGGGATCGACACAGGCAGGGCTTCGCTCGAGCGACAAGGTGTCGGCGGCCCAGCCTTGGATCAGTGGTTTGGCACCATTGGGAGGATCCATAAGCCCGTAGATCGCAAGGTTCTGTGCATTGTCCCAGCCCCAGTCGCATACGGCGTCAGCCGGAACGCGAGCTAGATAGCGTGCCGCATTTCGCATGGACTTATCGGCAGTATGGTAGTCCTGGATGGCTCGCCCAAAGTCCAGGATGCCGAACATCAGCGTCAGTATCACCGGGAAGACGACGGTCGCCTCCAGCAATGCGGCTCCGGAGGTGCAATCGCGAAGGGCTCGTATGAAAGGGATCACCGGTACAACTGCACTATGCGCTTGAGTTTGCTGTCGTCCTCGTCCGGCGTCATTAGGCGGACGAACTCGGTAAAGATCTGGCCGCTTACTGCAGGCTTGTAGATGAAGAACTCAGCATAACTGTCGACCCGGATCTCGTTGACCGAATTGCCGTGGACACCCCATTCGAGACAATTGACGATCGCGGCAGCGATCGTGCGTCGCGCAGGGCCGATCTCCTCGGCGACCGAAGGGAGACACTGCGGCTGCGGGTTCTCTGCTCCCCAATCGGTTGGATAGGTCATCGCAAGCTCTGCGATATAGGCCTCGTAGCGGGTCGTTATGTCTACCGGCCAATTCTCACCATGGTGAAACTGCCAGTAGGCGTTCTTCGCCGCTTGGTCCATCGTGTCGTTGCCGATGGTGGTGGCGCCGACCACAGTTGAACTGGTGTCGTTCGGATAGAGCTTGGCATTGGGTATGGCGTCGTACTGCTTGCACTGGCTGTTTCTTGGCTTCACTCCCTTGATGACATGCGGAGCCGCCGTCATGTCCGCGTCGCAATTGTTGACGTTGCAGTTAAACGTGTAGTCGAACCTGACGTTGATTCCGTCTGTGACAGGGCCGGTTGCATGACCGGTGCGCGGATTGACTTCGTTGGCGTAGCAGAATTCGGAGGATTGCTGCGTCAGGAGATCGCGGGTGACTTTCGCGCCTGAACTCGTCGTGCCCGGCGGATCCACTAGACCGAAGTTCCCGGGCGCGAACTCGTTACCGCCGCCGTCCTTGGGCTTGAAGATGAACATTTGTCCAGAGGGAGGATCAAATTCGACACCAGACACTTCATACGGGTTGCACAACATCAGCGGCTGGGTATTGCACGCGACGATGCTGCTTCCTGCAATCGCGATGGCATCGGACCGAGGTTGTGCTACGGCGCCTACGGCTACAAGGAACGAGGGAAATACGCGGCGCTCCTCGGTGATGACCTCGATGTGGTAGGCCAATTTCGGGTCGATCGTGTAACCGTCACACTGGCGCTCATGGGCCGGACCGGTAAGGTCCTGGCAGAACAGAACACTGACGATCTGAGCTTCGGGCTCGGCGTCGCTTGCCCATTTGGGGTCGTTGGTAACAACATTGAGAGCGGCATTGGCGGCGCGGATTAACGCGTCGTCATGCCCATCCAATTCGTAAGCCCCCGCTATGGCCGCAGCGTCGGCCAAATCCTTTTGCTCGGTGTTGACAATGTAAAGACGGCTCGCATCGACCGCGAGTCCGATCACGCCCATCATCACCGGGATGAGCACCGACATATAGGCGAGGACGCTGCCGGCCTCATCCTTAATCAGGCCTGGGCGTGGCTGGGTACGCATGTACGATCGCATCGGGATTCCCCCATCTGAATGGCCCGCATTTAATCACAACGTTAAGGAAAAATCTAGATAGGAAGATTTGACATGACGGCCGTAATCGCCGAAGGTGTTGATAACTATCCTTCGGTAAGCCGATCGTTAGCGTTACATGTCAGCTTCACCGGTGTCGACCGATTGGTCATGGCAGGCACAATCAAGTCGATTTCTTCGGCCTATTCGGCATGGATGAGTCCCTTTGTCCAATAGCAAACCATTCCAATAGCAAACGCGTAGCAGGCGTCTAGGGGCCGTTTTAAGTTGATGTAGTCTTCTGCGGGGTTCGATTGTTGATGAGGATCGCGGATCGAGTCGCTGGTCGGGGCTGGTTGTTGCGGGTTCATCACGATGCGTCTTGGCTTATTTGGCTGAATTTGATCTCATTGACGTCGAATGAGCAAATCAGCTCTTTGGCAATCTCTTCGTTTAGATCCAATGGCTAATCATCCGGCCATGCCTCGCATGCCAGTGAGTTCGGCCAGGCGTCTGATCACAACCTCCGGGAGCGTTGCACCATCGGTCGTCTCGGCAAGGAAGGGGTGATCGGTCGGTATCAGCCGCAAAGGTCCCCCAGGAATTTCCAAGCGCGGATGGCTTGGTCCCCGCGCTCGAATTCCTTGGCTATATATGAGGCAAGCCTGCTCTGATCGGCGTGCGACGGGCCAATTTGTTCGACAAACATAGTTCCCCTGGTCGTCACAGGTTTTGGGAAAGGCGTCAGGCTGGACCTATCAGGATGTGGCTCAAACCAATATTTAGCATGCTCGAAAAAATGCTGATCATTCACACCCAGCGGTGGCGTTATGGCGAGGTGAGCGTGGTTATGGCAACCAGACCGGCCTGACTCGAAATGCACAACCCCCTTGTGTGTACCGAAAACCTCGTCGGCATTGATTAGCTGACGGAATCACTTAACGTCACGCACAATGATTGCACTGTTCTGCTTCGCCCTGACCGTCTTGGCCTTGCCATTCAAGTCAAAGAGTCGGCTTGAGGCAGAGAATGCGGAGCTCCGACATCAATTGATCGTTTTGCGGCGCAAGATGCAGGGCCGGGTTCGGCTGACGAACAACGATCGCTGGTTCTTGGTCCAGTTGTATCGATGGTTTCCATCGATCCTGCAGGTCATCACGATTGTTCGGCCCGAGACACTCGTGCGCTGGCATCGGGCCGGCTTTCGCCGCTATTGGCGTTGGAAATCTCGCTCACTGGGAGGGCGGCCCCAGATCGAGACGGACCTCCGCGCACTGATCCGACGGATGAGCATCGAAAATCCGCTTTGGGGTGCGCCGCGTATCCACGGCGAACTGCTCAAGCTCGGGATCGAGGTCGCACAGTCGAGCGTCGCCAAGTACATGGTCAAGCGACGTGGACCGCCAAGTCAGGGGTGGCGCACCTTTCTGCGCAACCACGCGCCGGACATTGCCGCCATGGACCTGTTCGTCGTTCCAACCATTGGCTTCGATCTGCTTTATGCTTTGATCATTGTTCGGCTAGACCGCAGATACCTGGTCTGGATCAACGTCACAACAAACCCGACGGCTGAATGGATCGCACGCCAGCTAACCGAGGCGTTCCCCTGGGATGAGGCTCCGCAATACCTCATCCGCGATCGGGATCGAGTCTATGGCACCGTTGTCACCCGCCGAATTCGCGCCATGGGCATCCGGGACAAGCCTATTGCGCCGGCCTCGCCTTGGCAGAATGGCTTTGCCGAACGGCTGATCGGATCGATCCGGCGCGAGTGCGTGGACCATTTCATCATCTTGGGCGAGGCGCATCTGCGCCGCATCCTGCGAGCCTATGCTCGCTATTACAATG
>JBGSYN010000270.1:0-1737 GCA_041750975.1 Geminicoccaceae bacterium | reverse complement strand
CGACGCACGCGAATCGGGTCGACTATCCCCTCGTGTTCAGCAAAATGAAAGAGTGAAAAAATTGTTGCCAAAATTTTCGATGCGTGAATGCTGAATCCCGAGTCGCGGTGGCCTTCACCGTGCCGTCTCAGAAAGAGAGAGAGCACCATGAACATGGTCGGTTTCGGCGTGCGCGCAGCCATCGCAGCGATCGCCGGCGGTGTTGCCAGCGTTGGCGGCGCGCAGGCAGAGGACATCACGGTCGGCGCCTTCGGAGGCGTCTGGGAGGAGAGCCTGCGGACCTGCGTCATCGAGCCCTTCGAGGCCGAAACCGGACACACAGTCAATGTAACGCTCGGCACGCCCGTGCAGTGGATCAACCAGATCGCCGCCAGTCCGCAGGATCCGCCGATCGATGTGTTCTATACGAACTCCGATCATGCATTCACGATTGTCGACAGCGGCCTGGTGGAAAAGCTGACCGTCGAACAGGTGCCCGCAATTTCCGAGCTGGAGCCCTATTTCGCAGAGATCGGCGACGGCTATGGCGTCGTGCACAACTATGGCTCGATGGGCCTGATCTACAACAAAGAAACTGTGGCGAACCCGCCAAAGACCTGGCCGGAGTTCGTCGACGGGGTGGTTGCCGGCGACTACTACGCTGCTGTCCCCTCGATAAACTACACCAGCACGACCAGCACGACGATGTGGAACTTTGCCGAAATTTATGGTGGCGGCGTGGATAACCTTGATCCCGGTATGGAGAAGATCAAGGCGATGGACGAGTCCGGCAACGTCACCTACTGGAGCGATCCCAACCAGGTGCTGACCGCGCTGATGAGCGGCGAGATCGATATCGCGATGTACTGGGACGGCCGCGCCTGGGCCTTCATCGATGACGGTAACGACCAGTTCGACTATTTTAATCCCGAGCCCGGCTCCGTTGCCGCGATGACGTGGATCGAGAAGGTCAAGAACGGCTCCGACGTGGGGTGGGACTTCATCCGCGCAGCGCTCGATGCAAAGGCGCAGGGCTGCTTCGGCAGCCACACCCGCTATGGCGTGGCCAACACGTCGGCCGAGTTCGACCCGGCGGTTGCCGAGCAGATCACCCAGTTCGACGAGCTGGCCTTCCCGCCATTCCAGGAACTGACGGATGTCCAGGGCGACTGGATCGAGCGCTGGAACAAGGAAATCGGCCGCTAGCGCCCTTGTCGAAGGGGGCGCTCTGGCCGCGTGCCGACAGACGCCCTCGCCCAACCGATCCGTCGTCGAACGTTGGCAGCACCCGAGGGTTAGGAACTTCCATGTCATATCGTGTCGGCGTCGACATCGGCGGCTCTTTCACCGATTTCGCGCTCTTCGATGAAGCCGCAAAATCCCTGCGCAGCCTCAAGGTCTTTTCGCGGCCGGACGACCCCGGCGCCGAGGTTCTCGCCGGCGTCCGGCTCGCGGCCGAGCGTTATGGCATCGCGCCGGAAGAGATATCCTACTTCACGCACGGGACCACCGTCGGCGTGAACACGGTCATTCAGCGCAAGGGCCTGCGGCTTGCCATGCTGACGACAGCCGGTTTCGAGGACGTTCTCGAGATCGGCCGGATGAAAAACCCGGACATGTACAACATCCTGTCCAAGCGGCCGGCGCCCCTGATCACCCGCGATCTGGTCTGGGGCATCCCGGGGCGCCTCGATTTCAACGGTCGCGAGACCACGCCGCTCGACGAGGCGGCGGTCGCGGAAGCTGCCCGCGCCGCGC
>JBGSYN010000269.1:0-23377 GCA_041750975.1 Geminicoccaceae bacterium | reverse complement strand
TTGGCGACATTGGGGCGGTATCGGGGCCGGCTCAATCATGAGCGGAAGCTGGCCGAGGATCGCTTGATGAGGCTGTTGCGGGAGCGGCCGCGGGCCGAGGGGCCGATGGGGCTTGGTGCGAAGCAGCACCGCTTCCTGGCGGAGATGATCGAGCGGACCGGGCGCGAGCAGGCGCGGCTTTTGGCCGAACGCGGCATCGAGGCCGACGATCCGGGGACCCATGCGGGGGCGGGATGGGACGTCATTCCGGGGCCGCACGCGCCTGCCAATGCCGAAACTCCGCCGCGTGATCATCGCCAGCACCAGACTCTCGACGCTCTCCGCTGCGAGCCGTTCCTGCGGCTCGTAGCGCCGCACATAACCATAGCGAATAACGTCGGCCATGCCGGTTTCCTGCTCGCTCAACACGACATCGGCACTCAAAACCCCATGCCGCACCGCATTCCGCGACGACCGCGCCTTCCCCGCTGCCGTCACCGGCCCTTGTGACTTCGCACCATTGATCTGCGAGGCCCGCTGCCGCGCCCGTGAAATTCTCGACATTCTCGTTTCCTCATGACTGCCTTGCTATGTCGGAATATACTCCTTTTCTAGATTTCAATCAAGGGTTGTGCCATCAGAAACTCAACAGGCGCCAATGCTGTTCGCCGAAATCGATCGATGCTCTCGGCTCAGGCAGCGCTCGACATTGAGGGTGCCACATTCGTGTTCAGCCGCAGCCGGTTCCGGAGGTCCCATTCGGCCTTCAGCGCGGTGACCTATGCTAGGCTGGCCGCGCTGCAGGATCCAAGCTTCGAGGTCGACCTTGTGGTTGCGGTGGGTCTGAAAACGATGACAGGGGTACGGCTGGGCGATCTCTCGCTCGATCGGGCGCTCCGCAACAGAGACATGACGCTCGAGGGCTCCAAAGAGCTGGCGCGACAGTTCAGGTCCTGGCTCAAACCCAGCGTAATCGCCGACATCGAGCGCACAGCGAAAGCCTGGGCGGCGCCGGTCACGCGACCCACGAGCCGAACTCTTTCCTATTGTTCGTCCGGCAGCGCGATCGCGTGCAGGTAATCATGGATGCAGGCGATTTTCCGCTGCAGCGCATCGACCTGCAGCGATTTCACGACATAGCCCGAAGCCCCAGCGTCATAGGCCGCCTCGATATCGTCAGGGCAATCCGAGCCGGCCAATGCAAATACGAACGGCCGGCGCAACAGCGGATCCGAACGCAGTTCGCGCACGAGTTCCAGACTGTCGATGCCGGGAATCTGCAAATCGACGAAAATGACAGCCGGTCGGGTCATGGCCGGCAGGCCGCCCCGGCCCATCAAGATATCCACCGCAAGTTCGCCATTCTCGGCGACGTGAAGTTGCGGCCGGCGCGGCAACCCGGCGATTATCCGACGAAAGACCCGGATATCGACTTCATCATCATCGACGAGAAGATAGTGAAGCGACCTGTCTTGCATCGAAGCGATCTTACCGACAGTGAAAAGCCTCGCTGCAATCACGACGTCGATCGACGCTGCAATCCTCAGCCATTGGCTGCTGTAACCAATAAGCTAATGTTTATCAGCAGATCAACAACTTCAATGCGAAAAATCTTGAAATTGTAGACCCTTAATCGCTATCGATCAGCGCTTTAGGATCGATAGTTCCGATAGGCGAACCAGTAAGCGATATGGCCGGGGAGCCGGCCGAATGTGCTGCCATCCCCGCCTTTCAAGGCTTCCTCGTCCATTGCGAAATCGACACCGCCCGATTGCAGGGCGCCATCCTCGAGCGTAAAGCGTCGGCCGTCCGTGCCAAAGGCACGCACCGTGCGGGTCGCGGCATCGCCGACCAGCAGCACCGGCTGGCCGGCAAGAGTATCGTGGACCAAGCCTATCTGCTCGAACCGGTTGAGCGGCCAGGCCTTCTCATCACCGTCAAGACGCAGCCGGAAAACGTAGTCCTTGGGCGCCAGCGAGGTATCCTCGAGCCTTGCCGGGAACATCAACTCCGGACTGGCGAAATAGCTGCCATAGGGCCGGCCGGGCGTATAGTCGCGGGCGTATCCGGTATCGAGCGAAAGGACCTTCGTTTCGGGATGGTCCTCGACCCAGTTCTGCCAACTGGTGATCGCGACCGGCAATAGCGGCAACTCGATGCCGGAGCCGGTCAGGGCGCCGACCACCGGCCTGCCGGTGAACTGGTTCCAGAGCGAGTTCGTCGCATGGTCATACATGAGCTTGTTGGAGCGATATAGAAAGCCGGATGAGCCGAAGACGAAGGGATTTTCGCCCTGGCCGCGGCTGGTATCGAAGAGGATGCCCGAGCCGCAAAGCGTGCAATAGGCGAGCGCCACCGGCATGCCGCCGACGACGTCGTTGGCCATTTCGTGCCAATCCATGATGCGCAGCGGATAGGCCCGGTTGTCCCCGTTGAGAGAAACACCGAAAACCAGTTCCTCCGGCGTCAGATAGTCGGCATCCCGTCCACTCAGGAATGCGGGCTGGTCGAGAGCTGGAATGCCGTCCTTGCGAACGCCGCCCCAGACGATTTCCTCAAGCCGGATGTCATGCTTTACGTCTGGGTAGAGAAAGAGGCGGAAATTCGGATCGATCTGCGCCATGAGGTCGGCTTTGAAAGCGTCGTAATCCTCATAAGGGACGATCTCGGGATGCCCCTCCTGCCAGAGGGTCCAGGCAAACCAATCGGCACCGAAGGTCTCGCCGGTCAGGCTTTCCAACGTGCTGACCATGGCCCGGCGCTCGACCGGCAGAAATCGCAGGAGGTTGATCAGCGGAGCCACAAAGTCGGTATCGCCGCGGGCTTCGATCAATTCGAGCGCCTTCAGACGCGACTCGACATCGCCTTCCAGCAAGGTCCGCCCCAGGCTCTCGGCCTTTGGCTCGACAACCCGCGGCTCGACAACCCGCGGCTCGACGGGCTGCGCATCGACGTCCGCAACCGATCCGGTCCCTGCGGCGGCGCCGAGCAGCGCCAGCCCAACCATCGTCCGTCCACACCAGCGCCGCATCGGCCCACTCCCAAGTTCGTCAGACCGAGATCGATGCACGCCCGACGTCAAGGGCGCAAAACAAGCCTGCTCAAATCCCCGTCAGGTTCAAGCAGGGTTCGTGACTACAAAAAAACCCACCCATCCCACCCGAGGAAGGCGAACGCTCCTTCCCCAGTTACCGAGCATAGGTATCCAGGTTCAAGATCCCCTTAAAATGCGTCCTTAATTTTATTGGCATTGCGTCCACCCGGAAAGGTCCAGAAAACCGACAGGCCGCGACTGACTCGTCGTATCATGATACGCAAAGCCGATCTTCCCTCGGCATTGTCCGGATGCCGCCTAGAGCACTGAACCATCGAGCCCGACGCGTCGATAATTGCCTAGTTTACTGGTTACCTCATTTCCTCGACGATAAATAGCGAGACAAGATTCACTCGATTAAAAGGCGACCAACGAAAAACGAAAGTCGGCTTGTCCGTTTCGAACTCCATTAATTGGATCGAAAAGGAAACTCGGCTGTTTCAACATTTATGTTTTTTTGTATGGTCAGCTATCTTTTCAGCGCAACTCACTGACGTTTCATACACTGAGGTGCGAATCTACTCTGTGGTTTGAAACATTCTGGTTTTGGAAATTCTGCGATGCTGAACAAGGTCTCCGATCAGATCTTCGAAAGGCCGTTCGGAATTGCTGGAAGTGAGCTTTTCGGGGGTGCCAAGGCAGCACCCTCGAAGGGGAACGCCGAACAGCAGGGTCGGGTCGGCGTATCGGATCCGGAAGCCTGGTCGCGCCCGGGCGACGCGCAACCCATACCACGTCTGCCTTTGGGCGGCCTGTCGCCCCAGGGTTGGCTCGCCTTGCTTCATGGGTGCATGCAAGTGGGCAATCTCGTCGCGGTAATGCTGGCCGCGATCGCTGCCAATCTCGCCCGCTATGGCGTGCTCGACCTCAAACTGCAGCATATGTCGCCTTTCATCGTCGGCTGCCTTCTGAGTGTGATTTGCTTCGGAATTTTTTTTCGGCCCTCGGCCCAACCTTCGAAAATACTGCTGACCCCGAGACAGGTCGTGATGACATGGACGTTGGTCATGGCCGGCGTCCTGTTGTTCCTTTTCATTGCCAAGATAACCGACCCGGTATCCCGTTTGTGGATCTTGGCGTGGTATGGTTGCGGTCTCGGTTCGCTCCTGCTTTGCCGCGTCTTCTTCCAGATCGTGATCAAGCGCAGTGCGGTTGCCTGGGCTCTGCAGCGGCGCGCGATCGTCGTTTTGGAGCAGGATGCCGATCTATTCGAGCTCAAGGGGCGCGCCGGCGTTACCGAGGAATCGGCGATAACCGGAATGGTTCATCTCGCCTCGGATCCCGAGGCGACGGAAAGCCCGGCAGACGGGTTCAATCATCCATCCCTTGTTGCTGACATCACGTCAATGATTCGCCGCACGCACGCGACCGAGGTCATTCTCGCCCTGCCATGGGAACAGGCTTCCCGCGTCGAGTTCATTGTAGCCAGTCTACGCCACCTGCCGGTCGAGATTTCATGGGTGCCCGAATCCGCAACCTCACAACTGCCGGTGCTCGGCTTGTCCAAGATCGACAATAGGATCGGCGTTGTGCTGTTGAAGCGGCCGCTCGACGGTTGGCAACATCTGGTCAAGAGATTTCAAGACTTCTTCTTGGCCAGTCTGCTTTTGGTTGTTCTGGCGCCACTCATGCTGGTTTGCGCTATTGCAGTCGTCCTGAGCTCTCCCGGACCGGTTTTTTATTGTCAGCGCCGGGTCGGATTCAATGGTCGAGATATAGATATATTCAAGTTCCGGTCGATGTACGTCGATCAGTGCGACGCCAAACTGGCTCAGAAGATTCCTCAGACCACGCGCGTCGATGGGCGCGTCACCCCGGTTGGCCGCTTTCTGCGCAAGACCAGCCTCGATGAACTGCCGCAGCTCTTCAATGTACTACGAGGCGAGATGAGCCTCGTCGGCCCACGGCCCCACGCCATCGCTCACGACAATCTCTTTCGCCAGCAGGTTGACGGCTATCTCAGCCGCTATCGGGTCAAACCGGGCATCACCGGATGGGCCCAGATCAACGGCTATCGGGGCGAGACCGACACGGTCGAAAAACTCCGCGGCCGTATCGAGCACGACATGTACTATATCGACAATTGGTCGGTGTTTCTCGATCTGAAGATCATGCTCAAAACGGCACTGCTCTGCGCCGGCCAGGAAGAGGCCTACTAACGGTCGAGGCCCGGCATCCTCGATCAACTGATCGAGCCGGGTGAGTTAAACACGACGGCACTAGGGGATAGCAACGCCCATTTGACCGTGCGCAAAATCGAGCCCGACCAGGAGGTCGACATGCCAGCGGTCGACAAGACGATCCCGGCTTTCGGGAATCGCGGCCATTGTGCACCATGGCCGATCGCCAGCCTGCTCGATGAATTCGATGGCGCGGCTGCTGATGTACGGCGTTTCGGACTGGGCTTCGTTGAGACTACATCGCCGCAGTCTGCGCGGCGTGTCGGGAGGTCGACGCATTTATTGTTGCCAACCCGGATCAGACCTTCCCTCCTCCACCTGCCCGCCCAGCAAGCCTGCCTCGGCAGCAATCACATCGGCTTCCGCACCATCAGATTTGAGAATAATCGACCCGCTGGCGTAGTTGTTGCGTCCCGGAGACCCTGCCCGATGAAATCGCGTGCCGGAGCCCCGCCGCATCGACCACCCTCAATTTCCTGGGCGCCAAGGATATCAACCCCTCTGTTCTGAACTCGCCAAGGACCCGGTTGACATGTTGCCTGGAGACACCGGCAAGAGCCGCCAGTTCCACCTGGGAGAGATCGAGAGGTTTATTGTCGGAGGCGATATCATCGAGTTCCCGGAACTCGAGGAGGTTAATGATCTTGGCCGCGATTTTACTACGTAGGTCCGGATACCGAGTCTGCTCGACATACTTCATCAACAGAGCGTAGCGCTCGAAGACAATCCGAGAGAGGGTCCGGTAGGAATCGGGATCCTTGGCGATCAGCCTCTCGACCGTCGGCTGCGACCAATTCAAGAGCATGGTCGAGCCGGACGCGACGGCATCGATTTGCGTTTGCGACCCTGTCAGGGTCTCCAACGCGCCGAATGAAAACCCGGGACCAGCAATATGGAGCAGCGTCGAGTCATCGGGCTCGGTGCTCTTCCATATCTCGACCCGCCCATTGAGGATCAGGAACAGACCGCGTGCCGAATCGCCCTGCATAATAATCGTCTGTTTGTGTTCGTAGGTGCAGCGTACGGCATGATCGACGAATCCGCGTCGAATCTCCGGCGACAACGTCATGAGCCAACGACATCTGGCGACGATCTCGTCGTCGCCAATAGTGGGGAATAGCTGTTCGATTTGTCGCATCCATCTGTCACCTGAGTGACAACCAATATCGAACTTACGCGATAAAAGGGCTTAACGATCAGAGCACTTAATAAGGAAGCCGAACTGAGAGAATTTGGCTGCCGTCTGGTATCTCAAGATTTTCGGATCACCTCACCCCACCTATGGCCTCCTTCCCGCAGCGGCCTTACCGCTTTATCGCTGACGGTTGCACTTGGCTCAATCGTCTTGCCGCCCGAGGCTTGGGGACAAGCGGCCCAATCCGACAGCGAGCTTGCGAAGTCGTTGGCCAATCCCATCGCCGCATTGATCAGTGTGCCGTGTCAGAGCAATTTCGATTTCGGCGGCGGGTTCGATGATGATGGTTACAGATACACGCTGAACATTCAGCCTGTAGTGCCGATCTCGCTGAGTTCGGATTGGAATCTGATCTCGCGGACCATCGTGCCGATTGTCTATCAGGAAGACCTGCTGCTGCCCGAGGTCAGTGCCAACGATGTCGATCCGAACGACGACCAGTTCGGCCTTGGGGACACCGTGCAGAGCTTTTTCTTCTCGCCGGTCGGGAGCCCGGTGATCTGGGGGATCGGGCCGGTTTTCCTGGTGCCGACCGCGACCGACGATGCCCTTGGCACCCAGAAATAGGGCGCCGGACCGACCGGCGTGGCCCTCCGGCAGCAAGGACCCTGGACCTACGGTATGCTCGCCAATCACATCTGGTCCTTCGCCGGCGATGGCGACCGCGACGATGTCAGCCTGTCGTTTCTCCAACCTTTCGCGAGCAACACGACACCGCAAGCCTGGTCGTTCACGCTGCAAACAGAGGCCACCTACAATTGGGAGGCCGATGATGACGAATGGACCGTGCCGATCGGCGCTTTCGTCTCCAAGGTGATCGACATCAGCGGCCAGAAGATCAGTTTGCAAGGCGGGCCGCGCTATTACGCCGCCGGCCCCGACACCGCGCCCGATTGGGGTTTGCGGTTCAATCTGACGTTCCTATTTCCGACGTAGATCATCAATTGGACAATGAGGAAGTACCGAGCGAATGAGCCCTACCTACAAGCCTCTGCTATCCCGTGCTATCGCAGCGATTATATTCCTGGCCCCGACTTTCGACGCGGCGACAGCCCAGGAGCAGGAACAGGATCGGCCCAATATCCTGGTGATCTGGGGCGACGACATCGGCTGGACGAATGTCTCCGCCTACGGCTCGACGGTCATGGGCTAAGGCACCCCCAACATCGACCGCATCGCCGAGGAGGGCATCCGCTTCACGGATCACTATGCGCAACCGAGTTGCACGGCGGGACGGGCGGCCTTTATTACCGGGCAGTATCCGATCCGCTCCGGGATGACGACCGTCGGCCAGCCGGGCGCATTGCTCGGACTCCAGCCCGAATCGCCGACGCTCGCCGAGGTGCTCAAGGCCGAAGGCTATCGTACCGGCCAGTTTGGCAAGAACCATCTGGGCGACCGCAACGAGCATCTGCCGACGGTGCATGGTTTCGATGAGTTTTTCGGCAATCTCTATCATTTGAATACGCAGGAAGAGGCCGAGCAACGGGACTACCAGCGCTTCGGCGAGGCGTTCTCCGGCAATCTCGAGGATTACGAGGCCCGTTTCGGCACGCGCGGCGTCCTCCACAGCTTCGCCACCGAGGTCGACGTTCCGACCGAGGATCCGCGTTTCGGCCGGGTCGGGATGCAGACCATCGAAGACACCGGTCAACTCACCCAAGAGCGGATGAAGACCTTCGACACCGAGGAAGTCGTGCCGAGCGCGTTGGATTTCATGGGCGCCGCGCGAGACGCAGGCGAGCCGTTTTCGTCTGGCTGAACCCCAGCCGGATGCACCTTTACACACGCCTGAGAGACGAATCGCGATACCTCGCCGAGGACTACACTTCGGAGGCAGATTTCTACGGCAGCGGCCTCATCGAGCACGACGCCGACATCGGCACGGTGCTCGATTGGCTCGATGAACAGGGCCTCGCCGAGAACACCATCGTCTGGTACTCGACCGACAATGGTCCGGAGCATTCATCCTGGCCGCATGGCGGCACGACGCCCTTCCGCGGCGAGAAGATGACGACCTATGAGGGCGGCGTGCGGGTGCCATCCCTCATCCGCTGGCCGGGCACTCTGCCCGCGGGCTCGCTGCTCAACGGCGTCCAGGCGCATCAAGACATGTTCACGACGCTCGCCACGGCTGCCGGGATCGAGGATGTCAATGCGAGAATGTTGGCGGAGAAGGATCAATATATCGATGGCGTCGACAATCTTGCCTACTGGCAGGGTGACGAGGAAAGCTCACGCCGGAATCACATCTTCCACTACTATGAGAGCAAACTGACCGCCGTGCGCATGGGACCCTGGAAGTTTCATTTCTCGACCAAGGAAGACTACTACGCCAACGTCGTACCGCGGACCGTCCCGCTGGTCTTCAATATCCGCATGGACCCCTATGAGAGCTACGACAGTAGCGATGCCTATGGGCATTTGCTGCAGAAGGTTTCCTGGCTGATTCAGCCGATGGGTCTCTTGATGCAGCAGCATCTTCAGACACTCGCGGAACACCCTCCGGTCCAAGGCGGCGCTTCCTTCGACATGTCCAATATCGTCGAAGAATTCATGCAAAGGGGGATGCAGTGATTTCTTCTTCTTTTCGAGTTTTTTGAATGACAAGGTTATATCTTTGAAAAAGTAGCAGAAGCATAAATTACAATTATCGGAATAATATTGGAAACGTCTGTAGCGAAGAATAGGATTACGAGAGGGACCTGTAAGTCTATTTGCCCAACGAGGTGGTTCGGCATGGTGGTCGGCATGACCCTTGCCTGTGGTGTTCAGGCTGCTTTTGCGCAGGAAGTTGCCAGACCGAAGGATAATGACTGGCGGATCACGATCGCCCCCTATGCGTGGCTGACCTCGCTCGACGGCAATGTCACCGTGCGGGGCATCAAGGCTAACGCGGATGCCGATTTCTTTGACGATATTCTTGGCGACCTTTCATTCGCCGGAATGATTCTGGCGGAAGTTCAAAAGGACCGCGTGGCATTCAATGTCAACTTCGTCGGCGCGCGTCTGGAGAGCAGCAACAACAACATCGATACCAAGCAAGATAGCGTCAATCTCGGCTTGAGCGCTGCCTATTTTCTTATCGACGAGCCACGTTCGGATGATGGAGGGATCGGCTATCGATTGGCGCCGCTTGTCGGTGCGCACTACACCTGTCTTCGCGCCGAGATCGACGTCGGAAACTTTCGGACGGTCGAATCCAACGAAAACTGGGTCGATCCGATTGTCGGCCTGCGCGGCTCGTTGGACCTGAGCAACCGGTTTGCGATTGCTGCGGAAGGGGATGTCGGCGGGTTTGGCGTTGGCTCCGATTTCGCCTGGAACGGACAGATCTACGGCACCTACAAGACCAGCCTGTTCGGTGTGTCGACCAATCTCAGCGCCGGCTACCGCGCTCTCTCCCAAGACTATGACGACGGCGACTTCGAATATGACGTCACCACCTACGGTCCGATCATCGGCGCGGCCTCTACATTCTGATTGAGTTCACGAGTAGGAGGCAAAGGATGAAATTCGGCACTTCAGCGATAATCGTCATTGCAGGCATCATAGCTCTGTCAATGCCAGCGCAAGGGCAGGACGGCCCAAGTGAAGGGGGGCAAACAGGTCATAGCGGCGACATGTCGATTGACCCTGCCGCAATCATCGAAACGCAGCGGATGGGGCCGCGCAGTTTTTCGCCTTATGCCAATCGTTCCTTCCCAACGCGACCGCTCTGGGGCGATCAGCATGTTCACACCGGCTGGTCGTTCGACGCAGGCTTCATTAATGCTCTTAGCCCCGAGGATGCGCTGCGCCTGGCGCGGGGCGAGCAGGTCGAATCGACCTTCGGGGTGCCAGTACAACTCTCGCGACCCCTCGACTGGCTGGCGATGACCGATCACTCGGACCTTCTTGGCGTGACAGCAGCGGTGCGTGAAGGCGACGAAGCGCTGATGCAGGACGAGACGCTGGCGCGGTGGAACGAGGCGATGGGCGGCAGTATCGAAACTGCTGTTGGTGCCGCGATGGAGGCCATTTCGATGCAGGGCCAGGGGACGCTCCCCGAAGCCGCGAAAGGCCCCGCCTTCTTCGAAAAAGCGTGGCAGGACTACACCACCATCATCGAACGCTTCAACGAACCCGGCCGTTTCACGGCGCTCATTGGCTACGAATGGACGCCCAATCCGGGCCCCGGCAACAATCTGCACCGCAATGTGATCTACCGCGGCGACAAGGCCGAAGCTGACCGGAAGGTGCCGTTTACGACCTTCGAGAGCGTCAATCCCGAAGACCTGTGGGCTTGGATGGCGGCGTACGAGCAGGATACCGGCGGACGTCTCCTCGCCATCCCCCACAACGGCAACCTGTCGAACGGGCTGATGTTCGCCTTCGAGACCTATGACGGCGAGCCGATGACGCAGGACTACGCCGAGCGTCGCCAGCAATGGGAACCGCTTTACGAGGTCACCCAGATCAAGGGCGACGGCGAAGCGCATCCCCTACTCTCGCCCGAGGACGAGTTCGCCGATTATGAAACCTGGGACGAGGGCAACCTCAACCTCATCCCCAAGGAGGAGGGGATGATCGAGCACGAATACGCCCGCGAGGCTTTCAAGAATGGGCTCCTCCTGGAACAGCAGCTCGGCATCAACCCGTTCAAGTTCGGGCTCGCCGGCGGTACCGACACGCACACGGCGCTGTCGACCGCAGAGGAGGACAACTTCTTCGGCAAGCATTCCGGCGTCGAGCCGTCACCGAGCCGCTGGGAGCATGTGACGCTCGCTTTCGGCGACCGCCAGATCCTCGGCTGGCGGATGGCCGCTTCCGGCTACACGGCAGTCTGGGCGACCGAGAACACGCGCGAGGCCATCTGGGACGCGATGCAGCGGCGTGAGGTCTACGCCAGTACCGGCCCCAGGATGTCTGTCCGATTCTTCGGCGGCTGGGATTTCACCGAGGACGACGCGGCCGCGCGCGAGCCGGGCTGGATCGGCTATGACAAGGGCGTGCCGATGGGTGCCGATTTGCCGGAAGGCCCGGATGGCGCCAGCCCAACTTTCCTGGTCGGGGCGCTGCGGGATCCGATCGGCGGCAATCTCGACCGGATCCAGATCGTCAAGGGCTGGCTCGATGCCGAAGGCAACACGCAGGAACAAGTTTATGATGTCGCCTGGTCGGGTGATCGAGCCCCTGGCCAGGACGGCAAACTGCCGGCGGTCGGCAATACCGTGAACGTCGCCGCAGCGACCTGGACCAACTCGATCGGCGCTCCCGAACTGATTACTGTCTGGGAAGATCCGGACTTCGATCCAGCGCAGAGCGCCTTTTACTATGCTCGCGTGATCCAAATCCCGACTCCGCGTTGGACCGCCTACGAAGCCCAGCGTTTTCAGATCGAGATGCCCGACGAGGTGCCGATGACGACCCAGGAACGCGCCTACACCTCGCCGATCTGGTACACACCGGCTGGCTAAGCCTAGGAATAAAGAAGGAAATCGTTCAATGAAAGGTCGTGCCACGAAACTCCTCGCCGGTGCCCTGTTGACGGCCTTGGCCGCGCCCGGCATCGCCCTCGCGCAGCTGGCGCCGTCCGAGGAATCCGCCGAAGGCCTCTTCAAGGGCAGGCCCTACTCGCCCTATGCCGACCGGGCGTTCCCGGCCAACGTCTATTTTGGGGACACACATGTGCACACCGCGCTTTCGGCCGACGCCGGAGGCTCCGGCACGACGCTGATGCCCCGGGATGCCTATCGCTTCGCACGCGGCGAGCAGGTGACGTCCAATACCGGACAACCGGTGAAGCTCTCACGGCCCTTCGATTTCTACATGATCACCGACCATTCCGACGCGATGGGTGCGATTACCGATATTATCGCCGGAGCACCGAATATATTGGCCGATCCTTACGGGCGCGAACTAAACGAGCAGTTTGAGCAGGGCGGCAAGGTGGCCCAGCAGGCGATGTGGGGCATGATCTCGAGATTCGCCAATGGCGAACTTCCCGAAGCGCTCAACTACCAGCCCGGCAACCCGAATTACCAACGCGTCTGGAACGACATCATTCGCGCGGCGGAAGAATTCAACGACCCCGGCGTCTTCACAACCTTTATCGCCTTTGAATGGACAGCGCTCGAAGGGGGCAACAACCTGCACCGCAATGTGATCTTCCGCGATGGTTCGGAGCGTGCGGGGCAAGTCGTACCCTATACGACGACACCGCCGATGGGCTCCAGCAATCCACGCGATCTCTGGAAATGGCTTCAGAATTACGAGGACCGGAGCGGCGGTGACGTTACGGCCATCCCGCACAACGGGAATCTCTCGAACGGCATGATGTTCCCGCTGCGCGACGACTTCGCCGAAGGTGGACCGCTCGACGCCGACTACGCGAGCCAGCGCCAAAAATGGGAACGCATCTACGAAGCGACGCAATTCAAGGGCGACGGCGAGACCCATCCGTTGCTCTCGCCCGAGGACGAGTTTGCGAACTACGAGACCTGGGATTGGGGCAACCTGGATCTTACCGAAGCCAAGACACCTGAAATGCTGCCGGGCGAATACGTTCGCTCCGGTCTGAAACGCGGCCTGGAGCTCGAGGCTGAACTTGGTGTCAATCCTTACAAGTTTGGCCTCGAGGCAGGCACCGACACGCATATTGGCTTGAGCGCTGTCGAGGAGGACAACTTTTTCGGCAAGTTTGCACCCGCCGAGCCGAGCCCCGAACGGGCAACGGCCAGCGGCAACGCGAACGAGGAACTCGAGATCTCCTATGGCGATTGGCAGTATGTCGCCTCAGGCGTCACCGGAGTCTGGGCGAGCGAGAATACCCGCGGTGCCATCTTCGATGCAATGGAACGGCGCGAGACCTATGCCACGACTGGTCCGCGTCTGCGCGTGCGATTGTTTGGCGGCTGGGACTTCGGCGAGGACGACGCACTGCGTCGCGACCTCGCCCAACTCGGATATGCGAGAGGCGTGCCGATGGGCTCCGACCTGCTACCCGCACCGGATGGTGCCGGGGCCCCGACCTTCCTCGTCTATGCACTACGCGATCCGATGGGCGCCAATCTCGACCGGATTCAGATCGTGAAAGGCTGGCTTGATGAGAGCGACGAAACTCAGGAGAAAGTCTACGATGTCGCCTGGTCGGATGAGCGCGAGCCGGGTGCCGACGGCAAACTGCCGCCCGTCGGCAATACCGTGAACCTCGCAATCCCTTCCTGGACCAACACCATCGGCGCATCCGAACTTGGCATGGTTTGGCAGGACCCGGACTTCGATGCCGCCGAACGGGCATTTTACTATGCGCGCGTGATCGAGATTCCGACGCCGCGCTCGACCGCCTACGACGCGGTGAAGTTCGATCTCGACCTGCCCGAGGAAATCATCCTTATCGGCCAGGAGCGGGCCTACACCTCACCGATCTGGTATACGCCAGCGGAATAGATCCTTTGGTTGGCTAAAAGGCGGCGATGCGGGTGATGAACCAGAAGCTCGCAACGCTGCCGATCGCGTAGCCGGCAAAGTGCCTGCCACCAATGCCACGAAGCGGGTTGGCCAAGATCGGTGCCAGACGACGAAACGCGAGCCAAACCGAAAGACAAAGACCGATAAAAAGCAACTGGCCCGCCTCGACACCCAGATTGAAAGCGAAGAGGGCCAGGGGGATATCGCCTTCCGGCAATCCGATTTCCTGAAGTGCTCCGGCGAAACCGAGCCCATGCAGGAGGCCGAACGAGAACGCCACGATCCAAGGATCGCGTTCCGACAACCGGGTTTCGTCGTCCCGATGCTTGATGAGTTCGGAGGCCAGAAACATGATCGAGAGTGCGACTGCAGCTTCGACCGGTGGACCGGGAACGACGATCCAGCCCAGCGTCGCCGCAACAAGTGTGAGACTGTGGGCGACCGTGAATGCCGTGACCGCACCGACCAGCCTCCAGAGATCCCTGATCGACAAGAGGAGTGCGAGGACGAAGAGCAGATGGTCGAGTCCTGCTAGAATATGGTCGATCCCCAGACCGATATAGGTGGCGAGAACATCGATCGTACCCGGCTCTTCAGGAACCAAGAAACTAGTGTCGTCGGGTGTGAGCCGCCGCGCCTCGCCCTGCCCAGGCGTCAGCTCGTAGCGGACCAGGACATCGGTAATCGTCTTGTCGAGGCCGGTAATCTCAATCCTGCCATCGACCAGACCGCCCGGACAGTTTGTGACCCACTGCGTGACAAAGGCTACGCCATCGAAGAGCATCTCCGGCGGTACGCTTGGTTCACAATTTTGAGGCAGGGCCACGTCGATCGGCATCGGCGCACCCGCCACGGCCGGTTTTCTCCAGAACGCACGCCAAGTATCGTCGCCCAGCGCTTCGAGTTCGAGATAACCGGGCTGCAGCGCATGCGCCAAGGCCTGACCACTCGACATGGCGAGGAGAAGCAACAGGACGATCGCCAGGAGCCGCGTCATCGAATCTGCTCAACCTCAGCCGGAGAAGGCCGCACGACCTCGAAGCGATCGCGCATTAGGGTGTAGCGCTGCGCGGCAAGCTCTTCGGTCTTTTGCCGTTGCCAGTCCTGCAAGACGCGCTCGCGCACTGCATCGAATAGCGGACGACCGGGCCTAGACCTCTCCGTAAGTCTGACGAGGTGGTCGCCATAGCCAGACGCGATCGGGCCGTGCCAGGCATTCGGCTCGAGATCCCGGACCGCGTCGAAGAAGCCCTCGCCGAACGTGCCGTCCACGGCAACGGCTGGGGCCAACGGCACAGTCTCGGGCAGGATTGTCGGCCGACCCAGGGAAGCCCGTGGTTTGCCGTCGTTCAGGGCAGCAAGATAGCTCCGAATATTTTCCTCGGTGATACTCTCACCAAGAAACACCTGCTCGAAGGCGATCCGCGGGTCCGGTGTCAACTGCGCCGCGATCGTTTCGAAATAGGCGCGTAACTCATCCTCGGACGGCTCCAATAGAGCCGCCCCCGAGGCGCTGAGAAACTCCATTTTCTGCCGCAGGCGATTGCGGATCACGGCATCATCTTGATCGAGGCCGAGCGCCAGCGCTTCGCGGACATAGACCTCCTCGCGGATATAATTCTCGATCATGCCCTCGAGTTCGGCCTCGGCCGGCTGTCGCCGCCATATCTCTTCGAAACCGTCGGCAAGCTGTTCGATTTTCTCGGGCGTTACGATGATGCTGTCGGAGGGTATGCTTGCCGGCGAATCATCGACGAGTCCGTAGAGTGCGAACACAGCGATGCCGATCAAAAGGAAACGGACCAACGGCTCGCGCGTCGTCTTTCTCAGTATATGCCTAATCATCATCTCTCGAAGAAACGCGAAGTGACCTTGATACCTATACCTGCGCCGGCAAGAGAAGCGGATACGGGCGCTTGTCGCTAATCCATGTGGAACTGGAGGGGGAGAAGATAGGGAAAGCCGGTCGCGGGATCGATCTCGATCTTCATGATCGGCGCCATGGCTTCGCCCCATCTTCGGTTGACTTCGCTTGCAGCGAGTGCGGCCCTGGTCTTCTCGAGATCGTCGGTTTCGAAGTAGCCGAAGAGCGTCAATCCGTGGCGGAAGATGTTGTAGTTGCGAATTCCGGCCTGCCGCAGGGTCTCCAGCATGTCGGGCCAGATCTCGTCATGGCGCTTTTTGTATTCAGCTTCGTAACCGGGACGGACTTCCAATACCCAGGCACAGTGCGTCATTTGCTGTCTCCCGATGTTGCCGACCAAATCCGATAAAGATCGCGTAGTGCTACCGTCTCGGTCAGCACGTCTTCATAGAGCGTCGCCATATAGTTCTGATGAACATATTCCAACGCCATCGAGCCGGTGAAGCCGGCGTCGCGCAACGTACCGAACTGGGCGGCCATGTTGATGGTCCCTTCGGCCGCTTTGGCTTGAAGCACTCCGGGCCGTGCTTGACGAAGATGCACATGGGCGGCATGCGGCGCGAGTGGGTCAATCTCTTCCTGGCGATAGCCCAGGCAGACGAAATGCGCGTAGTCGAGCGTGAGCTTAAGCCCCTCGACCTGGTCGAGAAGACGCAAGACCAGCGATGGTGATTCGAGATAGGAATGGACATGCGGCTCGATCGTCAACGTTACCGGCGAATGGCTGGCGACAGCCATCAGCGCTGTGAGCGAGGTTGCCGATTGCGCCAGGGCTCGCTCGCGCGACTGGCCCGGATTGACGATGCCCGGCAGCACGAAGACGGTGCCGATGCCGGCAGCTTCACAGAATGTCAGCGCGCGCTCGAAATCGCGGCAATTTTCGTCGATGTGGTCGGGAAGCGCCAAATTACGGCCGCCGAGGCCGTCGCCGAAGAGATGATAATAATTGGGAATACGAACCTGCAACGCCTTCACCTTCTCCGCTACAGCCATCGGATCGGCGAGGATCTCATCGCGGTCCAACGCGGATTTGTAGAAGAGCCCGACATCGATCGCATTGATGCCGAGCACCTTCGAGATGCCCGCCACTTCTTCAAGACTGCAGGCGGGCATCGACCAGGATGTGAGCGAGAGTTGCATGTCGCTTATCCTGCTGGTTCGAGTTTGCCGCTTGACGCCGAGCGGTAGAGAGCATCGAGCGTGTCGACGACGCGGGCGCCATTCAAAGCGTCTGCCTCGTTGCGATCGCTTCGACCGGCGCAGATGTCGATAAAGCGCAAGACCGGCAAGGCGCCATCATAAGCACCCGAGCCCGGCGCCATCTCGATCACCTCATCCGCGCCGTCGCGGCGCCTGACTTCCAGGCGTTCGCGCTCGACATCGAAGAGCAGCATCCCCTCCGTACCGAACAGCCGAATATCGAGCTGAAAACCGCAACGCTTGGGGACCGTGGCCGACCCAGAGAGCGCCATGGTTGCGCCATTGGTCATCCGAACAGTCGCCGCGTCGAAATAGTCGACACCGGCCGAGGATTTTCCCGCCATGCAGTAGACGGCTTCCGGCGCCAGACCGGTCACGCGATAGATCCAGGCCAGGGAATGGGACATCTGTCCCCAGCCATAGCCACCGGCCTGGCTCGGATCGGCCCAGGTCGAAGGTGGCGGGCGGAACATGTGATCGGCGGTTTCCAACATGGGTTGACCGGCGAACAGATCTTCGAGCGCCGACGCCATCTGACAGACGATATGCCGGATCTCGCCAATCCTTCCGGCCTCGACTAGGGACGCAGCCTTGGCGGTGTAGTCCTTAAAGTTCCAGCCGCAGGGGACCAGAACCTGCTTCCCTGACCGCTCGGCCGCAGCGCAGACGACACGAGCTTCGGCGCTGGACGTCACCATCGGTTTCTCGACGAGCACATGGCAGCCGCTCTCGAGGCCACGGATCGCCGCTGCCGCATGCGCGACGTGGGGCGTCGCCACCATCAGGCCGTCGAGCTTTTCCGACACCAGCATGTCGTCGACATCGGTATAACGCCGCCCTATGCCGAAGGCGTCCCTGGCTTTTGCAAGGCGGGATATGTCGAGATCCGCAATAGCCACAATCTCGGCATCGCCATGGCCGATCGCCACGGGAATATGGTTGAAGCAGGCCCACCATCCGATCCCGACGACACCAAGCCTGACTGTCACTCCGGACCTCCGGCACCCGCAGCCGGACGGCGGCGCGACCAGAGCCCGCCGAGATAGGCCCTGATATTCGGCAGCAGGACCGAGAGGATGAGCAGCAAGCCGATGACACCGGTCTGGATGTGACCCGTGATATTGACGAGCGCCATGCCGTTTCTAAGGTTCAAGACGATCAGGATCGACAGCAAGACGCCGATCAGCGAACCCGAACCGCCAAAAATGCTGACACCGCCGAGCAACACCATGGTGATGATGTCGAGCTCGAAGCCCAGCGCCACATCGCCCCGTACGGCTCCCACCCGGGCAGCATAGAGCAGGCCGGCGAGTGCGGCTATGGTGCTCGACGCAATGAACAAAGTCGCCTTCACCCGGGCAACGTCGACGCCCGAATATTCCGCAACGCTCTTGTTGATACCAATCATATAGACGTAGCGGCCAAAGCCCGAGACATGCAGGACGACGATCAGGAACGCCAGCAACCCAAGGAAAATAAGCAGCGAAAGCGGAAACGGGCCGAGAATGGCTTGTTGGCCGAGCGCATCGAACCAATCCGGGAAGTCCGTAATGCCCCGATCCTCGACCAAGACCCGTGCCAGGCCCCGAAAGCCGATGAGCATCGCCAGAGTGACCACGAGCGATGGCAGGCCCACTCGGGTAATCCAAAAAGTGTTGAAGGCGCCGCCGGCAGCACCGATCAAGAGCACCAATAGGATCGCCAAGGGTACCGGCACGCCGATCTGGAACAGCCAGCCGAAGGCGCAGGCGGCCAGCCCCATCATCGAGGCAACCGAGAGATCGATCTCGCCATTGATGATGATGAGCGTCATGACCAAGGCGACGATGATCTTCTCGATCGAGAGCTGAAACAGATTGATCTGATTGCCGATCGTCAGGAACATCGCCGACTGGGAAACATTGACCAGCATGGTGACGATCAGGATCGAGAGAAGAAACCCTTCCCAGCCAAACAAGCGGTCCGTCAGGGCTTTGATGAAGTTCGGCATGATCAGCGAGCCCGTGTCATTACGCCGGCACGCGCTCGGCGGCACCAGCATGTGCCAGCATTCGTGACTGTTTTTCGCGGGCGCGCCGTTGACGCACGGCAATGAATTGACGCATCAAGACTGCGTCCGCCGCCACTGCCAACAGGATCAACAATCCCAGAAGGCCGTCACGCCAGAACTCGCTGATGAGCTGCCAGCGAACCAGGCTCGCATCGATGAGATCCACGAGCACGGCACCCAGCAACACGCCAATCACGGTTCCCGAGCCACCGAAAATGTTCACGCCACCGACCACGACAGCGGCGACCGATTTGAGCTCGAAGCCGAGCCCGGCAACAACCGTGATGTTGCCGAAGCGGGCAAGAAACATGAATCCGGCCAGACCGGCCAAGGCGCCACTCAGAACGAAAGCTATGAAAACGATGCGCGCCGCATTGATGCCGGCCATAGATGCGGCTTCGGGATTGGACCCGACGGCATAGAACATCCGGCCAAGGCGCAACCGGGTCAGCACCAGATGAAAGGCGATTACGACGACCAGCATGACCGCGACCTGGAACCTCAGATCGAAACCACCGACGCTGAAGACGTTGAGCCGCGGCAGTTCGAGCAGCCAGTCCGGCAGCGAGGCCGTCGTAATCGAGCGTGCGCCCGAAAACTCGACCAGCATGGTGCGGTAGATCGCGAGCGTTCCAAGCGTGACGATGATGGCCGGAACCCGCCCATAGGCGACAAGCAGCCCATTGATCGCACCGAAGCCGGCGCCCACGGCAATGGCTGCGAGCAGGGCCAGAAGCGGGTGCAGTTCAGGGCTATCGACCAAGAGCTGGCCCGTGACATAGGCCGTGAATCCGACGATCGATCCCACCGAGAGATCGATGTTGCGGGTGAGAACGACGAGAGTCTGACCGACCGCGATCAGCGCCATGATCGCGACGCTCGTCGAAATGCGGTTGAAGAGACGCGCGCTGAAATAATTGTCGATCTGCGATCCGAAGAACAGGATCACCAGGATCAAGACGATCACCAGCGCCAACACGCGGAGGACCTGGGGGCTGAGCCGATCGAGCAGCACGCCCAAATCAGGCAGCCTCGGGACGTTCGGCTTGTCCTGTCGCGAGACGCATGATGTTTTCCTGGGTCGCCTCGGCAGCGGTGAAGATGCCCATCTGCCGCCCTTCACGCATCACCAGGATCCGATCCGCGAGAGCCAGAACCTCGGGCAGGTCCGAGGAGATGACGATCACGGCAACCCCGACCCCTGCCAATTCGTGGATGATGGCGTGAACTTCGGCCTTGGCGCCGACATCGATGCCCCGCGTCGGCTCATCGAAAATCAGCACGCGCGGCTCGGCGTTGAGCCATTTGGCGAGCATCACCTTTTGCTGGTTGCCGCCGGAGAGTTTGCCGACCTCGATCCCGACATGCGGGGTCTTGATGTTGAGCCGGCGGCGGTGGGTCTCGGCCATCGCCCGTTCGGCCGACCGTCGGATCAGACCGAGTTTCGACAGATAGGCTGAAAGCGTCGGCAATGAAATATTGGCGGTAATCGATTCCGGCAGCGCCAGGCCGAGCTTGCGGCGATCCTCCGAAACGTAGGCGATCCCGCGTGCCATCGCATCGCGCACCCGCCTGATCCGAACGGGCTCGCTCGCGATCAGGATCTCGCCTTCATCCGCTGGCGCCACGCCGAAGAGAGCCAGGCCGACATCGGTACGACGGGCGCCGATCAGCCCCGCCAGGCAAAAGATTTCGCCCCCATGGACCTCGAAGCCAATGTCGCTGAAGACTTCATTCCTGGTCAGGTTCCTGACGGCGAGCACGACCTCGTCGCGGGCGTGGGACTTGCTACGGGCGAAAAACTCCCCGACATCGCGACCCACCATGTCCGTGACGAGGCGTTCCGGGCTCACCTCAGCGATCGGTCTGGTCGAGATATGCTGGCCGTCGCGCAAGACGGTCACGCAATCGGCAATATCGAAAACCTCTTCGAGCCGATGGCTGATGTAGAGAACCGCCACGCCCGACGCTCGGAGCATAGCCGTGATCGCCATCAGCTGGCGAACCTCGTGGGCCGAGAGCGATGCGGTGGGTTCGTCCATGATCAGAACCTTGACGTCGAGCGAAATGGCCCGCGCGATCTCGACGGTCTGTTGCTCCGCCAGCGTCAGTCCACTGGCCGCCCGCTCGACATCGAGGACGATGCCGAGCCGCGCGATGATGGCGCGGGCATCGTCATGCATGCGTCGCCAATTGACGAAAGCACCCTGGTCGCGATGGATGATGAAGATGTTCTCGGCGACGTCGAGGTCCGGAAAGACCATCGGTTCTTGATAGATGGCTGCAATGCCGAGCGCCTGAGCGGCTTGCGCACTGGCAACTGTGACGGGTCTGCCGTCGACCAGGATCTCACCGTGCGAAGGCTGGTGCACGCCGGTCATGATCTTGATCAGGGTCGACTTGCCGGCGCCGTTCTCGCCGACAAGCCCATGAACCTCGCCCGGTCTGAGGCCAATCGAAATGCCGTCGAGCGCCGCAGTCATGGCGAAATTCTTGGAGATGCCACGCATCTCCAGAACATAGTCGGTCATGATGGACGACTTGCTGTCACAGCCGATGCTACCGGGCCGCCGTTGTGGCCGGCTTTTGCCTGCCACAACGGCCAGCGGCATGACTATTGCGCAGCGGCCTCGACGTTGCTCTCGTCATAGACCGTGAACGGGCCCATCAGCACGCGCTTGGCGTTCTCACGACCCGGATCTTCCTCAATCGTGTATTCGCCCATGCGGCCGGCAACAAATGTCTCGCCCAACTCGCCTTGCATTTGGCCGGTCGCCAGAAGATAGGTGACGTAATAGGTGAGGTAACCCAAGTCGCGGAAATCCCAGAGCGCGAACTCGGGCGCGCAACCATCGAGCGTGTAGGAAACCATTTCCGCGGGCAGCCCCAGACCGCTGATCTTGACCTCGTCGCAAAGACCCTCATCCTGCATCGCCTTGGCCGCTGCCTGGATGCCGACCGATGTCGGCGCCATGATCAGGCCAAGATCCGGATGTTTGTCGATCAGCGCCAGCGCCCGATTGTAGCTGACTTCCGACTGATCATCGCCATAGACGATATCGACGACCTCGAGGTCTGCGTACTTGTCGTCCGTCAGGGCCTCCTGCATCGCAGCGATCCAGGCGTTCTGATTGGCTGCATCCGGGGTCGCCGAAAGCACGGCGAACTGGCCGCTGCCGCCGAGGATGTTATGAGCCATATCGGCCATGACGACGCCGATCGAGGCGAAATCGACCTGCGAGACGAAGAGTTCCTCGCCTTCGGCCGAAGGAATTGGCGAATCCCAGGTCACCACCTTGACATCCGCCTCCTGCGCCGCCTTGGCCGCAGGGACGATCTGATCGCCGGAATTGTTCGAGAGCATGACGCCGTCCTGGCCCTGCGTTGCCGCCGTCGTCACTATCTCGATCTGACCGGCGACGCTATTTTCGGGTGTCGGCCCGACGAACAGCAACTCACCCGGGTTCCCGAGTTCGGCATGCGCCTCTTGAGCGCCCTCATGCGCCTGATCGAACGGCAGAATGCCGAGGAATTTCGGCAGCAAGACGAGATTGGCGGTTTGGCCTTTCTCGGCTTCGATGGTTTGGGCTGAAGTGCCGGAAGCGATGCCAAGCGCCAGAATGGTCGCCAAAGCGGTCATCGCGAGCGGTTTCGCAAAGGATTTCATTGGGGCCTCCCCGTTAGCAGTCCGTTTAGCCAGGACGACAGGTAGCCCATCCAAAGCCTAAAGAATAGCGTCGTCTTGCTGCCAACCGATCCTCGATGCGCTGTCTGATTCGATAGCATCGCGGCGGTCTCAGACCCATCGAGAATCTCGACAAGAGTAGCCAGCCCTGATCACCCTTCCGCCTCGAACTCCGAAGGACGAAGCTGTCACGGCCAAACCGCGATTGTCGATTGCGGGCAACGGATCTGAAGTATGGGTGGACTCGAGGCGACAGCCAGCCACACCCAGTGTTGACATGTCCCATACGCCATTTCGCAGGTGCCAGGCGCGCCCCGCGGAACGATTTGCAATGAATTGGGTATTTGGTTGCGGGGGTAGGATTTGAACCTACGACCTTCAGGTTATGAGCCTGACGAGCTACCGGGCTGCTCCACCCCGCGTTGGGTGGTGATGGTGTTGAGGCTTGTGTGTGATGGTGGAAGGGTTTGGGGCGGAGGGGCTGAGCTGGCGGTGTCCTACTCTCCCACATCTTGAGATGCAGTACCATGGGCGCTCAGGGGTTTCACGGTCGAGTTCGGGATGGGATCGGGTGTTGCACCCTGGCTATCGCCACCAGCTCGGCCCCTCCGCCCCGCC
>JBGSYN010000268.1:0-6644 GCA_041750975.1 Geminicoccaceae bacterium | reverse complement strand
AGGGAAGACAGGGCGGTGTTCGGTCAGGCGGTCAATGTCGCTTCGAGGTTGCAGAATCTTGCTGGGCCCAACGCGATCATCCTGAGTGCCGAGACCAGGCATTTGTTGCGCGGTGCGATCCGGTGCCGGCCTCAGGGCCGGGCCAAGGTCAAGGGGGTCACGGAACCGATCGAGGTCTTTGAGGTCGAGAGCGCCGGCGATGCGCATCGCTGGCATTGGGATGGCGGCGACACTGCGACAGCACTGTCCTTCGTCGGCCGTGAGGCGGATCTGGCCAGACTGGAAAACGCTTGGGACGCAGCGCGACACGGGCATGGCCAGGCCGTCCTGCTGTTGGGCGAGGCCGGTGTCGGCAAGTCGCGCTTCATCAGAGCCGTCAAGGACGTGACCGGCGCCGATCCTTCTGCCGATCCAGGTTCGTGGCTCGCAACCGGCACCTCGCCTTATGCCAGAAACACCGAGTTCTTTGCTTTCGCCGAACTGATTCGCCGGGATCTCAGGCCTGGAGATCCCGACACCGAGCTTTCAGAAAAGGACCGATTGCGGCAGGCCCTGCAGGAGCGGCAAAGCCCGAACCCCGATCTGGCCCTGGGCCTCGGTGCCGTCCTCGACTTGGCACCGGAAGTCGACCAGACGACATCGGGCTTGAACGCCCGGCGACTTCGCAGCCTCGCGATAGGGGCGGTCCGTGACTGGTTGGTCGAAAAAGCCCGACATCGGCCGGTCGTCCTGGTGATCGAAGACCTGCATTGGGCCGACGCCTCGACTCTCGAGGTCATTGATCTGCTGCTGGTCGACTTGGCCGAGCATCAGGTCCTGTTGATCCTGAGCAGCCGCAGCGCGCCCAATCTCGAGCGACTAGCGGACGTTTCAACGCTGACTCTGGATCGCCTGGCCACCGACGACGCAGAGAAATTGCTCCGGCAGGCACTGGGCCAGCAAAGACTATCGCGACGAGCCTTCAATACGCTGATTGAACGAGCCGACGGGCTGCCCTTGTTCCTCGAGGAGTTGCCCAAGTCGATCGCTATACGTGAGCCTGGCGATCCTCTTGACGATGCCCAAGCAGGCAGCGATCCCGGGATCCCCACAACCCTGCGCGATTCGCTCATGTCCCGGCTCGACCGCATGGGGCGCGCCAAGACCGTCGCGCAGATCGGGGCCGTGTTGGGTCACCGGTTCGATCTCGATCTTTTGAATTCCTTGTGGGACGGCCCCGAAACCACGCTGCGAGACTGCGTCGACACACTTATCGAAGCTTCGGTCCTGATACCGAGCGGAGAGCCAACGTTTCGCCAACTCGCATTCAGACACGCGCTCATTGAGGAGATCGCCTACGACTCACTGCTGCGCCAGGATCGGCGCCGATATCATCGGCTTGCTGCACAGGCCCTCGAGGCAAGGGGTGTGCTCCGGGAGCACCCCGAAATTCTTGCCTGGCACTTCTCTGGCGCGGGCCGTTCCGCCGACGCATTTGCGGCTTGGCTGAGGGCCGGTAAGGAATCAGCCCAACGCGCGGCCTATCAGGAGGCCTTGAGCCGCATGAACAACGCCGAGAACGCCCTCAAGCAGCTGGTGAGCAGCGCGGATGATCCCAGCCAAGATCCTGGCTGGTTGGATCTATTGACAGCCAGAGCACCCGTGCTGAGCGCGCTTTACGGTCGGTCAGAAGATCGCGTCGACAACGAATATCGCAACCTCCTATCAGTAGCTCGGCGTAGCGAAGCCAATCAGGAGGAATTCTATGCGTGGCGCGGAATCTGCAATCTGAACCTTTTGCGAGGCAATCTCGCGTCAGCTTTTGCGGCTGCCACGGAAACACACAGGATAGCAGTAGACCTCGCAGATACGGATATGCTGTTAAGTTGGCATCGTATGCTTGGGCTTCACGATTTTCTCGCAGCAAAATTTGTCGACGCAGTGATACATGAGCGAGCGGGGATGGTGTCGACAAAAATGACAGGGCGAGTGGAGCACCGAAATACTGGAGCCCCCAACCCTACCGTTAGCGCCGGTTCCATAAGTGCTTGGGCACTATGGTTCAGTGGTGAATGCCAATTGGCGGCTGAAGCCAGCAGCGAAGCGATGAACATAGCTGAACATACTGGTGAGCCTGTGAGCAAGGTTTATGCACACTGCCTTGCCGCATCTTTAGCGCAGTGTCGGAACGATGTGAATACTGCATTATCCTTAGCCGATACAGCTCTAGATCTTTCTGATTTCCACGAATTACCCTATTGGCGTGCCTGGGCGATGCTGGTGAAAGGCTGGTCGATAGCGGTTTCCCAAAGCGGAGACTTAGGCCTTACAATGTTAGACGATGGGTTTGCTGAGTATCAGGCGACCGGCGCTGCCCAGATGAAAGGTTATGGTCTTTGTCTCCAAGCCGATGGTTTCGCGAGTGCAGGTCGCTGGGATCGAGTGCTGGAAAAAGCGGACGCTGCAATTCTGGAAATGCGGCGGTCAGGCATCGTCTTCTACGCACCTGAAGCCATGCGCCTCAAAGGTGAAGCCCTTGAGGCGATGGGTTGGCGGCGGGCTGGCCTCGCATTCCTCCTGCGAGGCCTTAGAATTGCTTCGAGGCAGCGCTCTATCCCAATGATCGGAAACCTTTCCCGGAAAGCCTGGTCGAGGCTCGATCAGACGGTTGATCACGAGATTTTTGCGACTGGCCTTCGCCGTATCGAGCGTGATACGCGACAGAAAACGGATGGTGTTTGTCAAGAAATGACAAATTCGTCGAAATTGTGAGATCGGACACACACTGAAGGTTTGTCCGAAGTGTAGAAATGAGCGCGAGGAAGCCAAGCGAAAATCCCATATTGGCGCAAATTGACGAGCGGAGGATCAAATGACCCAAGAGCCATCCACGAATGCTTTTGATGTGCCTTCAAACGCAGATGCGTTGCAAACGCTTATCGAAGATCCATTCGATGGTGGGCGCGTCAAGAAGATTGAGGAGTTTGCCGTAAGCCGGTCCACTGACGAGATCGATCGTTTTGTTCGAGGTGTTGCCCCAGGCGGACTCGATTTCAAGGAAAACAGCGAATATCTGGTCGATCTACTGAAAAAGATCGATGATGATCGGAGTGCTCCGATTGAAGTTCCGCCGCAACTTCAAGGTATCGGCGGCTTCGCCACGTACTCGGTGTTGCAAACATTGCTACAAGGAGTTATTTGCAAGAGGCGTGGTAAGATTCGTGATTTCATTTATTTGCCAGACAAGGAACAAGGACATCTCAGTGTTGATGTCTGGTCAGAATGCTCTGGCGGGAGTTTTTCCGGTATCCAGCAGATCGAGTTCCTGCATTGGGACATCGAGATCACCAACGGATTTGTCGTGCATGCAAGGGACGAAGAAAACACGGAAGATCCTTTCCCGACCGTGTCACTCGAGCTGCCGGACGAAGCGAAGGATCGGAACAATCCCTTCGGCATTTGGATGCGCAATCTAAATCGAAAGATTCACGCCCGAGGCGCCAGCATCCTCATTCATCGTGTCTATCAGCGCATTGGCCATGGCAATTTGGTTCTGCTTCCTGAAGCTCACCGGTATTACCAATCCAATGAAGGTAGCTGCATCGATCTGATGGTATCGGTGTCACCGCCACAAAAGCCTGTGCCGACTACTTATGGTGAGCTGCCTCAAAAACCGGTAGGCTCGACTGCACCTGATCAACTCGGTTATTGCCTCGGACGTTGTGAACACCCTGCCATCGTCAACACTGATACTGACTGAAATTCCCTTTATCTAGATTGCTGAGGCCAATTATACCGAAACCACCAGCGTCTCGACCGAGAGGATCATGGGTAGGTGGTTGGCGAGGGCGGTCCAGGTTTCGCCTTCGTCGGGGCTGGCGAAGAGGGTGCCGGTGTTGGTACCGAAATAGACGCCGGCGGGACTGAGGGGGTCGGTCGCCATGGCCTGGCGTAACACCGCGAAGTAGCAGTTCTGTTGCGGCAGGCCTTTGCGCAGTTCCTGCCAGGTTCGGCCGGCATCGCGCGTGCGCCAGACGGCGGCTTTGGCATCGGGGACGTAGCGGCCGACATCGTCGCCATTGAGCGGCAATAGGAAGGCTGTCTCCGGATCATGCGGATGTACTGTCGCCGGAAAGCCGAAGCTCGAGGGCATGCCCGCCTCGATGCTGTGCCAGGTCTCGCCGCCGTCGTCGCTCCGATACATGCCGCAATGGTTCTGCTGGTAGAGGCGGTCGGGCATGCCGGGTGCGATGACCAGGGAATGGACGCACTGGCCATGCTCGGGGTAGCGCTGGTCTTCCGGCATGAAATCGGCGCGGGTGCCGCGATTGCGGGCTTGCCAGGTCCTGCCGCCATCGGCTGTGCCGAACACGCCCGCAGCCGAGATGCCGACCCAGAGCCGGTCCGGGTCTTGGGGGTGCGGGACGATGGAGTGGAGAATGAGCCCGGCGCCGCCGGGCTGCCATTCCGGCCGCGAAGGATGGCGTTGCAGGCCCTCGACATGCTGCCAGGTGCGGCCGTCATCATCGCTTCGAAACAGACCCGCAGGTTCCACGCCCGCATAGAGCGTGCCGTTGGATCGGGCCAGGGACCAGACCGTCTTGAGCGGGTCCAGGCCTTCGTCATAGGCGAGGTCGTCGCCGGTACGGCTCCAGGTCCGGCCGAGATCGGTGGATTGCCAGAGACCGACGGCCGACCCAGCGATTGCCACCACCCGCGTAGATCGCGCCGGTTGCCGGATCGGCGATCACATGGTGAATCGGCCAAGTGTCGCAAAATGGGCCCTTGAGCGACCATTCGGTACGGTGCTCGTCGCCTTCGAGGATGAACGCACCCTTGTTGGTGCCGATGAGAATGAGAACCTTGTTCGCCATCGCCGCCCCGGTCAATCCTGGCCTCATCATAGGATAAATCGGGGGCGGCCTGAAGCGTCGATGATGGCTTGAGGCCTATTTGTAGGTCTTGGACCAGAGGTTCTCGGTTTCGTCGATCGTTGCGGGCGTGACGACGCGGCCCTTGGCGAGGCAACCGTCCTCGCCGCAACCGGGATCCTCGCCCTGGTGCAGGGCAATGACGACGCGGACCAGTTCCTGCGCATGGCGATAGGCGTCATAAGTCGTGACAACGTCGATGTAACCCGCCTCCATCAGCGGCACCGCACCCGGCAGGAGATCCTGTGTCGCCAGCCAGAAATGGCCCTCCTCGCCCGTGGGCGCCCAGCGATCCGCTTCCTCGAGGGCCGACTGCACGGCGGTGATGGCAAAGTCGCTGGCGACGAAGGCGCAATTGGCCTCGGGGTTGGCGCGAAGCGCATTGGCAAGGCCGGAGCGGAACAGTTCGGGGTTCCATTCGGTCGGCACCTGCGTCACGGTCGAGATCTCGTCGCGGGTTTCGTCGACCTCGGTCCAGCCCTTGGAGCGATTGACGGCATTGATGTCGGTGAGTGCGCCCTGCATCTCGATGCAACGGCCCTCGACGCCGGCCTCGCCCAGAATGTCGGCAAAGGCTTCGGCGGTGGTGAGGGCCTGATCGTAGCTGTCACCGCCGACATGGGCGGTGGGCACGACCCGCTCCGCTGCCCGGTCGAACGTGATGAAGGGCACGCCCGCGGCATTGGCGGCACGGATCGACGCCCCGATGGCGCCCGCATCCTCGGCCCGGGCAACGATGACATCGACGCCGCGGGTGATCAGATCCTCGATATTGCTCGCCTGACGGCTCGGATCGGCGTCGGCGACATTGATCACCCAATCGATCTCGACGCCGGCTTCGGCACCCTGCCGTTCGGCTTCGGCCTGCATATAGTCTTCCCAGGCCTGCTCGAGCGGCTGGGTCTTGGAATTCCAGGAGAGGCCGACGGTGATATCCGCTGCGAGGGCGGGTGTCGCCGCGAGTGCCGTAATGGCGGTGGCCAGGATGAACGAAGGTCTCATGCTTTGGCTCCCTTGTTATTTTCAGGCTCGGCTTTCGTCGCCTGCCATCTGCATCATACGGATGCACCTGTCCTACGGGTTTTCAGGGCGGCTGCATACATCGCAACGAAAATGACGGCGCCGCCGATCAGCTCGTAGAAATAGGGGTTGGCGCCGACATAGTTGAGGCCGCTGCGAATCATCTCGAAGGTGAGGGTCCCGAGCAATACGCCCCAGAAGATCGAGCCGCGGCCGCCAAAGAGATTGATGCCGCCGACCACGACCACGGCGACGGCCGTGAATTCGAGTCCGCGGCCGAGAAAGGTGGTGACAGCCCCCACCTGGGACGCGGCGAATATGCCGCCGATCGAGGCGAGGATGCCGGCTCCGACAAAGCTTGCGAAGACCACCCGCTTGACCGGAATGCCGACGCATCGCGCCGTTTCCTCGTCATTGCCGATGGCCGTGACATGGCGGCCGAAGCGGGTGTCGCGGTGGACCAGATCGACGATCGCCAAAATCGCGAAGGCGATGATGATATCGACGAAGACCGGACCCATCGAGAGGTTGCCGAAGCCTCTGACTGCATCCGGCAGGACGATCACCTGGGAATTGGTAAGCTGCAATCCGAGCCCCCTGAAGGCGATCATCGAGCCGAGCGTGGCGATCAGCGGATTGACCTTCAAGATGCAGACGACGAAGCCGTTGACGGCGCCGAGGACGGTGCCGATGGCGATGGCAAGGAGGATGGCC
>JBGSYN010000267.1:0-20844 GCA_041750975.1 Geminicoccaceae bacterium | reverse complement strand
CGGCCCGGCGACCAAAAACCTCCAAGGCTATACCGCCTGGTTCATCCAGAGGCTCAAGCACAGCCAACCGCACGCCGTCAGTCAAACCTGGCAGCGACTGCTCGCAGCTTGATCAACACCAAAGGCAGACACCGCCATTATTTCGGCCTCAAACCACATCATCTGAACTCAGGTCAGCTTGCACGTTCCGTATTTATCCCCTTGAGCGTCAACAACCCGCTATCATTATCCACATACCGTCCACGCTCCGTTCTAGCCATTTGCTCAATCGATCCACATCGCCCTACGCGTCAGATGAGACCCCTCGGCATGGACGCATTGGTGCCCCTGGCCGGACTCGAACCAGCACTTCCTTGCGGAAAGCAGATTTTGAGTCTGCCGCGTCTACCAATTCCGCCACAGGGGCTAAGCCGGAGGCGAGTCGCGATCCTAAGAGACACAGGGCTCAAATCAAGCAAAATACTCAAGCGGCTTCGACCCGAAGTGTGTTACCTTCGCTGCCGATTACCCGCACCGTCCGTCCGGCCGGCAAATCGTTTCCGGTGACGATCCAGCTGCCGTCGCCAACCTTGACCCGACCGCGCCCGTTTTCGATCGCTTCGGTAAGAACGAAGATTTTTCCCTCGAGTTGGCCGGCCCGGCGATTAAGCGGCGAAAGCTTGCCGTCACCGAGCCATTTACGTCCGATGAACAACCAACCGGTCACACTGAGTACGGCAAAACCGGCAAAAACAAGAAGCTGCCCTTGCCAGGCGAAGGGCCCGACAACGACCAACACCGCACCTGTCGCCATCGCACCGAGGCCGAGCCAGAAAAAAACGAAGCCCGGCGTGACGATCTCGATGACCACGAGAATGACGCCGAGTGCGAACCAATGCCAATAAGTCGCTTCCACGTTCCGTGCCTCGGCTCTGCGCTGGTATCGGGTTAGGACGTCGTCGGCGGCACGGTCCAGGGCGATTGCTGCCTGCTCGATTCTTCGGCAAGCCCGCCACGCCGGCTCGACACTGGTGACGGAACCACTGGGCTCGGTCCACCGCCGCCAAATGCCTCCTTTGCAATTTCGCCGATGCCGGCGATGGACCCCAGGAGCCCGACCGTGTCCATCGGCAGGATCAGCGTTTTCTGATTGGGGCTGGTGGCAAACGCCGTCAGCGCCTCGACATATTTTTGCGCAACGAAATAATTGGCGGCCTGAATATTGCCCTCACCGATGGCCGAGGACAGCATCGTCGTCGCTTTGGCCTCCGCTTCGGCTAACCTCTCGCGGGCCTCGGCATCCCGGAAAGCCGCCTCGCGTCTGCCTTCGGCAGTGAGTATCGCTGCCTGCTTGGCGCCGTCCGCAGTGAGGATCTGCGCCGCTTTCTCGCCCTCGGCCTCGAGAATGGCAGCTCGCTTCTCGCGCTCCGCTTTCATCTGCCTCGCCATGGCGTCGACCAGATTCATTGGCGGTGTGATATCCTTGATCTCGATGCGCGTTACCTTCACGCCCCAGGGCGAAGTCGCGTCATCGACGACGCGCATCAGCTGAATGTTGATGTCGTCGCGCCGTGACAGAAGCTCATCCAGATCCATCGACCCCATCACAGTCCGGATATTCGTCATGGTCAGATTGAGAATGGCGTTATTCAGACCACTCACTTCATAAGCGGCCTTGGCTGCATCCAGGATTTGATAAAAGACGACGCCGTCGACCGTGACCATGGCATTGTCCCGCGTGATCACTTCCTGCGACGGGACGTCCAGAACCTGCTCCATCATATTAAGTTGGGCGCCAACCCTGTCTATGAACGGCACGATGATATTGAGACCGGGGCGGATCGTATGCGTGTACCGTCCGAACCGCTCGACCGTATGCTCGGAGCCCTGCGGGACGGAACGAATGCCCGCAAACAGAACGACGAGGACGAGACCGACGAGGAGAATGACCAGAATCGAAAATCCGCCAAAAAAGGCTTCCATTATTTTTCCCATAGGTGATTCGGCCGTGAGGACGAAAAATAGAACCTAATTCCATATTTGCACAACTCATGCGTTTCTCACATGAGTTGGCTGGAGAATGCATTGTTAAGGCGCCTTTATGAATGGACGCTGGCGCAGTCGGCCAAGCCGTACGCGCTCTGGATGCTTGCCCTCATCTCCTTCGTTGAAAGCTCCATTTTTCCGATACCCCCCGATATTTTGCTGATACCGATGGTGTTGGCCGCACGCGAACGAGCTTGGTTGATTGCGTCCGTGTGCACGATCAGCTCGGTCCTCGGGGGCCTTCTGGGCTACGCACTCGGCGCCTTGCTGTTCGAAAGTATCGGTCAGCAAATCCTGCAATTCTATGGCTATCTCGAGAACTTCCATGATTTCGAAACCCGCTACAACGAGCATGGGGCGTGGATTGTGTTCGGCGCCGGTCTGACACCATTTCCTTACAAAGTGATCACCATCGCGAGCGGCGTTACCCAGCTCGGCCTCGGTGTTTTTATTTTGGCCTCGGTTCTTTCGCGCGGCATCCGCTTTTTCGCACTCGCCGGAATCCTCTGGTACTGGGGCGAGCCGATCCGGCACTTTATCGACCGCTATTTCGGCTGGCTGAGCGCCGTCTTTTTCGTTCTCCTCGTCGGCGGCTTTATCGCACTGAAGGCATTAGGATGAACCGGCTGGTCCCTACGCTTATTGCCGGCTCTGCTGGAGCCCTGATTTTCGCCTTGGGCCTTCAATATCTGGGCGGACACGCACCGTGTCAGCTTTGCGTTTGGGAGCGCTATGCCTACCTCGCCGTGCTTTTTGCGGTGCTGTCCGGCTGGGCGCTCCGTCGTCTGAGGTTCGCCCTTTGGCTTGCTGCCCTCTTCCTGATCGGCAATGCCGTTCTGTCGGGTTATCATGTCGGGATCGAACAAGGCATCTTTGCGTTGCCGTCATCCTGCTCGGCGGGCGCCAATCCGCAGACTGTCGAAGAGCTGAGGGCTCTTCTGTCATCTCAGCCGCCGACCTGCGATCAGGTCTCGGTCACTTTTTTGGGCCTATCGCTTGCTGGCTGGAACGGCTTTTACTCGCTCGTCCTCGCGAGTATTTCGTTCATTGCAGCCGGGACCCTTCACCGTAGGGCCTGATAGCCCCAGAATATCCTGGCTGCGGTCGTCACCCAACACATCAGACCGAAGATCAGCGCAATCTCGGCAAACCAGAATGGGAGAATGCAAAACAAAGCGAGCACCAGGATGGTCTCCGCACCCTCGGTGAGCCCACCCAGGTAGTAGAGCGATTTTCGGCCTCGGATAGCCGTCGAAATCCGCCGTTTCTCGGCCATGATCGCGAATGCCAGAAAGGAGCTCCCGGTACCCATGAACGAAAAGAGGAGGAACGTTGCCGCAAGGCCGTTCTCGGCAGGGTCGGCGAGCGCGAAGGCAAAGACGATACCGGAATAGATGATGAAATCGAGCACGATATCGAGAAAGCCGCCAAGATCGGTCGGACCGGACCGGCGCGCCAGCGCCCCGTCCAACCCGTCAAAGAGCCGATTGAGGACAAGACCGAGAAGCCCGAGCATATAGTACTGCTGACTGATCGCGAGTATCGCCAGCAAACCGAGGCCGAAGCCAGCGAGCGTGATGCTATTGGCGGTGATCTCCAGGCGGCCCACCCATTCCGCTAGTTGCGCCAACCAGGGCTCGATCAGCGGCCGGAGTTTGGCGTCAAACACGGACGGTCGGATGCGTGCAGCAGGACATCGAAACGAGCCTCACCTCAGCCCGGATGTGCACTGGCTCGAAAGAACACTCCGTCGAATTGTAGCTGCCTGGCCAGCTTGCGCTCGAAATAGCCGGGCAGCACGAGATGGAGTTCAAACCCGAGCGTTGACAGGCGATCAACGATGTCATGCCACAAATGTTCGCCCTCATAGATGGGTAGAAGGGCCAACTCCAATTGCAGCCCTGCAATTCGCGGCCAACGGTCTCCAACACCTTCCAAGACGGCGGCTTCATAGCCCTGGACGTCGAGCTTCAAAAACATTCGCTCGGCGGACAGCGATGGATCGAGTTCGAAGGAATCGAAGCGGCGAACCGGCACCTCGATCTCTTCCATTACCGCGGAACTGGGTGACAGGTGCCTGAGCATCGGTTTTTGGTGCAGCACCGAGCTCATATCGCTCTCAGACGAGCGCTGGATCGCGATCGTTCCGTTTCGATCGCCGAGTGCCAGACAGGGGGCAATATGCCAGGATGCCATGGACTTCGCCGCAAGAGTGAGCCGTGCGTTCAGATCCGGCAGGGGCTCGATCGAGACGATCGGTCCCGTCCATCCGGAGTGGCGCAGTCTTTGCGCGTATTGCCCTTCATTGGCGCCGACATCGATGACCAGATCGACATTGTTATGAGCTATCGCGGCCACAATTTGGTGATGCAGATCACGGGACTTCTCGAGCGGCAGAAGATCGTAGCCGAAGCGTCGTGTCAGACGGCGTAATCCTCGGATCAAGCTTCGTCTTTGAGCCCGTAGACATCCATCGGGCCCGCAACGCCGCGCAGCTCATAGGACCCGAGCCGCACCATGTGCTCGGTCCCGCAGGGGCACATCTCGACGAAGGGACCGGAGAAGAGCAGTCGCCGGCGCAGTTCTTTGTTGAGCCGCTCGAGACGGGCCGAAGAATTGACCGCGGGTCCGATGACGGTGAAATCCAACCGCGATTGGGAGCCGATATTCCCGTACATGACATCGCCAACGTGCAAGGCTATGCCGAAGCCCAACTCGCTTTGTCCCTGGTCCATACGGCGTCGATTGAGGTCCCGCATATTGGCGACCGCTTGTCGAGCCGCTTCGAATGCGCGCTCGCACGCGCAGCCGTCATCATCCTCGATTGGAAATATTGCCAGAAGCCCGTCGCCGATGAATTTCAGGATTTCACCTTGATGCGCAGCGATTGGCACCGCCATGGCATCGAAATATTCGTTCAACGAGGCGATGACGTCATCTCTCGGCCACTTCTCGGAAATCTGCGTAAATCCTCGAATATCGCAGTTCCAGATGGCCGCACGGACTGTGTGGCCACTGCCACGGGTGATATTGCCATTGAGGATCGCCTCGCCGGCGCGCTCGCCGACATAGGTGTTCAACAAATTCTTCGCGATCCGTCGATTGAGACGGATCTCGAAGGCCATCGCCATCACCGGCAGCATTTCATTGATCATCACAAGATGATCGGTCGAAAATCCTCCAGCCTTGCGTGTCGCCCAGCTTGTCGCGTGCCGCTTGCCGCTCGCGAAATTGAGGACGGCTCCGACATAGTCCGTGTAGCCCTGTTCCGCGAGGGAATTGAATATCGAATATTCGTGCGGCTCTGAGAGCAAATCCAGGCGTTGTCTTAGTCCATCCGCACCTTCGAATATTTCGCGGACAGGGCTATTGCGATAGGCGTCGCTGGTTGTCGCTCCGTGATCGGCCGTCTGGAAAGTAAAGCCTTTGCCTCTTTCCCACCGTACCGTGGCACCCCAGAACTGCGGATGCAAAGTCTGCATGTGGACTGTGGCACGATCGATCGGGATGCCTTCTTCCGCCAAATGATCGCACAATTCGCCAAACAAATTGTCGACATAGGGCTGGCGGGACGTCTCATTGACCAGCCAATCGAGCGTTTTGCTGCGTTTGTTTGGCCAAAGTGCCGCAAATGGTTCCATCAGGGCGGATCCGCACCTTCAACTTGCCGTAACCTTGAGGACGCCTCAGTCAGGCGTTGCGTCGTATGGTGCAGGCGCGAAGCAAGTTCATGCATGACCTCGACACCTACCTGCGGGAATTGGGTGACCAAATTGAAAAATCCATCCTTCGAGATCCGTATCGTGCTGACGCGTGATGTCGCCGCAACTGTCGCGGTTCGCGGGACATCGCAGAGAATTGCAATTTCGCCGACTATATCGTGCTGATTGATTTCGGCGACTTTGACCTGCCCGTCCTTGGTGTTGACCAGAATATCGGCGTTACCTTCCAAGAGCACATAGGCTGCATCGCCGACGTCACCCTGCTTGCAGATGATATCGCCTGGAAGAAATTCGAGATGTTCGCTCGTGAACGCCAGAAGCTTCAATTTGGATGGTTCCACTTTCGCGAAAAGCGGAACTCCCCGGAGCACCTCGACGTCCTTTTGAAGTGTCATTCTCGCTACCCTGCTCAAGTTTTTGTTGACGGTCGTGCGATCAATTCCTGCGCTTCTTCGGGCATTCTAGCCAGATTCATGCCGCTTTGGTGATCTCCACGAACGAACTGCCCTTCGTGGCCAATTCGTCCGGCGAACCGCTCTCGACAATACGGCCCCGATCAAGCACCAGTACATGATCGAAGACGCCGGCCCAGCTCGGATCATTGATCGCCCAGAAAACCGTCCGGCCCTCGAATTCCTCGATGATATTCTGACGGACCACAGTCTGCTCGCCAGCGTCCAGGGGGCCGGTCGGGTCGTAAAGAACCAACATATCGGGGTGCTTGATAATCTCGCGCGCAAGCGCCAGCTTTTGCCGCTGCGACGCCGATAGCCTCGAACCGGCGCTGCCGCATTCGTGCGCAAGCCCTTCAGCGACGACGCGCTCCCTCAGATCAAGTTTGTCGAGGATTTCAGCAAGCAGCAAGCCGACCTGGTGCGAGGCCTGCGCTTGACCATAAGCGATCTTGCCGAACAGGACGTTGTCCTGGATCGATATTTCCTCATTGTATTCATCGGGATCGAAGAATGCGATGGCCGCCTTGAGATGCTCTGGCAGATTGTCGCGAAAATACCTTCGCGCGTTCAAAATACGCTCTTGGAGGTCGTCTTCGACGAGACCCAATCGATGCCGTGCCGGAATAAGTTTGAAGGGAAGTGCCAGAAGCCGGCGACCATCATCTGCGGAGACCTTATCGAGACGATCCGGTTCGACCCTGGTCAGGAGATTGCGATACTCCGGCAGGTCATCGGCTTGAATGAAGCTGAACTGGCGGAAATATTCATGGTCCGGCGGCAGCTCCGCGAACAACTCGACCATGGTCGAGGCCAGCTTGAAGCCCACCTCGCGAAGCTCGCCGGTAAGTCCGACAGCTTCAATTGTCTCCATCACATAGGGGTGTTCCGCCAGATTATCCATGTTGAAGGTTTCGTCGACCGGCGTTCCGAAAAGCAGGTTCTCGCCGAGCGTGGCATTGGTATTGTAGGCTTCAGGGTCGAATGCCTCGACCAGTCGTGAAAGTCGTTCGTCGCTTGAGAGGCGCTCGAACATTTCCCGGCGTGCCTCGAGCAGTTTCGCGGCGAGATCCTCACTGGCCGTCAGATCGATCCTGCTCCTCAGCCCCAAACCGTAGATTTCCTGGTCCAGCAACACGAGGCGGAGGACCGCATTGATCGTCTCAAGCCGCTTTTGCGGATCTTCAAGGCCAACCTTGGAATAGTCCGTCCACTCGGCCTCGGCATCGAAGAGAGAATTGCCGGATTTCTCGTTTTCTTCGATTCGTTTTTTTTGCTCCGCCTCGCCTTCTTCGGAGCTTTTTGGCTCGATGGGCCGATACTTCAGACCATAGAACAGATTGTCTTGGATGGTTCCGGACATGATGCTGGCCGGGTTGCCGACGAAGGCGAGCTGCCGACCTGTCGCGGTCTCGGCGAGACCCGTGATTTCGACATCACCGATCAGCACCCGTCCCGAATCCGGTGCCAGAAGGTTGGCGAGGACCAGCGCCAGTTCTTCCTTGCCTGCTCCGGCGGGGCCGACGATGGCAACGCGACTTGGCAGATCGACTTCGAATGTGACTGCATCGAGCACATGCGAATCGGCATCGAACGCAACGGTCAGATTGTTGGCCCGAAGCGAACCCTCGAATGCGATATCCTGGTCCGGTTCGTCATCCTGTTTGGTGGCATCGATCAACCCAATCGGCACGAACTGATTGATCACCTGATCGTACTTGATCCGGACGTCCATCATCAGTTGGTAGTAGGCCAGCAACTCTTTCCATGGAGAAGCCATCTTTTCATGAGCGGTAAGTACCGCGACGAGCGCACCCAAGGTTATGTTGCCCTGCAGGACCAGATAACCACCGATCGCATAGAAGAGAAAAGGCGCGAACTGTGCCAGGAAGTTATTGATGAACTTGATAAGAAACTTCTTCTTGTAGATTTGTAGGCGGATCTCGTAGACGACACCGAGTTCTTTAGTGAATCGCGCGCGCTCGTAGCGTGTCGCGTCGCTTTCTCGAATGTCGCGAACGCCGGCCACGGTCTCGCTGATTTTCTCCGCCAATCTTCGAACTTGGCGAACTCTTAGCTTGCCGAGCTGATTGACCTGTCTCTGGAGCTTGGGAATGACGTAGGCCTGGAAGGGATAGAGACTGATTGCAGCGAAGCCCAGTATCGGATCCTGCAGAAACGTAAAAGTCAGAATGGTCAAAAGTGTGCCACCCTGCAATGCGACGGTGGCGTAGGCATCCCCGGCGAAGCCGCCGACCGGCTCGACTTCGGCGTTGATCATTTGCACCAGTTCGCCCTGACTGACACGGCGAAAATGCGGCAGCGGAAATCTCAGGACGTGGCTGTAAAGCAGGTAGCGCAGCCGACGAAGCATGCGCTCGCCCAATATGCCCTGATAGACCTGGACATAATACTTTATGCCTCCCGAGACCGAGACGAAAATCAGAAACAATCCGCATAGCAACCAGAGATATTCGAGTTGCGTGAAATTGAAGCCGAAATACTCGTGGCTCCGCTGCTGGCTTAGCGCATCATTCACGATCATCTTCGGCAGTTCGAAGGTGGCGTAGAGAACAGGATACATCATCACCGTGATGGCGACGATGTACAGTTGCTTCCGCCAGCTATAGCGGTTGATGAATGAAAAAATTGTCGGTGGCATCAGTTTGGGGACGTCGGCAGGATCAACTGGCGCAACAGATCAGCGGACGGCATCGAGCAACACGGCGGCGCCGACCTCGCGGCCGCCGCTTCGTGCCGCCGCCACCTGGACGCCCAGCACGTCGAATCCCGAACCTCGAGCCACCAGGACCGGCGACCCGCTATCGCCGAAAGTGGCGTCGCAATCATGCAGCAAGAGCTTGGCTTCATTGGCGAAGCCGAGTGGACTGCAGCCCTCGACAATCGCCGGCAGATGCGGCCGGTCGCGGCTGTAGCCGACACGGGTCAGCCGGTCATCCGGACGCAACTCGCGCGGACCGCTCAGCGGCAGCGGCACAATACCGTTGGCACTCGCGAGCGGCCGATCCAGGGTCAATATCGCCCAGTCAGTCTCCGGTCTCTGGGGCCGGCCATCGGCATTGAATTCGATACCGGGGTCCGTTTCGAAAGACTTGGCCCTGGCGTGAGCGACGAATTCTCCCTTGCGATATCCGGCGACGAAATGAACGCGATGCGGCGCAAACATATGGGAGAGACGGTTATTCCACAGGCAATGAGCAGCCGTCAGCACCTTGTCCTCGTCAATCAGGACACCGGTGCAGAACCCACCCGTCTCGAGATTGACCCGGCCGACGGCGTCCCACACATTGGCATGCTCGAACAATGCTTGACGATCATCCTCGTCGATGATCCCCGGCAGCTGGGGATCCGCTATGGCCAATCCGCTCGAGACTAACCCAAGCAGCACCGTGATGACCAGGTGTGCCTCCCTAGTGCGCCGCATCCCATGTCTTTCCATGACCAACATCCACTATCAGAGGCACGCTCAACTGCGCCGCGTCCTGCATCGTCTGCCGAATCCGAACCGTGGCCTGTTCGATCTGGTCGTTCGGCACCTCGAACACAAGCTCGTCATGGACCTGGAGCAGCATTCGCACCTCCGGCAATTCTCGATCGAGCATTCGGCCGACCCGGACCATCGCCCGTTTCATGATGTCCGCGGCCGAGCCTTGGATCGGGGCGTTGATCGCTTGACGCTCGGCATAGCCGCGCCGATGCGGCACCTTGGCGCCGATATCGGGAATGTAGCAGCGACGGCCGAATAAGGTTTGCACGAAGCCTCGTTCGTGAGCCTCGGCCTTGGTTCGATCCATATACCCTTTAATACCCGGATATTGCTCGAAATACGCCTCGATATAGGCCTTCGCATCGGCCTGAGCGATCCCCAACCGTTGTGCCAGGCCGAATGCGCCGATCCCGTAGATGATACCATAGTTGATGGTCTTGGCGCTCCTCCTTAGCTCAGGTCCAATATTTTCGACGTTCTTTTTGAACATTTGCGCCGCCGTGACCGCATGGATGTCGATGTCGTCGGCAAACGCCCTTTTCAGCGCCTGAATATCGGCCATATGAGCCAGGACGCGCAGTTCGATTTGCGAATAGTCGGCCGAAACCAGAACATAACCGCTATCCGGCACGAAAGCCGCACGAATTTTGCGACCCTCCTCGGTGCGGATCGGGATGTTCTGCAGGTTCGGCTCGTTCGAACTTAAGCGGCCCGTCGAGGTCGATGCCATCGCATAGGAGGTGTGGATGCGCTTGGTCTGCGGATTGATGTCCTCGATCAGGGCATCGGTATAGGTCCGCGTAAGCTTCTGCATCTGCCGCCAATCGAGCAGCGTCTGCGGCAGTTCGTGACCGGACGCTGCAAGTCCCTCCAGCACATCCGCCCCGGTTGCGTAGGCTCCTGTTTTGGTCTTGCGGCTGCCCCCGATACCCATCTCGTCATAGAGGATCTCGCCCAGTTGCTTGGGCGAACCGAGATTGAAGGTGCGGCCTGCGAGCTTGTAGGCCTTGGTTTCGAGTTCGCCCATACGGCCGGTAAAATCCACCGAGAGCGTGCGAAGATGCTCCGCGTCCACCCGAATGCCACGCCGTTCCATGCGCGCCAGGAGCGGTGACAGGGGCCGCTCCAGCGTCTCATAAACGGTCGCCATCTTCTCCTGGGCGAGACGCGGCTTGAGAATCTGCCACAGCCGAAGGGTGACCAGGGCGTCCTCGGCGGCGTAGTCGGTTGCTTTCTCGATCGGCACCCGATCGAACGTGATCTGTTTCCGGCCGCTGCCGCAGATGCTCTCATAGGATATCGTGTCATGATCGAGATGGCGCTTTGCCAGTTCGTCCATGCCGTGCCCATGACGTGCGCCATCCAGAACATAGGAAAGAAGCAGCGTGTCCTCGATAGGTGCGAGGCTCAGGCCGTGCCGGACCAGAACGCTGATATCGTATTTCAGATTATGGCCGATCTTGAGCACGGCAGGATCGATCAATAGCGGCCCGAGACGCTCTGCGACAGCCTCGAGATCGAGCTGGCCGCCGACCGCCTCGCCGAAATCGTCGACATGGCCCAGCGGCAGATAAAAACCGCGGCTTTCGTCGCAGGCAAGCGAAATTCCGACGAGCCGTGCCTTGGCGATGTTGAGGGCCGTGGTTTCGGTATCGATGGCGAGATAGCCGACCGCACGCGCCGTGGCGATCACTGCGTCCAGGGCCTCGAGGCTCGTTATTGTCTCGTAAATCTCTTCCGTCGTGCTTGGCACCGGTTCGCCGTCGATCAGATCGGCTACGGTCTGCAACCGCTTGATCATGGAGGTGAAGGAATTTTCCTTCAGAAACGCCATCAATTTCGCATCGTCGAAGCGGCGCCGGGTCGCCTCCTCCAACGACACGGGCAAATCGACATCGTCGCGCAGTCCGACCAGATCAAACGACAAGCGGGCCTGATCGACATTATCGGTCAGCACTTGCCGGCGCTTCGGTTGCTTGATTTTGTCGAGATTGGCGAGGAGCCCTTCAAGCGAACCATAGTCGGCAATCAGCTGCGCCGCTGTCTTCGGACCGATGCTTGGAACGCCAGGCACATTGTCGGAAGTGTCCCCCGCAAGGGCAAGAAGATCGCGAATCCGGGCCGGACCGACACCGAATCGCTCCATGACCTGGTCGGCACCCACCTCCTGTTCCTTCATCGGATCCCATATCGAAACGCCGTCATCGATCAGCTGCATCAAATCCTTGTCGGATGATACGATTTCGACCTGCCGGTTCTGGCCCCTTGCCGTCTTCACATAAGTCGCGATGATATCGTCCGCTTCAAATCCCTCGACTTCGACTACGGGTAGCCCGAAGGCTCTGGCGGCGTCCCGGATCAGTGGGAATTGCGGGACGAGTTCCGGTGGCGGGTCGTCGCGATTGGCCTTGTAATCGGCATAGATTTCGTTGCGGAATGACGTGCGCCCCGCATCGAAAATGACGATCAGATCGTCATCCGGCCGCTCCTGCATCAGCTTGAAGATCATGGTCGAAAAGCCGTAGACGGCGTTGGTCGGCGTACCGTCACCGCGGGTCATTGGCGGCAGGCGGAAAAATGCTCGAAATATATAGCCCGAACCGTCGATGAGAACGACTCGCGCGGCAGGCTCGGCATCTAGGGTCATTGGAAATTCCGGAACGGCGATGGGTTCGCCATCTTGGTTGCAGGATCACGTGCAGTTTGCGCGAACACGCCGAAATTCGCGCGGCGCAATCGTTATGTCCACAACATACATGCGCGAGCGTTTCGGTTCGACACCCATGCATAGTCAGTCATTCCCATCCGCTATGGCATGGGTAACTGTTTAGTCCTCAAGCCGACGCCCAAGCGTCGCGGATCGTTTTGAGACCCACCGTGTAGACTTCCTCCGGGGAAGGAAACATCGGCCGCCAGATCTTCGTTGCGGCCGCAAGTTCCGGCAGCGCCGATCCAAACGCTTCGATGGTGATCCAGCCACCATAGCCGGCCGATTTCAGGGCTTTTGCGGTGCCCGCAAAATCGATGTGGCCTTTGCCGGGTGTGCCGCGATCGTTTTCCGAAAAATGCACATGATTGATGGCCGATGCCGCGGGCCCGATGATACCGATCGGATCCTTCTCCTCGATGTTGGCGTGGAACGTATCGTAAAGGACACCGAAATTGGGCCGGCCCACCCGTGCGACATGGGCGCGGGCATCGATGATCGTGTTCAGAAAATAACATTCGAAGCGATTGAGCGGCTCGACCGCCATGATAATGCCCGCTTCGAGCGCATGATCGGCAGCGACACGATGGATTTCGGCGACCCACTGCTTCTCATCCTCGCTCGGCCCCTTGCCGCTGAATACCCCGAGCTTCTGGAAATAGGGGCCCGAAAGCAATGTCGATCCCATCGCCGAACAGCGGTCGATTGCCCATTTGAGATGGTCGAGCGCACCCTGTCGGCATGAGGAGTCCGGACTGACGGCATTGTGTTCGAGATCGGGCAGGACCGTTGTCGTCGTGCATTCGAGCCCGGCGTCTCGCACCGCCCGGCCAAGTTGCCGATAATGCGCGTCGTCGCCTCGATGGGTCGGTATCTCGACGCCGTCGAAGCCGGTCTTTTTAAGTGTCTCGAAAAGCGGGAAAAAGCTCTCATCGACGAAACCGGTCCATAGCAGAAAATTGATTCCGATTTTCATTTGGAAGCTTTCCCTATTGTGCTTTTCGGCTCGACGGCAAACTCAGGCCGCCGACCATAACAATCCGACCGAGTAGACATCCCGTCCGGTCGGCGCGGGCGCATGCAAAACCAATCATGCCCGCTTGCCGCCACCTTGATCTTGCTGCAGGACGCTAGCTCTATGGCTGACCCTGTCAACCGAGAGCCGCTCTCGCCTCTATTCCGGAACCCGATCGTTTGACGCCCCTCAAGGAATCCTGGCGGCTCGCCTGGCCGCTAATCCTCGCCAATATCTCCGTGCCGCTTTTGGGCATGGTCGATACCGGCATCGTCGGTCATATGGGCAATCCGATTTTCCTGGGTGCCGTGGCGCTGGGCTCGATTCTGATCAGTGTCATCAGCTTCGTTTTCGGCTTTTTGCGGATGGCGTTGACGGGCCTTACGGCTCAAGCAACCGGAGCTCGGAACAATGACGAAATCCGGGCCGGTCTGATTCGCTTCCTCGCGATCGGTTTCACGCTGGGCGTCATCATCGCGGCTCTTCGCACACCGATTGCGAACATCGCCAGCTATGGCTATGGGCCGCCGGTCGAAATCATCGCACCCTTCGAAACCTACGTCACAATCCGCCTGCTGGCGATACCGGCGACGATCATGAACATGGTGGTCTGGGCCTGGCTCCTTGGCACTCAGCGTTCCCGGGGGCCACTCGTCCTCCTGGTGTTCGTCAACGGTATCAACGCCACCCTCGATTTCATCCTCGTCTTCGGCTTCGGCTTGGGGATCGCGGGCGTTGCCTGGGCATCGGTCGGTGCCGAGTATCTGGGGCTTATCGCCAGCTACCTGTTGATCCGCCCGGTCTGGCGCCTGCACGATACGCGCCCGCTTCGGGAGTTGCAGCTCTGGTCGAGGCAAGCCTTCACCAGGATCTTCGCCATCAACGGCAATCTCTTTCTACGTACGGCCTTGATGGAGGTTGTGTTTCTCTCCTTCGCCGCAATCGGCGCTCGGCTTGGCGAAACCGCACTTGCGGTCAACGCGATAATGTTCAATTTCTTCACCCTTTCCGCATTCGGCCTGGATGGATTTTCCTTCGCAACCGAGGCTATGATCGGCAAAGCGATCGGCGCCGGGGATATGAGCAAAATCCGCAGCGGAGTCCGGGCCGGCGCCATCAACGCGCTTACCCTGGCACTCCTTCTGGCACTCGTTTATGCCCTCGCGACCGGACCGATCATCAGGCTCATGACCGATCTCGAGGGCGTCCGGACTGCCGCCTATGCCTACCAACCCTATGTCGTGTTGATTCCCTTGATCGGGATCTGGGCATGGCTGTTGGACGGCATCTTTTTCGGGGCGACGCGAGCGGCGACCCTGCGCGATGCGATGGCGCTTTGTCTCGTCATCTTCGTGATCGCTGCCGCCATTTTCGTACCTCTTTTCGGTAATCACGGACTATGGATCGCGATGCTGGTCTATCTGGCCGCGCGGGGCCTGATCCTCGCCTTCAGCTTCCGTCGGACCGGCTATGGCGCCAATTTCGTCGAGGCTGCAGCCTGAAGGGCGCGCTGAGAAGCGCCGGAAGCCGTTGATCCGGACCGTCGCCTTCGATGCCGATAGGCATCTGGCGCCAGCGCCTCGTTGCGCTCCGCGATCGAAATACGGGGTCCCAGAAACTGAAAATCGTGCCGTAATTGCTATTGGTGTCGTGCCGCTCCCTGTGATGATGAACCCAGTGGATCGAGGGCGTGACGACGACCCTGGCGAGGATGGCTTCGAAACCCTTGGGAAGATACAGCGTAGAATGATGAAAGATCGCGCTACACAGGATCAGGCCCTCGAAGATCGCGACGTTGGCAAGCGGCACCGAAAACATAACGACGATCGGCAGCCGCGCAATCGCGGATAGAGCCACCTCTCCGAAATGGAAGCGAAGTGCCGAGGAGCTATCGAGCACCTCATCGAGATGATGGACACGATGAAAGCGCCAGAGGAACGGAATCTCGTGATTGGCGCGATGCCACCAATAGATCCAGCAATCCAGAACCAGGACGTCCAGGACGAGCCCCAATCCGCCTTGCCAGAATTCGGGCCTCAGCCCGACAGCATGACCGACGCCAAAGCTCGTCACCGGGACCACGATCAGAAGCGACGTCAAGGAGGTCAGCAAGAACAGGCCAAGATTGCGTCCGAGACGACGGATTGCGGCGGCACTATGCTGGTGCCCGCTCAGGATCAGCGAGCTCGAAACGGACGGCCATATCCGTTCGCCAATCGGTATCAGGAATAAGAATAGCCCGATGAGTATCGACTTGATCAACATAGAGAGAATTGGACTCCGTTTTTGGACATGCTTTCCATGGTAAGGACTAGCGCTCCCAATCGCCTGTCAAATTGTCGGAGAATGCCCTGTGCCAAGTCTTGATCTGTCGCCGCTTTTTCGCTCGACGATCGGCTTTGATCATTTGGACAGACTGATCGATATCGCTCAGCGTGAGGCGGCAAGAGACAGTTCTTATCCGCCCTATAATATCGTCCGCCTTGATCCGGCTCATTATCGCATTACCATGGCGGTGGCCGGCTTTGGGCCGGAGGATCTGGAGATCGTAGCACACGAGGACACGCTCTTGATCAAAGGGCAAATCAGCAAGCCCGAAAAGGATCTCGATTATCTGCATCGTGGTATTGCCCAGCGTGGGTTCGAGCGGCGTTTCCAATTGGCAGAGCATGTCAGAGTGCTGGGTGCGGATCTCGATAACGGACTCCTGAACATCCAGCTCGCCCGCCAGATCCCGGAAGCCGCCAAGCCGCGCCGGATCGCAATCGGGGCTGGCTGACGGAAAATTCTCGCTCGGGACACAAGGCGCAATCATGAGCAGACTTGGCACCATGCCGTTGATCGGCGTCTCCGCCTGTTTGAGACGCACCGACGACGCCCGGTTACACGGTGTCGTCGCCAAATATGTCGATGCCATTGTCGATGGCGCCGATGCCGTGCCGGTGATCATACCGGCACTTGGCTCACGCCTCGAGATCGATGCGCTGCTCGATCGGCTCGATGGTGTTTTCTTGACGGGAAGTCCATCGAATGTGGGCCCGGACCATTATGGCGGGCCCACGCCCCGCGAGGGCAACCTCGATGATCCTGTCCGTGACGCTACGGTCCTGCCGCTAATTCGCCGTGCCGTCGCTCGCGGCGTACCGTTGCTCGCGGTCTGTCGCGGTATCCAGGAGCTCAATGTCGCCTTCGGCGGCACCCTCCATCAGCATCTCTGGGAAGTCCCCGGGCGCGACGATCACCGCTCCGACAAGACCAAGCCGCATGAGGAACGCTATGCACTGCGGCATGAACTGGAAGTCACGCAGGGTGGTTTGCTGAGACAGATCTTGAAAGGCCGCGACAGAGTCCAGGTCAATAGCCTGCACGGCCAGGGGGTCGATCGGGTAGCGCCAGGGTTACGGATCGAAGCCGTCGCAGCCGACGGCACGATCGAAGGATTGAGCGTCGAGGGGGCCACAACATTCGCGCTCGGTTTGCAGTGGCATCCGGAATGGCGGGTGCGCGAAGATCCGATATCTCTTGCAATCTTCGACGCATTCGGCGTCGCCTGCCGTGAGCGCCATTCCCGGAACGGCACTGTATCGGTCGGCTCTGCCGATCTGCCGCAGACCGCGATTGCCTGAGATTCTGCACGCCCAAGCCGATCATTACAAAAAATGACGATGCCGCAGATTGAGATCCTGCTGCTGTTGTGCGGCTTGTTCGTCGTCTTCGTCACCGGCCGCCTCCGCCACGACGTCGCCGCGGTGGGTGCTCTCATGGTAGCCGTTCTTCTCGGCCTTGTGCCCGCCGGCGACGCGTTCGTGGGGCTTGGACATACGGCCACGGTGACGGTGGCGGAGGTTTTGATCCTGACCCGGGTGCTGACGATGACCGGCGCCACGGATAGTGTCGGCGAACTCGTACGCCACTTCGCTCGGAATACGACGGGTCATGTCGGCGTGCTGTCGATGACGACGGCGGCACTCTCGACATGCATGAACAATGTCGGCGCCCTGGGCCTGATGATGCCGGTGGCGATGCAGACCGCGTCGACCTTCAAGCGCTCGCCGTCGCTGCTGTTGATGCCGGTATCGTTTGCCGGCTTGCTCGGCGGTTTGGTGACCCTGATCGGCACACCGCCCAACATTATCGTCTCGAGCTTCCGTCGCCAGACAGAAGATGCACCGTTCCGGATGTTCGACTTCACCTGGGTCGGATTGCCGGTGGCAATCGCCGGTGTCCTCTATCTGGCTTTTGTCGGATGGCGCCTTTTGCCTGTGGCGCGTCATCGCGCTTCAGGCTCCGAGGAGTTTTTCGCCATCGGCGACTATGTCACCGAGATCCGGGCCCGCCCCAAAAACGAACTGGTCGGTCGGACCATCGGCGAGCTCGGCGACAGTTTCGCAACCCTTGATGTGGCCATCCTGGGCATGCTTCGCCGCGGCCGCCGCATCCCCAATGTGCCGCGCCGCTTTCTGCTCTGGGATGACGACATCCTGATCATCGAAATTGCCCCGAGTGCCCTCGAAAAATTTCTCAAACGGTTCGGATTCGAGATCGTGGGGGCCGAGGATCGCCAGAATGTGGCCCTCAGCAGCGATGACGTCCGGGTCATGGAAGCCGTGATCAAGCCGGGTTCGGAACTCGATGGGCGCAGGGACGCCCGCGACCGTCTCAGCCATCAGTTCAATGTCAATCTCCTCGCAGTGGCGCGTGAAGGCAGTCAGAATCGCGACCGTCTCGACCGTATCTGGCTGCGCGGCGGCGATGTGCTCTTGTTGCAGGGAGAGAGCGTCAGGCTCACGGAGGTGGCCCGATTGCTGGGTCTCTTGCCGCTAGCCGTGCGCAAACTTCAGGTGAGTAGCCAACCGGCTTGGCCGGCCCTGGTCCTGTTCGGCCTTGGCGTGGCTCTGACGGCCCTGGGCTTGCTCCCCATTCAGATTGCGTTCGGGGTCGTGATTGTGTCGATGGTGGTGCTCGGCATTCTGCCGACCCGTGAGATCTACGAGGATATCGACTGGTCGGTCATCATCCTCCTCGCCGCAATGATCCCGATCGGAACCGCTCTCGAAACCTCCGGGCTCGCCGAAACTCTGGCAACCGGACTTGCCATGCTCGCGGGAGAGACCTCGCCCGCAATCCTGTTGGTCGTGATCTTCCTGATTACGATGTCGGTCACGGATATCATCAACAATGCCGCAACCGTGGTGATCATGGCGCCGATCGCCATCAGCCTCGCCTCCACGCTCGGCGTGAATGTGGATGGGTTCTTGATGGCGGTGGCTGTCGCTGCCTCATGCGCGTTCCTGACTCCCATCGGCCATCAGAACAACACCCTGGTCATGGGCCCCGGCGGCTATGCATTCGGCGATTATTGGCGGGTCGGCTTGCCCTTGCAGATTATCGTCGTCAGTATAGCGATCCCGGCCCTGCTCTATTTCTGGCCACTCTAGGTTTGGCCGGCGTAAGGCTTCAAATGTCGAATCGTCGATAGCTAATGCTACAGGCTATTATAGAATGCTGACCGCGTTCTACACTTCGCTCCGGTCGCTCCATGCTAACTGTCATTCGCGCCACATGGCCGCTCTTGTTCGGCGTGCTGCTGCTGCAGCTCAGCCACGGCCTGATGGGCACGCTGCTGGGCGTGCGCGCCAATCTGGAGAGCTTTTCGACAACGACGACCGGGATCGTCATGTCGGGATTCTATCTCGGCATCCTGGCCGGTTCGGTGCTGACCCAGCGGCTGGTGATTCGCGTCGGCCATGTCCGCGTGTTCGCCGGTTTGGTGTCATTGGCATCGAGCAGCGTTCTGGTGTTTGCGATTCTGGTCGATCCGTTCAGCTGGTTCGCGATGCGCTTTTTGACGGGTTTTTGCGTCAGCGGTGCGACCATCGTCGCCGAGAGCTGGCTCAATAGCAGCGCCTCCAACGAGCGACGAGGCGAACTGCTCTCAGTCTATATGTTGGTTGTCTATGGCGGTTTGGCACTCGGCCAATTCCTCATCAACATAGGTGACCCCCAAGGCTTCGAGATCTTTATCATCGCCTCGATCCTGGTCTCTATCGCCATCGTGCCGATGCTATTGACGGCGACCCAGGTCCCGGTCGTGACGACCCCGGGCACGCTCGGCCTGATGGGTCTCTTCCGTTTCTCGCCGCTCGCGGCGGTCGGCATTGTCGGTTGCGGGCTCACCCAGGGAGCGCTCTTCGGGATCGGGCCAGTCTACGCGGATATCGTCGGTTTCTCGGTCAAGGGCATCTCGGTATTTATGGCCCTCACGATTGTGGGCGGCATGCTGTTCCAATGGCCCATCGGCCGTTTGTCCGACCGCCTCGATCGCCGGCTCGTGCTTACCGTGCTGTCGCTCCTTGCGGCCTGCAGCGCCATCATCGCAGGCTTGCTGAGCACGGGACCGTCAACGGCACTCCTCATGATGTTCGCGCTCGTCGGCGGCCTTTGCATTCCACTTTATTCATTGTGTATTTCCCACGCGAATGACTACCTTTCGCCGGAGGAAATGGTGGCCGCCAGCGGTGCGTTGGTCATGGGCTATGGCATTGGTGCCTGCTTCGGGCCGTCGATCGGTGCCGGCCTGATGCAGTTCGTCGGACCTGTTGGCCTGCCTTTGTGGTTTGCCATCATCAATGGCAGCGTCGGCGTGTTCGCGGTTTACCGCATGACCCAGCGCCAAAGCGTACCGCTTGATGAACAGGGTAGCTACATGGCCGTGCCGGCAACATCGACCGTCGCCACAGGCATGGCGCAGGAAACCGCGGCCGAGCGCTCGGTCGACGACGATAGCCAGGGATCACACGAGCCAGGCGACATTAACGCCGTGGTGCAAGCTTCGACCCCGGCGTGATGGAAAAGCGCGGTTGTTTCGAAGTTTTCGCTCGTATTGCAGACCCAAAAACTTTATAAATTTTTGTGTCATCTCATGATTTAAGGGCCGCCGCCGCAATCTTGTAGTTCAGGGCATTGGGGATATCGCGCTCGCTTTTATTAGGGCGTCATCAGTCTCCTCTTAAGTGGCGTCGGCCAGGTGTGGCTTGAACACCCCGCCATCAACCGGCGCTAGCGCCAGAAATCCTGACATTGCTCTGCGGCTTTCGGATCGAGAGGTCGTTCGCTGTCGTGACGCCGTTGGAGCACTTGGATGTCGAGCAAGCTTTTTGTAGCGAATTTTCCCTTTTCAACCACCGAGGATGAACTCGGTGATATTTTTGGCCAGCATGGGGTCGTCGTCTCGACGAAGATCGCCACGGACCGCGACACCGGCAGGTCGCGCGGGTTCGGCTTCGTCGAGATGGAAACACCCGAGGAAGCCTCAACGGTCATCAAGGAGCTGGACGGCTTTCAGATGGGTGGACGGCCACTCGCCGTCCGAGTCGCCGAGGAACGCCCCGCGGGCGGCGGTAGCGGCCCGCGGC
>JBGSYN010000266.1:0-29090 GCA_041750975.1 Geminicoccaceae bacterium | reverse complement strand
CTGCAAGCCATCCCCCGCGACCTCTTCGAGGCGGCGGAAATCGATGGGGCTTCCCGGTTGCAGCAGTTCCGGCACATCACGGTGCCCTCGATGCGGCACGTCTTCATGATTACTGTGATGCTGTCGACTGTCTTCACCTCGACCAGCATCGTCGTCGTCCACATTCTGACCAATGGTGCCCCCGCCAATCGCACCGAGATCCTGCCCAACTTCGCCTATAATCTCGCCATCGGGAGCGGTCGCTTGGGCATCGGCTCCGCGGTCAATCTCGTCTTCCTGCCGTTTCTGGTGATCTTCATTATCTTGATCACCAGGCGCATGCTGCAGAACCGGTCGGTCTAGCCATGCTCAAGACCAAAACTGCGGTGGCAAGCTTCTATTTCTGGCTCGGCAGCTTCGCCCTGATCGTCTTGATGTTCTGGACGCTTGCGCCGCTCTATTGGATGATCGTCACCTCGTTGAAGGATCAAAGCGAGATCTACGGTCCTGGTGTCACGCTTTGGCCCACGAGCCCCACTCTCGACAATTACCGTATCCTGTTCGAGAAGACCTACTTCGCGACCTATTTCATCAATAGCCTGATCGTCGGCCTGGTGACGACGCTCTTCTCGCTGGTCTTCGCCTCGCTCGGTGCTTACGCTTTGACCCGGCTCGATTTTCCAGGCCGCCGCTTCTATGCGCGGGCGCTGGTCTATACCTATCTCATGCCGCACTCGATGCTCTTCATCCCGATCCTCGCGATCCTCTTGAGCGTTGGCCTCCAGAATACGCTCAACGGACTGGTCTGGGTCTATCTCGGCTTCACCGTGCCGTTCTGCACCTGGCTGCTGATGGGATACTTCCTCTCCATTCCGGTCGAGATCGAGGAAGCCGGCCTGATCGACGGCTGCAGCCGGCTCGGCGTCCTGTTCCGCATCATCCTGCCGATCACCGTCCCGGCCCTTGCCGTCGTCGCATTTTTTTCGTTCACCCTGTCCTGGAACGAATACATCTACGCCTCGGTCCTGGTCACCAGCACGTCGGTCAGAACCATCCCCACCGGTATCCCGAGCTTCATCGTCGAGGATGTCTTCTTCTGGGGACCGATGATGGCGTCGACCTTACTGAGCGCCGTCCCGCCGCTCGTCGTTTACTTCGTTTTCCAGCGTTTCCTGATCACAGGTCTCACGGTTGGAGCCGTGCGGATGTGAACTCGTTTTGGCAGCCACCGCATCAAGGGAGAGCATGATGGCTTTGAACAGACTGACACGCAGGCGTGCCGTGCAACTCGGCGCCGGAACCGCGGCCATTGCCGCCACGCCCAACCTGCTTTTGAGCCGGCCGGCGCAGGCCCAGGACCGCGACCAGAAGCTGATCTTCTGGCTGCAGCCCAATTTCAACGAGACCGCCGATCAGATCCTGATCGACCAGACCATGGAATTCGCCAAGAGCGCCGGGTTGAGCGACGACGAGGTCGAGATCGTCAAGGTCCCGGGCGGCGAGCTCGCCACCCGCATGGCGGCCGCCCTCGAGGTCGGGGCTCCGCCCGACGTCACCCGCGTCAGCGAGAACCAGATGGTGACCTGGCGCGAGAACGGCCACCTGCTCGACATCAGCGATATCGTCGAGACGATGCGCGCGGAGGAAGGCGGCATCAACGAAGCGATCATGCCACTCGCCGAACAGGACGGAAAATATTACGGCGCCCCGATGGGCTTGAACCCGATGGCGGCCCACGTCCGCATGGACAAGTTCGAGGCAGCAGGGGTCAAGGATTATCCGCTAACTTGGGAAGCCTTCATCGAGGCTGCGAAAAAGGTCAACCAGCCGCCCTTTTATGCCTATGGGATGGCATTGGGCCTCACCCCGTCCGACAGCCTGCGCGAGATCATGTCGGTGGTCTGGCCTTATGGCGGAAAGCTGGTCGACGAGCAGGGACGCCCCGCCTTCGAATCGGAAGGCTCGGTCGAAGCCTTCAGGCTCATCAATCGAATGTACAATGATGACAAGATCATCCCGCGCGGTGTTTTGAGCTGGGACAATTCCGGCAACAACAAGGCGTTCGAGGCAGGACAGGTCGCCTATGCCCTCAACCCGACGAGCATTTATTCCAATCTGCTGACCAACAACAGCCCGTTCCTCGAAGGCACCGGCCTGTTCTCGCCGCCGGGCGGACCTGCAGGCCGCCATCGCGACATGTACTCCGACTATTACGGCGTCTTCACGCTGTCGCCCTATCCGGATCTCGCCAAGGGCCTGGTCTCAACCTTCGTCGAGCCGGACAACTACTCGAACTTCATCATCGAGGCTGGCGGTCGTTACTTCCCGGTCTACACCAAAATGACGGAAGATCCGTTCTGGACCGATAAGCCGGTCTTCAACGACCTCTTGCAGACCGTAGCGGAGGGCCATACCCTCTTCTGGCCCGGCAAACTGACCCAGGGCCTCTCCGAGGTCATGACCCAGACCGTCGTCCAGAAGGAAATGCAGAACGTGCTTGTCAACGGCAAGGATCCCGCAGCCGCCGTCGCCGATGTGCAGTTGGAGATGATCGCCATCTTCCAGCGCCTCGGCGAGCCTACCTGACGCTGCCAAAAAATCCTCGGGGGGCGTCGCACCCCCCGGGCGACGCCGGCAGCTACCCACTACGATCTCGCCGCCGAGCTATCGCCCGAAGGCCAGTGGGTCTTCAGGCACACGGACGGCACGCCTTATTGTTTGCCGTTATATATTCCTAGCGATACCGCCGCGGATATGATAGTGTGGCAGGTCGGTCGACGGGCATCGAATGCTAAGGCAATACGCCGAAAGTGTTTTTCACGAACGAATTGTCCGCTGGGCATTTCGGCATGTTCGAAAGATGGAATACAATTTTACACGAACGATTTATTTCGCAATCATTAGACGCTTGCTTGCCGAGGAGGGCACGAGAGGTTTTCGCAAATCCTTTCGCATCATTGGAATTGCCAAAGAATGCACAAACGAATTGCCGCGCCGTTTAGCAAAAAATATGGTTGCTTTCTTTTAGTTGATAGGATAATAATCTTTCCACGGCTCAAGCACTGGACCGCCGGCGGCTTGGGCGTCGGTGGGATCGTGGGTGACGAGCAGGGTCGGAATGCCGCGCGTTTTGAGATGATCGAAGGTAAAGGTGCGGATTTCGTTCTTGAGGTTGCTGTCGAGTGCGGTGAAGGGCTCGTCGAGCAGCATGGCGCTTGGTTCGGCGAGAAGTGCCCGCATCAGGGCAGCACGGCTGCGTTGACCGCCAGAGAGGGTGTCGACGTCACGATCGAACAGGCCCTCGAGTTGCGCCCAGGATAGTGCCCGGTCGGCGCAGCATCGGCGGTCGCGCCGTCCCTTGATGGTCCGGGGTACGGCAAACATCAGGTTTTCGCCGAGGCTCATATGCGGGAAGAGCAGATCGTCCTGAAAAAGCATACCGAGACCGCGGCGTTCGGGCGGCAAATTTTCGATGCGGCGGTCGCCGAGCCGGACAGAACCTTCGGCGCGGACCCCCTGCGGCAGGTGGCCAGTGAGGTAGTTCAGGAGCATGGTCTTGCCGCTGCCGCTTGGGCCCATGATGGTGACGATCTCACCACCCGGGACACTCAGGCTGAAATCGGCAAGCAGGGTTTTGCCGGGGACGGCAATCGATAGTCTGTCGAGGACGAGGGTCATGTCGGTCTCGTACGCACCGACTGCCTCCGGTACAAGCGCGGCCAGGCAAGACGCGGGATCGCAGCCGCCAGCCCGAAACTCGCAACAGGGAGTAGGGCCAGCAGCAATGCCATCACGGCCGTCTGCCTGCGGTCGCCACCACCCATCAGTGCCAGCGCCTCGAGGCTCAAGGTCATCACCCTGCCCTGACCGACAAAGAGCGTCGTCAGATATTGAGCGCATGAGACACTGAAGCCGATCGCCCAGGCAAAGGCCAGCGGCCGTGCCAGGAGCGGCAGGTTGACGTGGAGAAATACGGACCAGGGACCGTGACCGAGGGAGCGCGCCGTGCGGGCGAAGCGTGGGTCGAGCTTGCGGTAGGGATCGATCAGGATCAGGGCCGTATAGGGGATGACGAAAACCAGGTGGGAGAGGATGACACCCGCCCAGCGGCCGTCGAGACCACTTCGGATCATGGCGATCTGCAGGCCGAAAATGAAGCTGATCTGCGGTATCAGCAGAGGAATATAGAGTGCGGCAATACCCAAATTCTGGGTTTTCCGTCCTAAGTTACGAGGAACACCCCGCCGCGCATTCCTATTCTCGAAGGCCAGCACCGCGAGCACGAGTGCCAGAACCGAGGCGATGAGGCCGATGCCGAGCGTCGTGCCGAGTGCTGTCGAAACCTCGTCGCCGGAGCGCACCCAGGCGGCAAGTGAAAGGCTGTCGGGCCAGGGATCGGGAAAGCGCCATCGCCCGGTAACCGACCACAGCATCAAGACACTCATCGCGAGCAGGCCCAAGGCATAGACCAGTCCGGCAGCAGATCGTCCGCTCCATGTCGCGATGACCGCAAGCGGTCGCACCCGGCCGGCATTCACGAGCTTTTGCCGCCACGAAGTCAGGATTCGCTCGATGACGAGCCAAAGAAAGATACACAGAACCACCAGCCCGATTTCCATGGCGGCCGCCGCAGCGCCAATGAGGCGTCTCGCCACGTCCGGGTCGCGAAACCATTCGAGAATGAGCAGCGTCAAGGTCGGTGGACTGGTCGGACCGAGCACCAGAGCGATCTCGGCATTGGTGACGCCGTAGGCAATAACGATCAGGACCGGTAGGCGGATGCGGCGATAAAGTTGCGGCAGCAGCACGGACAGCCACACTTCCGCGGCATTGTAGCCGAGCGAGCGGGCGATCTTGAACTGGCGCTCGGTCTCGAACGGGTGGGTCGCGGCAATCAGCGTAAAGAGCAGGAACGGCGCTTCACGCAGGGCGAGGCCCGCGATCAGGGCAATGCCGTTCGAATCGTTGACGATCAGCCAGTCGGGCGGGACCGTCCGATCGATCCCGCTTAGGGCGATGGCGAAACGGACAAGCAGGCCCGAGGGTGCGATCAGGAAAACGAGGCCGATCGCCAAAGCCGCATGCGGTACGGCGAGAAAGGCCGGTGTTGCAGTGCGGATAGCGCGCCACCAGCGGCTGCCGGCAAAGACCGCCATGATCGCCATGGCGACCGCGAGAGCGAGGCCGGCGCCGATCAGCCCGGTTGTCGCCGAGAGCCAGGCCGCCCGCGCCAGCCCTGGCTCTGCCAACATTTCCCTGAACACGGTAGAGCCAATCTCGCGGGCGCCGATCGCCGGCAGATAGCCCAGCGCCGGCAGCAACGTTCCGAGTAACCCCGCGACGAGCGGTCCCGCCAGCAACAGGGCGATGAGCCATGGCGCCGATGCGGCTACTAGTTTCAGCGGCGGTAGCGTTCGAGCCAGGTCCGCTCCAGCAATTCATGCCAGGAAGGGTGCGGCTCGGGCAGGACCGGCCGGATCGAGCCCGGCGGCGGCACCAGCGGATGCTGCGGGATGGCCTCAAACAAGGCTTGCGCCTCGGGCTCGAGCCCATCGATCTCGAGCACGGTCTGATCGCCCCAATAAGCCGGGTCTTCCTTGCGCGCCTGGGCTTCGGGGGAGAGCAGGAAATTGGCGGTCACCATGGCCGCCTCGGGTGCCGTCGCATTGAAGGGGATGGCCGTGAAATGGGTGTTGCCGATGGTGCCTGCCTCGAAGGTCGCGATCTCGACGTTCTCCGGCAAGGTCCCATTCTCGATCATGTTGGCGATATTGCCCGGATTGAAGCCGAACGTGATCGCGACCTCGCCATCGTTCAAAAGCTGGTGTTGGGCCACGTCGGTCTGCGGAAACGCCCGGCCGCTCCGCCAGAGCTGGGCGTGCAGGGCATCGAGCCAGGACCAGAGCGGCTGCGTCACCGCCTCGAAGGCTTCGGCGTCGACCGGCTCGAGCAAAGCGGCGTCGTCCTCGACCACTTCATAGAGGATCTGCTTCAGGAACGTCGTGCCGATGTAGTTCGGCGGCGCCGGGTAGGTCAGCCGGCTCGGATGGGCTTCGGCCCAGCTCAGGAGCGCCCTCATGGTTCGAGGCGGTGTTTCGACCTCGTCGCCATCGAACGCCATGACGAATTGCGACAGGCCCCAGGGCGCTTCATAGCCCTCGGTCGGCAGCGCGAAATCGACAACGGCACTCTGATTGTCCTCGACGTCGATCAACGCTGCATTCGGCAGACGATCGAGGAACGGTCCAAATAACAGGCCCTCCTCCTTCATCCGCGAGAAGTTCTCGCCATTGATCCACACCAGATCGACGCTGCCGCCTTCAGTGCGCCCGGCCGATTTTTCCGCAATCACCCGGGAGACCGCATCCGCCGTGTCGGTCAGCTTGACATGGACGAGTTCGATGCCGAAACGGTTATCGAGTTCCGCTGCGACCCAGTCGATATAGTCATTGACCGCAGGCGAGCCGCCCCAGGCATTGAAGCTGACCGTCTCGCCCCGGGCCGCCGCCTCGATGTCCGACCAGCCCTCCATTGCATTCAGGGCGGCAAGCGGCGTTGTGGAGAGTGCCGCGGCGAGAACAATTTTTCTCAAGAAACATATCATACGCTGCACTTAGCGCCGGCCATGCAAGCGTTCAATCGCCCACTCGGTAAAGGTCCGGTGACCAGTTTGTAAATGGCGAAGGTCCTGATCGCTCAGGCCCCAACCACTTATCACGTGGATCGGGCGGAGGGCCGCGAGAAGGTCCCAAATCGCGAGATCGGTCATATCGGCACCGCTGAAATCCGCATAATATGCCGTGAACATCTCCATCGCCTCGGCGCCATATGCCCACAATAGCTCCAGACGCGAGACCGAGACATCGGCGACTGGATCGCCCCGGCAGGCGTCCTCCCAATCGAGCACGGCAACGATCCGACCATCCTGCCACAACACATTGCCCGGCCAGAAATCGCCATGGAGAAATCCATCGGCATTGCGCCGAGCCGGAGGCCAGACCCGTTTCAAGGCCTCACGAATAGCGGCTTCCGGCAGTTGGCGATGCAGCATCGGGGGCGGATTGGCGACAAGCAGAGTATCTTGAGCTTTCCGATCCTGCAGAAGGCCGTGATCTATTGTCTCCAGCGCTGTCGCATGAAAGCGCGCCAGCGTTGCCGCAAGCGCAGCGAGACGCGCTTCGATATTCTCGACGAACGCGTCGGTGCTGCCCTCGACATAGTGCATCGCCAACCACCGCCCCTGCACCGGGTCGACCGCAACCGGCGGTGGAACCGGAAGACCGGCGACACTCAAGGCTTCAAGAGTTCGATACTCTCGCCTCAACACGGCAGCGTTTTCTGCGTGTTCGCCACCGCGGTAATATTTGAGCACCAGGATCTCGATGGCGCCTTCGCCAGTCTCGATTTCCAGGGCCGTGACAACCGCCGAGACGCCTCCTTCGAGTTGCCAATGGCGCCGCAACGTGCCCCCGGGCCGCAGGTGACGGGCGAGCCGCCGCAAGGCCTCTTCGCGGTCACGCTCTACGGTCACGGGCAGGGCTTTCTCCTCGGTTGCGCTCAACAATCCGGCGGTGTAGCGCTTCGGCCAACCGACGCCAAGCCGACCGCGTGCCGCAAAATGTCAAGCTCCGTTGTGGTGACCCCATGAGCCTCGCCGGCGAAGCTATCGTTGCGATCTGGAACGATATCCAGGACGAAGGCCGTGACGCCTTTTATTGGTGGCACGTGCACGAGCACATGCCCGAACGGGTCGGCATTCCGGGGTTCCTGCGCGGCCGCCGCTATATCGGCGAGAAGGCGAGCCCGGAGTTCTTCACGCTCTACGAAGCCTTGAACGTGGAGACGCTCGCCGGCCAGGACTATCTCAACCGCCTCAACAACCCGACACCCTGGACGGTCTCGACCGTACAATTTTTTGCCAATTCGGCGCGCTCGATCCAGCGGGTACGCTTCAGTCAAGGACCGGGCATGGGCGGGCATTTGCTGACCGTCCGTTTTGAAGTCCATGAGGCTGAGACGTTCGTCGGCCGTATCACCACGCAAATGCTCACCCATATCCTCGCGGTTCGCGGCATCGCGGGCGTCCATCTCGGCGAAACGAATCATGATGCAAGCAGCGTCAAGACCAAGGAGCGGGAGGGTCGCGAAGGGACGATCTCATCACCCGGCTGGACGCTCCTGATCGAGGCGGCCCGCCCAGACGAACTCGAACGCGTCCGCCAGGATTTCCTGACGGAAGAAACCCACCAAGCCTTGGGCATCGCGGGTCTCATGAAGACCGACGTCTATCGGCTCGAATATGTTCGAACGAAGACGGCACACACTGCTTGACGGCGAGCGTCTTGTCATTCTTTCGACGCGGTCGTAGCGTTAGCAGCACTGAATATGCGCGGCGTCGAAGATGATAAGGGGGCATGAAATGAAAGAGCAAACCATGCGCATCGCTGTCGGTCAGTTCAATGAACTCAATGACGAGAAATTGCGCTTCGCAGCACAGATCGGCGTCAAGGGCGTCCAGCTCAACACGCCCAAGCTGCCGGGTGCATCGCGTTGGGAAGAAAGGGATCTGAGGGCCCTTGTTGAACAATGCCACGAGCACGGCCTGACCCTCGAGGCGATCGAGAACGTGCCGATCCATTTCTATCATCTGGCCATGCTGGGTCTGCCGGGACGTGACGAGCAGATCGAGAATTATCAGGCGATCCTCCGCCATATGGGGCGTGCCGGCATCCCCATCCTGGGCTTCCATTTCATGCCCAACTCGGTCTGGCGGACGGACCGCATGGCGCCCGGACGCGGCGCCGCAGGCTGCACCAAGTTCGACATGGCCGAAGTCGAGCGAGCCGCCGGCGATGATCTGAGAAAGTTCGTGGCCAAGACCGACGAGCAGCGCCGCGCCCTGGTGATGCGGGACAAGCCCGCGGAATTCGTCACCGAGGACCGGATGTGGGAAAATTATGCCTACTTCATCAAAACGGTCCTGCCGGTCGCCGAAGAGGCGGGAGTCAAGATGGCGCTGCACCCGGACGACCCGCCTGTCCCGATACTAGGCGGCATTGCCCGGATCTTTCGCGAGCCGGCGGGCTTCAAGCGCGCCTTCGAAATAAATCCCGACAGCCCCTCCTGGGGGCTCGATCTCTGCCTCGGCTGCTGCTCCGAAATGCCCGGTGGCAGCAGCAATGTGCGCGAGATGATCGAATTTTTCGGTCCGCGCGGCCGCATCTACTACGTCCATTTCCGCGACGTGCAGGGTGAGGTGCCGAACTTCCAGGAGTGCTTCATCGGCGAGGGCAATTACGATCCGGCGGAAGCGATGGTGCTACTGGAAAAGAACGGCTTCACCGGCTTCATCCTGGATGATCATGTCCCGCACATGGATGGTGATACCGATTGGAACCATCGCGGCCGGGCGCATGCCATCGGCTACATGCAAGGGCTTTTGCAGATGCGGGCACTCCAGACCGCCGCATAACACGCCACCCGAGAGCGACACCGCACAAATATCAGGGAGACAATTGATGTCAGGGACCACACATTGGACGCGCCGCGGCGTGCTCGGAACCAGTATCGCCGGGACCGCGGCCTTGGCAACCGCCGGCCGGCCCCGGCGGCTTTTGGCACAAGGCTCGAAGCTCACCTATTGGGGCGGGCTGATCTTCTCGGACGAGGCCAACAGCCTGCTCCAGGATACCATCAACGCCTGGGGCGAGGCCAACGGCATCGAAACCGAGGTCGTGATGATCAACCAGAACGAGACGGTCCAGAAAACCTCGGCCGCTGTCGCCTCCAACACCATGCCCGATGCCATGGATATGGGCCTCGATCTGCTACTGCTCTTATCCCGGCAGGGCATCTTCTTGCCGCTCGACGACCTCTACGATTCCATCGGCTCAGCCCAAGGCGGCTGGTTTCCTTCGGTGGCGGCCGCAACAGATACGACGGAAATAGCTGGCGGCCGGACCGGCATTCCCTTCGGTGCGTCCGGCAATCTCCTACTGCGCCGGAACGACGCGCTGGAGGAGGCCGGCTTTGCCAATCCTCCGGCAAGCTGGGCGGAATTGGTCGAGCAGGCGGCCGCCGTCAACGCACCGCCCTTGTTCGGCCTCGGTCTGGCGCTTTCGAATGTCGGCGACGGCAATGTCCAGATGTCCGTGCTCCAATCCTATGGCGGCCGCATCGCCAATGACGAAGGCACCGCGGCCGCCATCAAATCGGAGGAAACCCGGGCCTATCTCGCCTGGCTGAAGGATGCCTGGGATCGTGGCATCTTCCCGCCCGGCAACACCACATGGGACGGCGCCGGTGACAATCAGTCCTATCTCTCGGGCCAGGCCGCGTTCATCGCCAACACCGGATCGGTCGCGATCGCCGCCAGAAACGACGATCCCGAACTGTTCGAGGCGACCCGCTATTCATCGCTGCCGGCAGGACCCATCGGCACGATCTCGCCGATCAATCCGAATGTTCGCGGCATTCCCGCCGGCAGCGGAAATCCGGACGCCGCCAAGGCACTGATCGAGCACCTGTCGCAGCCGGAATTCATGAGCGCCTACTATGATGTCGCGATTTATGGGCCGGTGCTCCAGAACCAGACCCAGTTCGAGACCTATAGCGGCCAGAACCATGTGCTCTCGGGCCTGCTCGACCTCGTGCAGAAGGGCACCGCCCCAGGCTATCCCGACGTCTACAATGCGGCCTACGCCGATGTCTCGAGCAACTTCGTCGTGCCCAAGATGGCCCAGCGCGTGGTCATCGACGGCTATGATTTCGACGAGGCGATGGACGAGGCAGAGCGGGTCATCCAGTCGATCTACGACAAATATTGAAGGCACTTCTGACGTTTTGAACCAGCCCTCATGAAAGGAACGATAAGCGCCTCGGCCGATGCCCCGATCGAGCGGCCGAGGCGCCAGTTCAGCTTGTCCGCAAGCAAGAACGCCTTCGCCTATTGCCTCGTTCTGCCGGCGGTCATCCTGGTCATCGGGCTCGTCGGCTATCCCTTCTTCTATGCGATCTACGTCTCCTTCACCGATCGCGTGATCGGCAATCCGGGGACCTGGATCGGGCTCGACAATTTTCGCTATCATGCCCAAAATCCGGCCTTCCTCGCCTCCGTGCGCAACACCATCACGCTGGTCGTGGTCAGCGGGATCCTGAAACTGCTGATCGGCCTCGGGCTCGCGCTCCTGGTCAATCAGCGCCTGCCCGGACGCGGCGTATTCCGGGCCTTCCTGATGCTGCCCTGGGCGATGCCCGCCTTTGTCGCGTTCCTGACCTGGCGGGTGCTTTATCAGCCGATCGGCGGCGGCATCAGTCTCGTGCTCACCGAAACCGGCATTTATTCGGGCATCATCGACTGGCTCGGCCAGAAATCTACGGCCATGCCCTCGGTTATCGCCGCCACGGTCTGGCGCGGCTTCCCGTTCTGGTTCATCAGCATTCTGGCCGCCTTGCAGAATATCCGCAATGAGCTCTATGAGGCCGCCCGGGTCGACGGTGCCAATGCCTGGCAGCGCTTTCGGGCCGTAACACTGCCGGCCATCCTGCCGGTCGTCATTGTCGTCATCCTGCTCTCTTCGATCTGGACCGCCAATTCCTTCGAGAACGTCTGGCTCCTGACCCAGGGCGGCCCTTCGGATTCTACCATGGTGTTTCCGGTGCTCGCCTATTTCGGCATGCAAACGCAACGGATCGGTGAAGCTGCGGCGGTCTCGGTGGCGATGCTGCCGGTCCTCGCCATCCTCGTCATCATGGCCACTTCGATGATGCGGCGAGAGGATGACTAGCGGTGGGGCGGCCCAACGCATCGTACGCAAAGTGAGGTCCCGGGCTTGAGACGGGACGAAATCATCGGCAGGGCCCTCACCTATCTGGCCCTGCTCGTGGCGTTGGCGCTGGTGCTGTTCCCGATCTACTGGATGGCGATCACCTCGCTCAAACTCCCCCGCGAGATCTACAGGGTGCCGGCGCTGTGGCCGCAGGTCTTCACCCTCGCGAACTACCACACGCTGATCGAGACCAAAGGGTTTCTCCTGAATATCCGCAACAGCTTCATGGTCGCGGCGACGGTGACCATTATTTCGGTGACCATCTCTTCATTCGCAGCCTACTCGATCGTGCGCTTCAAATATCGGTTCAGGGGCGTGTTCGGAAAACTCATCCTTTTTGCTTATCTTACGCCCACCTCCCTGTTGTTCATCCCGCTCTCGATCCTCATGGCGCGGCTGCAGCTCGGCAATACGCTTTATGGCCTGGTGCTGGTCTATCTGACCTTCGCTCTGCCGCTGAGCACCTGGCTGCTGCAAGGCTATTTCCGCGGCATCCCGCGCGAGTTGGAGGAACAGGGCCTGATCGACGGCCTGTCACGGTTCGGGGCATTGGTCCGGATCGTTCTGCCCCTGTCCGCGCCCGGCATCGCCGCCGTCTCGATCTTCTCCTTCACCAATGCCTGGAACGAGTTGTTGCTCGCTTTGGTCCTTATCTCCTCGGAATCTCAACGCACCGCACCCCTCGCCCTGAACTATCTGATCACGAGCGATGTCCTGCCCTGGGGCCCTCTGATGGCGGGCGCCGTGCTCTCTTCCGTCCCCCTGATGATCATCTATTTCGTCGCCCAACGCTTCATGGTCCAGGGCATGACGGCGGGTTCCGTCAAGGGCTAGAACCCGCCCAACCCGCGCTTCCCCAGCATAAAAGAAGAAACTTGAATCTGATAGGTTTTAGATATATCTTTTATTTCGATACATCGAAACTATATCGAGAATTGCAGTGCACCACAGACATCCAGACCATGAGCATGGCAAACGCTTTTCGCGACGGCCATTCGGCGACAGCGATCCGAGACATGAACGGGTCCACCATCGGCACGGGCGCGGCGGCCGGCGATCGAGCCGGCTGTTCGACCATGGGGAATTGCGCCTCGTCGTCCTCGCTCTGATCGCCGAGCAGCCCCGTCATGGCTATGAAATCATCAAGGAAATCGAGGATCGCGTCGCCGGGACCTATAGCCCGAGCCCGGGCGTGATCTACCCAACGTTGATCATGCTCGACGAACTCGGGCATGCAACTGTGGCCGAAAGCGACGGTAAAAAGCTCTATGCCATCACCCCGAGCGGCACCGACTATCTCGCGGCAAACCAGGTTGCCCTCAACTTGGCGTTGGACCGCATGCGCACGGTCAGCAAGGCCAATAGCGGTGGTCCTGCGCCGGAGATCATTCGGGCCACGGAGAATTTGAAGGTTGCGCTGCGCCTGCGTCTAGGCCGTGGTCCGTTGACCGAAGAGCAGGTTCGAACGATCGCGGCCGCACTCGACACGGTGGCAGGCGCAGTCGAGCGGAGCTGAGACGTGATCCGGCTTTGGCAGCCTGGCGTCGTCGAACACCGCAACTTGCCCGGTCGATGCGACTTGATGCTGGCCGGCGCCACACCTTGATGCCACAGCCCGACAAGCCATAGCCCGACAAGAAAGGGTTCCCTTGCTCCGTGGAACCTTGATAACGATAGAGTCGGTCGGCCAGCGGTTAGCGGCGCAAGAAACAATGGCGGCCGCCGTCGAGGGCCGAGTGTATCCCGCTCGGTCGAATCCTACTCCCTACCTCAATGCGTCAAAAAGGTCCGATCGGGCATCTTCACGGCTCGCCACGACGGCGTGAAACACGCGGATGTCACACCCAGTGAGGACAGCCAGATAGTACCCATTCGACGGTGGGGGAGCTTGCTTCGGACAATGATTCGAAACCTCAACCGGACGAATGAAAACGACAATGGCCAACACGCTTCAAGGTTTCACCGACGGCGATGATGTCGTGGTCGACGACCGCATGCCCGGCCTTCCTGGTGAAGGCGATATTTTTTCTCTTGGGTGGCAATGATGATCTTCCGGCCTTTGGCGGCTTCGATCAGATCTTTGCCGGCACGCTCGACGGCAATCCGGATGGCAACGATACCATCCGCGCCCAGCTGGTCGGCAACGATATCTTCACCAGCGACGGCGATGACACGATCACCCTTCAAGCACAGCGTCCGAGCGGCTTTAACGAGTTCCAGTTCGACCTGGGCGACCGTGCCAATACCGTATTCGCCGAAGTCGGCGACGACACGGTGCTCGGCGGCGGCGCCGACCGGATTATCTTGGGCCGCAACATCTCCTCCGACACCGTGACGCTCGGGCGCGGCCGGGACACCATCGATTTGAACCCCAATCCCATCCCGGACATTCCTGCAACCGACATCGTCACCGACTTCCAGGCCGGCGATCGGGGGGACACGATCGATCTCGCATCGTTCTTCACCGACCAGCGTGGCCAGACCGCCGTCTTCGATTCCTCCCCCTATTTCGGCCTGGTGCAGGAAGGCGACGATACCTTCGTCATCATTCCCCTCGACGACCGGGCGCCCAGCCGGGCCGGCTTCGATCCTCTTCCCGTCGAGGACACCGATTTCACGGTAGCCCTAAGGCTCGACGGGGTGAATGCAAGCGATCTCACGGCCGCCAATTTCTTCGTCCCCTTCGACGATGATTTCGTCCCGGCGGAGACGACCTTCGCCGCCTTCAACACGGACGACTTTCTTCGCTTGAGCCACTGCCAACGAGCCCAGGTCCGGCGCTATTCAGGCGCCGGACTCCGGCCATCGATGGGACCCTTGAAGAACCCACGAGTTGTCTCGGACCTTAGCGGGGGGCGTAAGGCTGAAGATTAAACGCCAGCGCTTCGCCGGCTTACAGCACGACAAGGCGACTCCATCACAAAACCAGAATTACCGATAACGCCACAGGATCAAAAGATAATCTAGGATAGGGAAATGAACATCATCTGAAACCAAGTGTTTGCCGGCTTATTTTCGGTGTCCTACTAGCCGTTGCGTAGGTTTTGCTTAGCGTAATGCCAATGATGGAAACCGGGACGGCGATCGGCAGGATATGCGGGCTAGTGAAGAAGATCGCCGGACTCAGCGGGTTCGATCGGTCCGGGCTCGACGCCGGTGCTTTTCTGCGCCTGGGCTTGCGCTTCCTCCTGTTCCACGAGTTCGGCTGCGCGGCGGAGGATGGCCTTGCAGCGTGGATGGTGGAACATCGCCTGATATTCGAGCGCAAACAGCTTTTCGGCGATCACCGAATTGAGAAACCGGTTCATGCTCACCCCTCGGGCCTGGCTGTGTTCCCTGACCGCTGCCTTGATCTGAACCGGCAGTCTGAGCGGATACAGGCTTCTTGTCTTGTCCATGAGGTATTTCCTTTAACTGAATCGTTATAGGATCATATACCTCACTCTCATTCAACTATCAAGGGAAAAAGCCAAACGTCAGACTGGCCACTCTTCGTTGCAGCAAGGACGGGCAGCGCCTCAAGACGCTTTCTTCAATTCTTCCCCGGCGGCTGCGGCAGGTGACCCGATGCAGCCATCCCGTTCCATCAGCTTGTAGAAATCGGCGAGAGTCTTGCCGCGCTCGGATCGAAACGTCGAGCTCGATGGGGCGATGCGACGAATGCGGTCGAGACGGAACATACGGAAATCATTCCTGAGCTCGCACCAGGCCACCAGCGTCCAGACCTTGCCCCAGAACCAGAGGCCGAGCGGCCGGACGGTGCGATCCGTGGCCCTGCCCTCAGCGTCGCTGTAGCCGAAGGTCAAGCATTGGCGGGCCTCGACCGCGTGTTTGAGGGTATCGATGCGGCGGCGCAGCTCCGGCGTCATCCCCGGCGCGAAGGCCCGGATCTCGGTCCGGCGGGCACGATCGCGATCGGCTTCGGGTAGCACCGCCTCGATCTTGATGAGGGCTTCCTCGGCGGCGCGTGCCATGGCGGCACCACCCCAGGCCCGAACCAGCCGGGCCCCGGCGACGAGGGCGGTGATCTCGTCGCGGGTGAACATCAAAGGCGGCAGATCGTAGCCGGCGCGCATGATGTAACCGACGCCCTTCTCGCCGTCGATCGGCACACCGCTTGCCTGAAGGTCGGCGATGTCGCGATAGATGGTGCGTTCGGATACTTCGAGCCGCTCGGCGAGCCTGGCGGCGGTGACGAGCCGGCCGCCGCGTAGCAATTGGACGATCTGGAAAAGGCGGTCGGCGCGTCGCATTTTTCGGCTCGTTCAGTAAGTAAAGAGGCCGATCGAGTTGCCGTCCGGATCCTCGCAATAGGCAAAACGCCCTTGTGGGATCTGGATCGGCTCGGAGACGACCTTGCCACCCGCCTCCCTGACCCGCGGCAGCGCCTCCTCGAGCGCATCGGGACTGGCCAAATGGATGGTTGGACCGGTGCCTTCGGCAGCAGGCTTGCCTGGATAGAGATGTCCAGCAATGCCTTTCTCGTTGGCGGTTGGGAACATCGCCACGGGATTGGGGCCGGTTTCGTCCTTCTTGAGTTCGGTCTTGAGCACCTTGTTGTAGAAGGTGATGGCGCGGTCGAGGTCGGTCACCGGGATTTCGGTCCAGACGGTGAAATGCTCGGGTGTGTGGGTCATCGAGATGTCTCCTTGATTGGTTTCGACCGAGTGATAATCGCACGAGCCACCTGACAGCATTATGTCAGGTGCGGCGCTATCTCGCGCCACTTTCTTTGCGGCCTGTCTGCACCCAAATGAAATGTTATCTTGTAACAGATTGGTTCGATGACCTATCAAGGCGGCAGACGCTACAGGATGATCATGAACACGTTGACGACTAGTCGAAATGGCGGAGGTTTTGCGCCTCTGCTCTCAAGTGCCTCGGCACGGATCGCCTTGGCGCTCTTGCTTTCAGCGCTGTTGTGGTCGGCCTTATTCTGGGCGATCGGTTAGGGACTGGATCATTGCCGCCTGCCATCATCCTCGACAACCTCACGCTCGGCTATGACCGGCATCCGGCAATTCATCATCTAAACACCGGCCTCGATTCGGGCTCCTTGACGGCGATTGTCGGCCCCAACGGTGCTGGCAAATCGACCCTGCTCAAAGGCATCACCGGCGTGCTTCGCCCATTGGAGGGGAGCATCACGCTCGACCGTACCCCGCATCAGTCCATCGCCTATCTCCCGCAGCAGGCGGAGATCGACCGCAGCTTCCCCGTCACGGTAAAGGATCTCGTCGCCATGGGCCTTTGGCACGAGATCGGTGCCTTCGGTGGCGTCGGCCCGCGCCAGGAAGTCAAGATCGGCGACGCGCTGGCGGCGGTCGGCCTTACCGGGTTCGAGCGCAGGATCATCGGCACGCTCTCAGGTGGCCAGATGCAGCGCACGCTGTTCGCGCGCCTCTTGGTGCAGGACGCCTCGATCATTCTGCTGGACGAGCCTTTCAATGCCATCGACAGCAAGACCGCCGCCGATCTCATCGCGCTGATCCATCGCTGGCATGGCGAGCGCCGGACAATACTCGCGGCCCTCCATGACATCGATCAGATCCGCCGCCATTTTCCGCGGTCTTTGGTGATCGCGCGCGAGCTCGTGGCCCATGGCGACACGGCGACGGTACTGACCAGCGAGAACCTGTTCCGCGCCCGCCAGCTTTGCGAGGCGTTCAATGACGGCGCCGCCGTCTGCGACCGGCAGGTTGCATGATGCTCGATCTGCTGGTCACCCCTTTCACGGAATTCGCCTTCATGCGCCGGGCCTTGGTGGGCTGTATCGCCGTCGCCCTGGGCTCGACGCCCGTTGGCGTATTCCTGCTGCTGCGGCGGATGAGTCTGACCGGGGATGCGATGGCTTGCGCCATTCTGCCGGGTGCCGCGGTCGGCTACCTGATTGCCGGGCTTTCGATCAGTGCGATGACAATCGGTGGGCTGGTTGCCGGCATGGCCGTAGCGCTGGCGGCGGGGTTCGTCACGCGCACGACGATCCTGCGTGAGGATGCGAGCCTCGCTGCGTTCTATCTGATCTCGCTTGCCGCAGGCGTTGCCATCGTCTCGACTCATGGCAGCAATATCGACCTTTTGCATGTCCTGTTCGGCACGGTCCTGGCCCTCAACAACGAAGCGCTGGTGCTGCTCTGCTCCATCGCCACCATCACCCTCCTGACCATGGCGGTGCTGTTTCGGCCCTTGGTCATGGAGTGCCTCGATCCGGGCTTCCTGCGGTCGGTCAGCCGTACCAGCACCGTGACGCATTTCGCCTTTCTCTCGCTGGCGGTGCTTAATCTCGTTGCCGGATTCCATGCGCTTGGCACGCTGATGGCAGTGGGTATCATGATTCTCCCCGCGGCCGCCGCGCGCTTCTGGGCCCGCGGCATCGGTGCCATGATGGCGATGGCGGCCGTCGTCGCCATCGTCTCGAGCGTCGCGGGACTGCTTCTCTCCTACCATTACGGCCTGCCCTCCGGTCCGGCGATCATCCTCGCGGCCGGCCTGATCTATGCCGTCTCGGTCGTCTTCGGTCAGCAAGGCGGCCTCATGCGCGGCTATCTGCCCCAACGTCATCTCGAAGCTTGAAGGAGTTCATTCGATGCTACACCGACGTCACCTATTGTGGACAACGTTGGGCATTCTGCTGCTACCGACAGCCGCCCTTGCGCAGGAGAAGCTGCCCGTTGTCGCGAGCTTCAGCATCCTTGGCGACATGGCGGAACGGGTCGGGGGTGACCGGGTCGAGGTGACCAGCCTCGTTGGGCCCGACGGCGATGCGCATGTCTTTCAGCTCTCACCCGCCGACGCGCGTATGGTCAGCGACGCCGAGTTGCTTTTCGTCAACGGCCTCGGTTTCGAGGGTTGGATCGATCGCCTGGTGGAAGCCTCGGGCTTTCAAGGGCCCGTTGTTGTGACCACGACGGGTATCGATCCCATGGAGTTGGACGAAGAGCATGGCGACGAGCACGCCGAGGAAGAACATGCGGAAGAAGAGCATGCCGAGGATGAGCACGGCCATGGCGACCTTGACCCGCACGCCTGGCAGAGCCTCGCCAATGCCAAGATCTATGCGACCAACATCGCCACTGCTCTGACTGAAGTCGATCCTGCAGGGGCTTCGATCTATGAAGGAAATCTCGAGGCTTATCTGGCCGAGCTCGAAGCGGTGGAGAAGGAAGTCCAGGACTTCGTGGCCGGCCTCGCGGAAGACCGGCGGAGAATCGTGACCTCCCATGACGCCTTCGGCTATTATGCCGACGCCTACGGGCTCGAATTCTTGGCACCGCAGGCCATGAGCACCGAAGCCGAAGCCTCGGCCCGAGATGTGGCCGCCTTGATCAACCAGATTCGCGACGAGAATATCGCGGCCGTCTTCCTCGAGAATGTAACGGACCCGCGCCTTTTGGAGCAAATCGTATCGGAAACGGATGCGAAAATCGGCGGCACGCTCTATTCCGATGCGCTCTCGGGAGAGGGCGGGCCGGCCTCGACTTATCTGGATATGATGCGCCACAATACGAGAACGATTGCAGCCGCCCTCTCGTCCTAGCTGGAGCTTAGCGCGAAGAAGATCCGCTCGGCCGTCCCACGCAAAATCTGGCTCAATTCCTGGGGTCGGAGCGTCAGGTCCTGGCGCATGAAGGTCAGCATCTGGGCGAGATCGCCGCCTCGTTCCTTAAGCAGCGGCATGTCGCTGCCCCACATCAGACGCTCGGCACCGAAGGCCTCGATAAGATCCTTGATGAAGCCAGCCAGGGATTGGTGCTGATTGCCTAGATGTTTCTCGAAGCCCGAAACCTTGACCAGAACATTCGGGTGGCGTGAGAGGCCGATCAGCGTGGCCCGCATCCGGGCATCCCGGGGATCGATGAAGGCCATGTGATCGATGATCACCGTCAGCTCGGAGAACCGTTCGGCGAGTGTCGCGATGGATGGCAGCGGCTCATCCTCGAACCCGGCCCGCGCCCGCAGTAGCGGACATACGGCAAGACCGAGTTGTTCCGCCGTTTCCCAGAGGGCGAGGACATTGGGGTCACCGGGCCAGGCCTCGACGTCGAAGCCGCGCACGCGAATGCCCTGGGCTCCCGCCGCCGCAAGCGTCTGCAACCGCTCGGGGCCATCCGGTTCGGCTTCGCCCACGGCACCGATGACGGCGATCCGATCGGGCATTTCTGCGCGCCGATCGATCAGGTACCGGTTGTCGTAGCCATAGAAGCCGATGTGCTGCACGGCGACGGTTCGAGCGATGCCGAGTGCAGCCCCCACAGCGAACAGGTCGGATTCCGTAAAGGTGTCCGGCGCCACGGCGCCCGCCATGCCGGGCACACGTGGATAGTCGTCCGACATCGATGGCCACAAATGGACATGGCCATCGATGATGTCATCGGCAGCGATCATGAAGCTCCCATTAGCGGATGGGTGGCTGTGGCCATGCTCGCCAGCAACAGCGAAACGCCCAGCAGAAGAATCATGGCACCGCCCCCGAGGGCGACGATATTGCCGCCGATCTGCAAGGTCCTTCCATTGCCCGACAAATGCCGGCTCCACCTCAAGGCCCAATCGCGGGCATGGACCGTGATCAGGGCGAGCAGCGAAACCGCCAGCGCCGTACCGGCCGCCATGGCAAAAACCGCGGCGATCCCGGCAGGGCGAAGACCTAGCGAATGCGCCAGCACCAACACCAGAATAGCACCGCTACAGGGTCGGATGCCGATCGAGAGCAGGGCCGCCCACCAGGACAACCCGGGGCCCGGCGCCGCCTGATGATGATGGTGGAGACAGTCGGCGGCGGCATGATTCCTGTTCGTCAAAACGCCCGACCAGAGACGGCGAGCACTTACGATGAGTAGCCAAACGCCGAGCAGTGCCACCAATACGTAGCTCATCTGTTCGAGCCGTGTGGTGACCGACTGCGCATTGCGAAAACTCGAGGCGAAGATACCCACCACAATTTCGACCGCAGCGACCGCAGTCACCCCCTGAAGCAAGGCGCCGGTTGTGGCGAGAATGAGGCCGGCGCGCCTTTCGCCTTTCTGCGTTGCCAGATAGGTCGTGATCACGGCTTTGCCGTGGCCAGGTCCGGCAGCGTGAAACACGCCATAGAGGAACGATACGACAACCAGTGTCCAGCCGGCCAATGCCCCATGATCGGCGACACCGCGCATTGCCGCCGCGAGCTCTCGATGAAGGTCACGCTGGATCGCGATAACGTCGGCGATGGCATCCCGCCAAAGGTCAACAGGCCCGACGAGATAGACCAAGAATGCGACGATAATCGCCAGAAATCCGGTCAGCGCCAAAGGCCGCAACGGGTTCGCGGCGCGCTTCCTAGCCACATCCAATCGAGAGGGTCTCCGCGAAATTGACGCCAAGGCCGTCCGTATCCCTTTGGGTGAAATCAAGCGAGAATGCGAGGCTTATGTCTTCGGCGTCGGGCGTTGGCGGGATGATAGTCTTGCTGCAATCGTCCGGTGCGCCGGGGCCCAATTCAACAGGATCATCTTCAACATACAGGACTTCGATATAGTATGTCGGGTCATAGACTGATGCTGTGATGCTCGATGACGTCGGATCCAAAGGCTCGACTAGTGGAACTTTTATACGAAGCCACAGGCGATCGCCTTGATACCCCGTTTGATACTCGCGCACATCGCCTAGCTCAACCGTCTCGCCATCGGCACGAACCACGGTGAAATAATCATAATCGCGGAGATTGACGATGTTGGTTTGCGCGATCTCTCGAAGAAATTCGTCGGGCGGCTGCCCTTCTCCGAGATATTCTTCGACGATGAAGGCCGAGTAGAACTCGTCGAACCGCCAATCGAGCTCGAACGCGGTGATCCGGCCCTGCTCATCGAAGATAACCGCGGTCCGAAGATCGATCCAGGAATGGGGGTGCGCCACAGCATCTGGAGGCTGGAGTGCCCCTGCCGCCACGATGAGCGTCGCGAGCATTCGAACAATCACCGGATCCGATCCTTTCACGTCCAAGGCATTGACAACAAATTAGGTCCAACTAAGTTTTTGCTGCGTTCCTTAGTTGGCGAGACGGGATTATCGATGGATAATGTCAAAAAGGGGTACAGGCTGTCACGATCTTTCATACGACTGTTCGCAGCGGTCGCACTGATGTCGGTTGTTGGTGTCAGTGTGCAGGCTCGTGATGCCGGCGATCCGCTCAAGGTTGTGACGACGTTTACCGTTCTTGCCGACATGGCGCAGAACGTGGCGGGGGATGCAGCCGAGGTGGTGTCGATCACCAAGCCCGGTGCTGAAATCCACGGCTACGAACCGACGCCGCAGGATATCGTGCGTGCCAGCGATGCCGATCTGATCCTTTGGAACGGCCTCAACCTCGAACTTTGGTTCGAGCAGTTCGTTGCCAATCTCGGCGACATGCCCTCGGCCACCTTGACCGACGGCATCGACCCGATCTCGATCGCCTCCGGGTCTTACGAGGGCACGGCCAATCCCCACGCCTGGATGGGTCTGGCCAACGCCCTGGTCTATATCGACAATATTCGCGACGCCCTGGTCGAGCATGATCCCGAGAACGCTGAGATCTACGAGGCCAACGCCGAGTCCTATAAGCAGCAGATTGGCGATACCATCGAGCCCTTGCGCGCACAGGTCGCGCAGATCCCGCCGGAGCGGCGGTGGCTCGTCACCTGTGAGGGTGCGTTCAGCTATCTCGCCCGTGATTTCGGCATGAAGGAGCTTTATCTCTGGCCCATCAACGCCGATCAGACCGGCACGCCGCAGCAAGTGCGGAGCGTCATCGACGGCGTGAGACAGCACAACGTCCCGGCCGTTTTTTGCGAAAGCACAGTCAATACGGCCCCCGCCGAACAGGTTGCCCGCGAAACCGGTGCCGCCTATGGCGGCGTGCTCTATGTCGACTCTCTGAGCGAGCCCGATGGGCCGGTTCCCACATATCTCGACCTCTTGCGCGTGACATCCAAAACCGTCGCCGACGGCCTGGCCGCAGGCACGAATTGACGGGCTTTGGACGCAGATCACGACGGGAAGCCGGTCTGCACATCTTCAGAAAGTAATCGTTTGGATCAGCCCAGCGTAAGTGAAGTCAGTCCTGCCGATATCGCCGATAGTACGGGCGGGATTTTTGCCCGCGATGTGACGGTAACCTACCGCAATGGCCATACGGCACTGCATGACGCGAGCTTTGCGATCCCCGAGGGCACGATCACGGCACTGGTCGGCGTCAACGGTGCCGGCAAATCCACGCTCTTCAAAGCGATCATGGGATTCGTGCCGGTCGCCAGGGGCGAGATCCGGCTTCTGGGCCGTACCGTCCGCGAAGCCTTGCGCCAGAATCTCGTGGCCTACGTTCCGCAATCCGAAGAGGTCGATTGGGCCTTTCCCGTGCTGGTCGAGGATGTGGTGATGATGGGCCGCTACGGGCATATGGGCTTTCTCCGCCGCCCCGCCCGGGTCGATCGGGACGCCGTCGATCAGGCACTCGCCCGGGTCGGCATGGCCGATTATCGACACCGTCAGATCGGAGAGCTATCGGGGGGCCAACGCAAGCGCGTGTTCCTGGCGCGCGCCTTGGCGCAGGACGGCCGCGTCATCCTGCTCGACGAGCCCTTCACGGGCGTTGACGTCAACACCGAGGACCAGATCGTCGCACTCTTGCGCGAACTCAAGCAAGAAGGGCGTGTGATGCTTGTGGCAACGCATAATCTGGGCTCGGTGCCGGAATTTTGCGACCGTGCGGTCCTCGTCAAAGGAACCGTGCTGGCCTTCGGGCCGACCGAAACGACCTTTACACGGAAAAACCTCGAGCGCGCCTTCGGTGGCGTTTTGCGGCATTTCACGCTTGGCGGCGAGGCGCTGCATGATGATGACGATCCGCGCGAGGTCAGCATCATTACCGACGACGAACGGCCTTTCGTCCATTATGGCGGCCAGGCGCGCCGAACCGAAGCCGACGGCGATCGCAGATGATCGACCTGCTCCTGCAACCCTTCGGCTACAGCTACATGACCAACGCCATGTGGGTCTCCGCCCTGGTCGGCGGCGTCTGCGCTTTTCTCTCGGCCTATCTCATGCTCAAGGGCTGGTCGCTGATCGGCGACGCCCTCAGTCATTCGGTCGTGCCCGGCGTCGCGGGCGCCTATATGCTCGGTCTGCCCTTCGCGCTCGGCGCCTTCATCGCCGGTGGACTGGCGGCCGGCGCCATGCTGTTTCTGAGCGGCCGCTCAGGGCTCAAGGTCGACGTGATCATCGGCATCATCTTCACCTCGTTCTTCGGGCTTGGCCTGTTTCTGGTGTCGATCAACCCGATGGCGGTCAGCATCCAGACGATCATCATGGGCAACATCCTGGCCATCACACCCGAAGATACGCTGCAACTGGCGCTGATCGGATTCGTTTCGCTGGCGGTTCTCCTGGCCAAGTGGAAGGATCTGATGGTGACGTTCTTCGATGAGAACCATGCCAGATCCATCGGCCTGCGTCCCGATCTGCTCAAAGCGGTGTTCTTCGTGCTGCTCTCGGCTGCGATCGTGGCGGCGATGCAGACCGTGGGTGCGTTCCTCGTCATCGCCATGGTGGTGACGCCGGGGGCGACGGCCTATTTGCTCTGCGACCGGTTTCCACGGCTCATTGCGCTGGCGGTCGCCATCGGCACGGGCACGAGCTTCCTCGGCGCCTATGCGAGCTATTTTCTGGACGGGGCGACGGGCGGCGTGATCGTGACGCTGCAGACGCTGATCTTTCTCGTGGCGTTCGTCTTCGCACCCAAGCACGGCCTTCTGGCGGCCCGCCGCAAGGCAGCCGAGGCATTGCGGCGGCCTGGGGGACCGGACGGCTCCCTACGCCACCAGGAGGCGCTACCATGACCTTCGACGCGCTGATCCTGCCGTTTCAATTCCCATTCATGCAGAACGCCTTCTGGATTGCGATGATCGTCGCCCCGCCGACGGCGCTCTTATCGTGTTTTCTGGTGCTCAAGGGCTGGGCGCTGATGGGCGACGCGGTCAGCCATGCCGTACTGCCCGGCGTCGTTCTGGCCTGGATCTTGAACATTCCCCTCATCATCGGCGCTTTCGGCGCGGGCATGACCTGCGCTTTGCTGACCGGGTATCTTTCGCACAATAGCCGGGTCAAGCAGGACACGGTGATGGGCGTGGTCTTTTCTGGAATGTTCGGGATCGGGATCATCATGTACACTTCCATCACCACCAACGAACATCTCGACCACGTTCTGTTCGGCAACATGCTCGGGATCGGCGGACAGGACTTACTGACCTCAGGATCGATCGCACTTGGCGTCTCGGCGGCATTGCTGTTGAAATGGAAGGATTTGCTGCTGCATGCCTTCGATCCGGCTCAGGCCCAGGCTTCCGGGCTCAATACGGGTCTGCTGCATTACGGGCTGCTGGCCGCCCTGTCGCTGACCATCGTCGCGACGCTGACCTCGGTTGGACTGATTCTGGCCGTGGCACTGCTGATTACACCCGGCGCCATCGCCTTCCTGGTTGTGCGGAGCTTCGGTCGCATGCTTTTAGTATCGGTTGCCGTCTGCCTCGCGGCGATGCTTTCGGGCACCTATCTGAGCTTCTTTCTCGATAGCGCTCCGGCGCCAACAATCGTGCTCATCCTGAGCGCCGGGTTCGTCGTGGCCTTCTTGCGCCGTCTTTATGTAACCCGAAAAACCTCGCGGAAGGCTGTTACCGTCGGACCGTAGCTGCTTCAGTCTGGTGCCATTAGGAAATGGGGGAATTTGATCATGGATGCGCCTTCCCGCCTCGCCAGCGTCGACCAACAGGCGGCGAGCTTCGACCGCACGCGCAGCGATCACCGTACGGAGGTGATGGAGGATTATGTCGAGCTCATCGCCGATCTGCTGGATGCAACCGGCGAGGCCCGTGCCGTCGACCTTGCGGCACGGCTTGGAGTTTCCCAAGCCACGGTCAACGGCACCATCACGCGGCTGCTGCGCGAGGGGTTTGTCCAATCCGCGCCCTATCGCGCCATCTTCCTGACAGCCAAGGGCCGCGAACTCGCCGAATCCTGCCGCCGACGTCACCGTGTCGTTCTCGCGTTCCTCAAGGCATTGGGGGTCGAGGACAGCATTGCGAGGATCGATGCCGAAGGGATCGAGCATCATGTCAGCAAGGCGACATTACAAGCCTTTGCCGATTACTTGAGCGAAAATGGAATGGACCCCGGACGCCACTGAAGCTCAATGATTGGCGATGCGTTCACCTCATCGAAGTCTTCGGGGGTACTGGACTTTTTTCGACATGAACGGCCATTCAGCGATATTTGTCACTGCAACGCATTCTTGTTAGAAAGAAAAAGGAAAAAGTAGCATTGTGAGGTGGTTCGTTCCGATCGCCGTCATATTGCTTTGGGGAGCCCCGCTGATTGCCTTTCGCAGTGAAGCCGGGCCCGGATGGGAATATTGGGGTCAACGATGCGCGCAATGATCTGGTGTCTGGCATTCTGCTCGATCGTCTCGATGACGGCGGGAACAGCCTTGGCTCAAACGGAGCGACGCATTGCGCTCATCGTCGGCAATGAGACCTACAATAATGCGGATAATTTGTTGAACCCGGTCAACGATGCCCGAGGCATGAGCACGACCCTGGAGTCCCTTGGTTTCGAGGTCGAACTGCTCGAGGATGCGAGTTACCGCGATATGCAGCTGGCGTTGCGCGATTTCGGTTTGAAAGCACAGGATTCGGATGTCGCCCTGGTATTCTTCGCCGGCCATGGCATTCAGGTTGGCGACCAGAACTATCTCCTGCCGGTCGACGCACGACTGCAGCGGGAACGGGACCTGCTCTATGAGGCCTTGCCGCTCGACATCGTACTGGGCGAGGTCGCCCAGGCCGAGCAACTGGGATTGGTGATCCTCGACGCCTGTCGGGACAATCCCCTTGCCGACAATCTGCGTCGATCCCTGGGTATCAGGGCCGGCATGGTCAGCTCCGGTCTCGGTCGCCTCGACAATGTCCCGAGTGACACGCTGGTCGCCTACGCGACCCGGCCCGGTGCCCTGACCGAAGACGGACGTGGCAGCAACAGTCCCTATACCGAAGCCTTGATCGAGCATTTGCCGACACAGAACCTCGAACTCGGCCTTTTCTTCCGCCAGGTGCGCGACACGGTCCTACGCGCGACCGATGGGCGGCAGGAGCCCTTCACCTATGGCTCGCTCGGTGCCGAACCATTCTATTTCAACAAGGTTGCGCCCAACAACGATCCGGAGATCGCCGCGATCGAAGCGATTGAAGTCCTCGACAATGTGCAGCAATTGCGGCTTGCGATCCCGATGCCAACAGATCCGGACGGGGATCCCTTGAGTGCCGAGGTTATCAGTCTGCCATTGAGCGGCGATCTGCAGATTGGCGGCCGCTCGCTGCTGATCGGCGACACCCTGACTTTGGCGCAACTCGGTGCGGTCAATTATCTCCCGGAAGGAACCGGCTTTTCAGGCGAGGCCGGCGCCTTTGGCTTCGTCGTGCGTGACAATCGCGATGGCGTCGTCGCCGCCTCGGTGCCGATTATCGTCAAGGCTTCGAACAAGCCGCCGGAGATCGTGGCATCACGGCAGATAACGGTCACGCCAATCCTGCTCGGTTTGCCCATTCCCAGCGACCCCGATGGAGATCCCCTGACCGTCAAGGTGTTGAGCGTTCCGGACACCGGCACGGTGCGGCTCGATGAGATCATCGTTCAACCCGACGATACCCTCGAGGCCCAGGACATTCCGAGGCTTCGATTCGACCCTGACTATGGCTTTGAGGGCGATGCCGGTGCGTTCGTGCTGGAGGTGACGGACGGACGTGGTGGCCGGGCGACCTCGACGCTCGGAATTGCCGTGAGTGCTCCTCTGGAGAACCTTCCATTCCTGACCGCTGCGGCGACGCCGGAACCTTTGACGACACGGGCAATCGGCGCGCCCAGGTCGGCCGAGAGTGCGACACCTGAGATGGAGGTCGCGAGCCGGAACCAGAACGATGCCGGCCTCACCCGGCGGGCCACGCCGGCTGCGCCTTCGCTCGAGCGCCGGTTCGAGGCCAACACCGCATCGAACTTGCGGGAAGGGCCGTCGACCCAATCGCGCAGGGTCGGCTTCCTGCGCCAGGGCGAAGCGGTGACGGCAACGGGGCCGGCCGAGGATGACGGCCGGTGGTGGCCGGTCAGGACCAGTGACGGGGTCGAGGGTTATGTCTTTGCGAGCCTCCTCGACGGGCTGGAGATACCGGCAACGGAAGAGCCGCAAGAAACGCCCGCGGACCCGCCACCGCCGCCGCAACGCGTCGCATCCCTGGGCACGAGCCCGGTTGCGGCAACCGGCGACGCTTTCGCCGATTGCGCGGAGTGCCCGGCGTTGGTGTCGATCGCCGGGGGCCGCTTCGTCATGGGCTCCGATAGTGGCGATCACGCCGAGCAACCCGCCATCCAGGTGGCTATCGGCGAGCCGTTCGCCCTCGGCCAGTATGAGGTCACGGTCGAGGAGTGGCTGGCCTGCGTCGATGACGGAGGTTGCGACTACAATCCCAGTCTCGACGGTCTTCAACCGGGCCATCCGATCCGCAATGTCAGCTGGCTCGACGCCCGGAAATACGTCGATTGGCTAAGGGCCAAGACCGGCCGCGATTATCGCCTGCCGACTGAAGCCGAATGGGAATTCGCAGCGCGCGCCGGCTCCCAGAGCCGCTATTGGTGGGGGGATGACGCTGGCTCGGGCCGCGCCAATTGCGAGGATTGCGGCGGCGACTATGACCGTAAGGTGCCCGCCGCGGTCGATGCCCTGCCCGCCAATCCTCTTGGCCTCTACGGCATGAATGGCGGTGTTGCCGAATGGGTCGAGGATTGCTGGGAGCCCAATCATGAGGGAGCACCCAAGGATGGTGGTGCCCGCTCCAGCGGTCAGCTATGCCTCAAATCCGTGCTGCGGGGCGGCTCCTGGCGTAATGACAAGAGCTACGTCACCTCCAGCAGCCGCCAAGGCTATGACACGGCCTCGCGTTATTACGCGAACGGCTTTCGTGTCGCCCGCGACATGGATTAGTGCAGCGGCGCACCCAGCGGGTTCACGTCTGGATGCGCCAAAGCTGCGCGCACTCAATGGTTTAGTGCACCGTTGACGCAAACGAAGCTGTTCGCTTCGAATGCGTCAACGGTGCACTAGCGGATCGTCACCGTAATCTGCTCGGAGACAATCGGCGGGTTGTGGGGAATATGAGCTTCATCGCCCATGATCAGTTGCAGGGTATGTTCCCCGGGCGGCAGCTCGACGATCGCCTCGGTCTGACC
>JBGSYN010000265.1:0-9896 GCA_041750975.1 Geminicoccaceae bacterium | reverse complement strand
CACGCCCAGATCATCTCCGAGGCCAAGCTCTTTTCCGGCGCCGCGACCGCCTTCGGCGCCGAGCCCAATAGCCAGGTGTCGCCGATCGACGCCGGCATGCCGGGCATGTTGCCGGTGGTCAACGCCCGCTGCGTCGAGCAGGCGGTACGCACCGGGCTCGGTCTGAAAGCCATGATCAACGAAGTCTCGGTGTTCGAGCGCAAGAACTATTTCTACCCCGACCTGCCGCAGGGCTACCAGATCTCGCAATATCAGCACCCGATCGTCGGCCAAGGCGAGCTGATCGTCGATATGCCGGACGGCAGCACCAAGACCGTCGGCATCACCCGCCTGCATATCGAGCAGGACGCCGGCAAATCGCTGCATGATCAGCGCGACGACGAGACCCTGATCGACCTCAACCGCTCCGGCGTGGCGCTGATGGAAATCGTCTCCGAGCCCGATATCCGCTCGCCCGAGGAAGCCGTGCTCTATGTCCGCAAACTGCGCTCGATCCTGCGCTATCTCGGCAGCTGCGACGGCAATATGGAGGAGGGCTCGCTGCGCTGCGACGCCAATGTCTCGGTGCGGCTCCAGGGCTCCAACGAGTTCGGCACGCGCTGCGAGATCAAGAACGTGAACTCGATGCGCTTTGTCGCGAAGGCCATCGAATACGAGGCCAAGCGGCAGATCGAGCTGATCGAAGGCGGCGGCAGTGTAGTCCAGGAAACCCGCCTGTTCGATGCGGCGCGCGGCGAGACCCGCTCGATGCGAAGCAAGGAAGAGGCGCACGATTACCGCTACTTCCCCGATCCGGATCTCCTGCCGCTGGTCCTGCCCAAGGATTTCGTCGACCGGATCAAGGCGACCCTGCCGGAACTGCCCGACGACAAGAAGGCCCGGTTCGTCGGAGATTACGGCCTTTCAGCCTATGATGCCGGGGTACTGGTGGGAGAGCGCGCCACCGCGGATTTCTTCGAGGAGGTCGCCAGGGGCCGGGATGCGAAACAAGCCGCCAACTGGGTCATCAATGAGCTGTTCGGGCTGCTCGCAAAAGCCGGCAGGGACATCGAGACGAGCCCGGTGACCGCTGCCAATCTCGGCAAATTGCTGGATCTGCTGCAGTCGGAGACCATTTCGGGCCGCATCGCCAAGGATGTCATCGCGATCATGGTCGAAACCGGCGAGGATGCCGAAAGGATCGTCGAGGACAAGGGCCTGAAGCAGGTCACCGACAAATCCTCGATCGAACCCATCGTCGACAAGATCATCGAAGACAATCCGGCTCAGGTCGAGCGTTACAAGCAGAACCCGAAACTTGCCGGCTGGTTCACCGGTCAGGTGATGAAGGCGACCGGCGGCAAGGCCAATCCGCAAATGGTCAACGATATCATCAACGAGAAACTCGCGGCACTGGTCTGATTGCCTGGTGCTCCGCCCGGAAGGTGTTGTGCTATTGATCGCCGCGCCGCTTAGATCGTAGTACTAGCCAAAATCCATGCTGCGATTGCGAACACGGGAGAATGCCATCATGAGTATGGCGGGGATTAGGGTGCGGAACATTGCCGGGGCGGCTCTGACGGGTGCGCTCGTCTTGGGCCAAACAGTCGCCGCCCATGCCGAATCGACCCTGCGCGTCGTCATGCACTCCGATCTGAAGATCACCGATCCGATCTGGACCACCGCCTACATCTCCCGCGACTACGGCTACATGGTGTTTGACACGTTGTTCGCGCTGGATGCCGATCTGAATGTCCGGCCGCAAATGGTGGGCGATTATTCGGTCAGCGATGACGGCCTCACCTACAGCTTCACGCTGCGGGACGGCCTCATGTTCCATGACGGCGAGCCGGTCATCTCGCTCGACGCCGTGAACTCGATCGAGCGCTGGATGCACAAGGATGTCATGGGCCAAAAGCTCTTCGAGTTCACCGACCGCTTCGAGATCGTCGACGACAATACCTTCGAGCTGCACCTCAAGGAGCCCTACGGTCTGGTCCTGCTGTCGCTGGCGAAACCAAGCTCCAACGTGCCCTTCATCATGCCGGCACGGATGGCCAAGACACCGGGTGACGCTCAGATCGAGGAGTTCATCGGCTCGGGCCCGTTCGTCTTCGAAAGCGGCGAATGGGAGCCGGGCAACAAGGCCGTCTTCACCAAGTTCGAAGACTACGTGCCGCGAGACGAGCCGCCGAGCTGGGCCGCCGGCGGCAAGGTGGTTAATGTCGATCGGGTCGAATGGCTGTCGATGCCGGATCAGCAGACCCAGGTGACGGCCCTGGCCGAGGGCGAGATCGACGTGCTCGAGCAAATGCCGCACGACCTCCTGCCGCTGCTCGAGGGCGAGGACGACATCACCGTCTGGTCGCCCAATCCCTTGGGCTATCAGTACATGTTCCGGATGAACTGGTTGCTGCCGCCCTTCGACAATCAGCAGGTCCGGCAAGCCGCCATCGCCGCCCTGAACCAGGAAGACTTCCTGAAGGCGGCCATCGGCAATCCCGACTACTATGAAGTCTGCGGCGCGATGTTCGTCTGCGATACGACTTTTGCCACCGATGCCGGCTCCGATCTTCTCGTCACGTCGCATTTCGAGCGCTCACGCGAGCTCCTGGCGGAGGCGGGCTATGACGGCGCGCCCGTCGTGCTGCTGCATTCGACCGATCTCGCAGTGTTGAGCAATCTCGCCCCGGTGGCCAAGCAATTGCTGGAGCGCGGCGGCTTTACCGTCGACATGCAATCGATGGATTGGCAGACCCTGGTGTCGCGCCGGTCCAACAAGGGCCCTGTCGGTGAGGGCGGCTGGAATGCGCTGATGACCGCCTGGGTCGCCGCCGATATTCTCAATCCGATCAGCACGGCCGGGATCAATGCATCCTGCGAGGATGCCTGGTTCGGCTGGCCTTGCGATCAGGAACTCGAGGAACTGCGGGACGCGTTCGCGCGCGAGACCGACCTCGAGGTGCAGAAGGAACTGGCGACGGCCATTCAGGAACGAGCGCTCGAGGTCGTCACCCACGGCTATACCGGGCAATATTACGTACCGATGGCCTATCGCTCGGACCGGGTCGAGGGCCTCGTTCCCGGACCTGCGACCTATTTCTGGAATGTCCGCAAGAACGGAGAGTAGGGCCAAGTCGCCGATCCCGGCCTGAGGTTTCCATGCCGGGATTCATCTTTCGACGCCTTCTTGCGACCATTCCGGTGCTGGTCATGGTTGCGATCATCGTCTTCTCGATGTTGCGGCTCACGCCCGGCGACCCGGCGGCGATTATCGCGGGCGACAGTGCTTCGCCCGGACAACTCGAGGCGATCCGCACGCAACTCGGTCTCGACCAGCCGATCCTCACTCAATTCCTGATCTGGTCGGGCAATCTTCTCCGCGGCGACCTCGGGCGTTCATTCTTCTTCAAGACCGACGTCACGACATTGATCGGCCAGCGGCTCGAGCCGACGCTCTCGCTGGCTTTGCTGACCATGGCGATCACCCTAGCCGTTTCAATCCCGCTCGGCGTGATCGCGGCGTCGCGACAGGGCTCCCTCACCGACCGCCTGATCATGGGTTTCGCGGTGATGGGCTTTTCCGTGCCGGTTTTCGTGATCGGCTACGCGCTCATCTACCTTTTCGCGGTCGAGCTCAAATGGCTGCCGGTGCAGGGCTATGCCGACCTCGCTGACGGCCTTTGGCCGTGGCTCGAGCGGCTGATCCTGCCGAGCCTGACCTTGAGCGTCATCTATATCGCCTTGATCGCCCGCATCGCCCGGACCTCGGTGCTCGAGGTGCTCGGTCAGGACCATGTCCGGACCGCCCGCGCGAAAGGTGTCTCACGCACCGGCGTTCTCGTTCACCATGCGCTGCGCAATGCCGCCATCCCGATCGTGACCGTCATCGGCCTCGGCGTCGGGCTCCTGATCGGCGGCGTCGTCGTCACCGAAAGCGTCTTCAATATTCCGGGCCTCGGCAGGCTTACCGTCGACGCCGTCCTGAGCCGAGATTTCCCGACGATCCAGGCGATCGTGCTGCTGTTTTCGGTGGTCTACGTCCTCATCAATCTGGTCGTCGACATCTCCTATGTCTTCCTCGATCCGAGGATTCGCTATTGAGGCGATGGAGCCCGCCGGTGCTGTGGGGCGGGGGTGTGTTGGGGCTGATGGTTCTGATCGCCGTCGCCGCACCATGGCTCGGCACCGTCGATCCCCAGCTGATCGATCCGGCGGCGCGCAATGCGATGCCCTGGACCCAGGGCGAGATTACCGCTGAAGCGAGCGAAAGCGTTCCGTTCACCTTCCGCTTCGGTACCGACAGTCTCGGCCGCGATGTCTATAGCCGCACTCTTTATGGTGCCCGGGTCTCGCTGATCATCGGTGCCGCGGTCACCACACTGGCGATCGCCCTCGGCCTGATCGTCGGCCTGCTTGCCGGCAGCATCGGCTGGTTCGATGCCATCGTGATGCGCGTCCTCGACGGCTTGATGGCGATACCGCCCATTCTCCTAGCGCTCGCACTCGTCGCACTTTGGGGTTCGGGGCTCTGGACCGTCATTCTGGCGATCGCAATTCCCGAGTTTCCACGAGTCGTCCGGCTGGTTCGAGCGGTAACGCTGACGCTCTCCGCCGAACCTTATGTCCAGGCGGCGATGGCTCTGGGCGTACCCTTATCGAGGCGGCTGTGGCGTCATATCCTGCCGGGCACATTGCCGGCCTTGATCGTTCAGGGAAGCTATATTGCCGCGAGTGCGATCCTGATCGAGGCGATCCTGTCCTTCCTCGGCATCGGCATTCCGCCAGAGATCCCGACCTGGGGCAACATCATGGCCCAAGGCCGCACGCTGTTTCGCGTGTTCCCCCACAACATCCTGTTTCCAGGCCTGTTCCTGTCGCTCACAATTCTCGCCATCAATGTGATGGGCGACGGGCTGCGCGATGAACTCGACCCGCGTTTGGCACGAGCGATTTAGGCTGAGAGGTATGCCGGACCGAAGTCGATCCGGCGAGATGCCGTTGGGGCACGCCACAGATCCGAGCATCCTCGCGTTTGAGGAAATCGTAGATCGCGTGGTCCACTGACCAGATTTGAGGTTCGTACCGATCCATCATTCGTCTCCCGGACGCTTCGAGCCGTTAAGCTCATGAGGCGACACTAACGCCGTTTTCGTCCGGGGCGTGTGATCTGGCGCACCTCCGTGTATCAAGGTGCTGCGGGGTTAACGATAAATGTTCATGTTCCGTTAATGCAGGTCCTGGCCGTTGCCGATCAGCCCCAGAGTTCGGGATTCGGCAACGAAACGGCACTCCCCTCATAGACGAGGGGGTGTTCGCGGTCCTGCGCCAGCAGCAGCGGGCCATCGAGATCCACGAATGAGGCCTCCCCCGCCAGGATCAGTGCCGGCGCCATGGCGAGACTGGTGCCGCGCATGCAGCCGATCATGATATCGAGACCGAGTTGTTTCGCGACGGCGACGCAGTGCAGCGCCTCGGTCAGGCCGCCTGTTTTGTCGAGCTTGAGATTGACGACGTCATAGCGGTCGGCCAGCGCCTCGAGGCCGGCGCTGTCGTGACAGCTCTCATCCGCTGCAACCGGGACGTGGCGCTTGATCCGAGCCAACAGGTGATCCTGGTCCGCCGGCAGCGGCTGCTCGACCAGAGCGACCCCGAGTCCAACCATCTGCGCGAGATCGCCCTCCAGCCGGTCGGGCGCATAGCCCTCGTTGGCGTCGACGATGAGCCTTGCGTTGGGTGCGGCTTCATGCACGGCCCGCAGCCGTTCGAGATCGTCCGAACCGCCGAGTTTGACCTTCAGCAGCATTCGATCGGCCATCTCGCGGGCGGCAGCCGCCATAAGCTCGGGCGCATCTAGGCTTATTGTATGGGCCGTAATAATCTGATCGGGTGCGGCGATACCGGCAAGCTCGAAGACACTTTTGCCTGCGAGTTTGGCCTCCAGATCCCAAAGCGCGCAATCGAGTGCATTTCGTGCAGCACCCGGGCCGAGGGCTGCTGCGAGTGAAGCGCGACTGCCACCGTTCTCGATCAGACTTCGCTGTGCCTCGATCTCGTCAAGCGTATCCTCGATGGATTCGTCATAACGTGGATAGGGCAGGCATTCGCCGCGACCGCGGGTGGTGCCGTCGGTAATTTCGACGACGATGACCTCGGCGGAATTCACCGTGCCCCGGCTGATGGTGAAGGGCTTGACCGTGGGCCAGGTTTCGGCGCGGGCGCTGAGACGGCGGCGCGTCTTGGAGCGCCTCAAGTCACGGCCTCGACTAGCCGCTCGACACCCTGTCGAACGGGATCGACGGCCGGCAGGCCATGGCGCTTTTCGAGATCGACCAAAAGCGAAAGGGCCGGATCCTCATCGAGTGCCTTGGTGTTGATCGCAAGGCCGACGCAACGCGCTTTGGGGTTTGTCAATTGGGCTGCCTTGATGTTGGCTTCGATGCAGGCCTCGATCGACGGCAGCTGCTGATGCTTCAAACCGCGCATGTGGCAGCGCGTCGGTTCATGGCAGAGCACCAGCGCATCCGGCTGGGCGCCGTGCAGCAGACCGAGCGAAACGCCGGCGAAAGCCGGGTGAAACAGCGAGCCCTGACCTTCGATCAGATCCCAGTGATCGGCGTCGTGTTCGGGCGCCAGCCACTCGACCGCGCCCGAGATGAAGTCCGCGACCACGGCATCGATCGCCACGCCATCCCCTGCAATGAAGATACCGGTCTGCCCGGTGGCCCGAAAATCGGCGTTCATGGCCTGCGCCCGCATTGCCGATTCGAGGGCCAGTGCCGTGTACATCTTGCCGCACGAGCAGTCGGTGCCGACGGTAAGGAGGCGCTTTCCGGCACGCTTGACCCCGGTTCCGGTCGCGAACTGTCGGCTCGGATGCCGGACATCGACCAGCGCACAGCCATTGCGCTTCGCCGCCCCGGCGATCGCCGGAAAGCTCGAAAGTCTGATGTGCAGCCCGCTCGCCACATCGAAGCCGGCATCGAGCGCGTCGATGATCGTTGAAATCCAGTTCTCGCTGAGCGTGCCGCCCGAATTGGCGACACCGACGACCATGGTGCGCACACCCACAGTCTTGGCCCCCACGATCGAAATGTCATCGAGACCGAGATCGGCCTGACATCCGGACAGACGAAGCTGCCCGGCACACCAGGCAGGCCGCCAGAAAGCGATGCCATCGGCGACCTTGGCCGCCAATTGGTCGCTGACATCGCCCAGGAACAGGAGATAAGGCGGCTTCATCGCGCCAAGCCACTCACAGCAACGCTCGATGCTGGCGTGCAGCTGCCTAAAGCCAACCCTGCATCTCCCGCCGCGCCAGTTCCTCGATCAGATCGATATGGGCATCCTCGTCGTTCAGGCAGGGAATGTAGGTGAAGCTCTTCCCACCTGCTTCCAAGAAACTTTCGCGCCCTTGCATATTGATCTCCTCAAGGGTCTCGACGCAGTCGACCGAGAAACCCGGTGAAACGACGGCGACATGCCTGACACCCGCCGACGGCAGCGCCTCCAGCGTCTGATCGAGATAGGGCCTGAGCCACTCAGCCTTACCGAAGCGCGATTGAAAGCAGACCATCAGCCTATCGTCGTCCCAGCCCAGTTCCTCCTGCACCAGCCGCGCCGTCTTTTGACAATGGCAATGGTAGGGATCGCCGCGCAAGAGATAATCCTTGGGCAGGCCGTGAAATGACATGATCACCTTGTCCGGCCGATGCTCGATCCCTGCCAGATGACGCTCGATCGAGCGGGCCAAAAGCCGCACATAGCCTGCATCGTCATGGTAGGGCGGCATGGTGCGGATGGCGGGCTGCCAGCGCATCGCCTTCAATTTGTCGAAGGCCTTGTCATAGGCCGTGGCCATGGTCGAGGCCGAATATTGCGGATAGAGCGCCATCATGACGATCCGCTTGCAACCTTGGGCATCGAGCCGCTCGAGTGAATCCGCAATCGAGGGCTCGCCATAACGCATGCCCCACTCGACGCCGATGCCCTCCGCACCAAGCCGCGCCTGCAGCTTTTGGGCCTGCGAGCGGGTGAAGGTGCGCAGCGGACTTTCGTCTTTCTCCTCGTTCCAGATCGCCGCATAGGCTTCGCCGGACCGCTGCGGCCGCTTCGAGAGAATGACCAGCCGCAGCAGCGGTAGCCAGATCCAGCGCGGCAGTTCGATGACCCGCGAATCCGACAAAAACTCGTTCAGATAACGCCGCATCGACAAATAGTCGGTGCCCGATGGCGTGCCGAGATTGATCAGCAACACGCCGACCCGTGGCCGCACCACGCCCGGGTGATCGTCGGGCAGCGGCCCGACGCCCGAAAGCGCCCGCTGTCGCAGATCCAGCATCGTCGCCGCCACTGCTTCGTTCATCGAACCATCTCCATGCATGGCCAGGGAAATACCAGCATGGCCGTCCCTGGCAAGAACGGCCGCCACGCCCATCCCGTTTCACACAGTTACGTCAGCGCTGAAACTTGGGTTTAACGCGACAGCGATTTGCCGATGGCACGATGGACTCGATTGTACACGACAAGACGATATCGATAATAATCAATGTTTCTGTGATGATCGTCACAAGACACTCAACTAAATATGTGACTTTTCTAACATTGTTATTTCCCAGATTGGCCTCATCTATTTGGCTATCGGAAGGTCCGGCAGCAATCTCGACCGATGATTGTTTGGAAACGAGAAATGCCGGTCCTCGCTGAAATATTCCCAGCCCGGGAGTGAGGCGATGCTTGATCTTGACCTTCGACATGCCGATTGGAACGATAGCGACTGGAGCGATGGCGCTCGCCTGCATTCGAGGCCGTCCGTTTCCGATATCGTCGGACGCAGGATCGCCGCCGACATTCGACGCGATCCATACCGCTATCTCCTGCTGCTGCGCTTTGCCGCCTATAACGGAGCCGCCTCGATGCTGCTCGGTGCGGCGGCGATGCAGGGTTGGATCGGCGCCGTCATCGACACCGACAGCAGCGGTCTCGTCATCGTCATCGCAGCGGTCTTTGGGCTCGGCATGATCGTCACCGCACGGCGTGCCCTCGCGATCTCGAAAGAGTTGAACGAAGTCCGCGCCGCCGAGCCCGCTGCCGGATCCAAAAGTGCCGCCTTTCTGGAACAGGCAATGGATGTCGAGCCGTCCCGCCTGCCCAGCCTCGAAACGGCCCTTCGCCTGCGGATCGTCGGCGACATCGCGCAAATCCGGCATCTTGCCAACAGCCTCGTCCTGTTCGGGCTGATCGGCACCATTCTGGGCTTCATTATGGCCCTCCGTGCCGTCGACCCCGAGACGGCGGGCGATGTCGCGGCGGTGGCACCGATGATCTCCGGCCTGATCGAAGGCCTCGGCGTGGCGCTCTACACCACGCTTGTCGGGGCCGTGCTGAATCTCTGGCTGATGATGAACTACCGTATCCTCGAAGGTGCCGCCGGCCGCTGGCTCGCTCGCCTGCTCGAGCGCAGTGGCAGCGATGCTCTGAACGAGCGGAGCGAGAGCCATGTTGCATGGTCTTGATGACTACCATGACGACACGGAAGGCGTGGTCTTTCGGGACGTCATCATGTTGGCCCTGGCCGGCTTCGTCGCCCTCGTCATCCTGCTGCTGCCGCATATCGCCGAGCCCGGCGCCAGGCAAACCGAGGATGTCCCGGCCCCGGGCAACGTCATCGTCGAGATCCGCTGGCCGGATGCGCTCGACGCCGATGTCGATCTCTGGGTCCAGGCACCCGGTGATGTGCCGGTCGGCTACTCCAATAAGGGCGGCCTGATCTTCAATCTCCTGCGCGACGATCTCGGCCTGCGCGCCGACGCCACCAGGATCAATTACGAGGTCACCTACTCGCGCGGCATCCCGCCCGGCGAATATACCGTCAATCTCCACCTCTATCGCAACAAGGCGGGCGTGATCCCGGTCCC
>JBGSYN010000264.1:0-6580 GCA_041750975.1 Geminicoccaceae bacterium | reverse complement strand
GGACAATTTCGGCAGGCGCGCGGATATCAAACTCTACGACACGCAGACCGCAGCCTATGGGGATCTCGTGGCGGGCCGGGTCGACGTCCTGGTCAGCGACTATCTGCCAGCCGCCGACTGGCTCAAGGACAATGAGGACTTTGCTTTTCTCGGCGACAAGATCGACATCGACGACAAGATCGGCATCGGCGTCCGCCAGGACGAGACCGAGCTCAAGGAGCAGTTGAACGCGGCACTCGCCGCGATCCTCGAGAACGGCACCTATGAGGAGATCAACGACCAGTATTTCAACGTGAACATCTATTGATCGAAATCGATCGGCTTGACGGTCCGGATATGGTGCGTCCCCCCGGACAAGCCTTCGACATGGTCTGATGGAAGACCCGAGCGGCCTCGCCCTTCTCGGCTTCGGCCCCGAGGGCTGGGGCGATGAGTTGTTGCGGGGCGCTTGGGTCACGCTGCAGCTGGCGCTATGCGCACTTGGCGTCGGCCTCGCGCTGGGGCTTCTTCTGGCTGGCGCCAAGCTGCAGCGGTTCCCGCCTTTGGCATGGCTTGCCGAGGGCTATACGGGATTCATCCGCGGTACCCCTGAGTTTCTGGTCCTGCTGCTGGTCTATTTTGGATCGGAAGCGGCGCTGCAGTCGGGTTTTGCCATGTTCGGCCTGGCCGCACCCTTCGAGATGCCGAAATTCCTGGCTGCGGTCCTGGGCCTCGCTCTGATCTTCGCAGCCTATGCCTGCGAGGTCTTCAGGGGCGCCTATCTCGCCGTACCTTCGGGCCAAATGGAAGCGGCCACGGCGTGCGGCATGTCGGGCAGGCAAGCGTTTTCCCGCATTCGCATGCCGCAGATCTGGCGATTTGCGATACCGGGGCTCGGCAATCTCTGGATGGTCATGCTGAAGGATACGTCGCTTGCGGCCGTTATCGCGCTCGACGAGTTGCTGCGCATGGCCAAGATCGGCAGTGAAACGACCCGCGAGCCCTTGGTCTTCTTTCTCGCCGCGGGAGCGCTTTATCTGATGATGACGGCGATATCCGACATCGCCCGCGACCGGCTGGAGCGGCGGGCGCGGCGCGGCATGGAAAGCGCCTAGACGTGGCCGGCTACAGCGATCTCAAATATGCCGCTTCGGATGCGGTCTGTGGCCTTGTCCAGCCGTTCACGCCGGAAATTTTCGCGGATTCCTGCGGCCGTTTCGTCGACGGCTTCTGGGTGACGCTCGAGCTCTTGATCCTTTCATGCGCAATCGGCCTCGGGATTGCGCTGGCGAGCGCTCTGGCGCGGGTATCGGGTAACGTCCTGCTGGCGCCTGTCTCCTACGCCTACACCTATGTCTTTCGCGGCACGCCCTTGCTGGTCCAGCTCTGGATCTTCTATTTCGGTCTTGGCGGGCTCGGCGAGGAGGCTCTGGGGCCGGTGCTATGGGCATTCTTCGCGGACGCCTGGGCGGTTGGCCTGCTTGTGCTGACCCTCAACACCGGAGCCTATGTCTCCGAGATTCTCAGGGGCGGCATCGTGAATGTCGCGCGCGGTCAGATGGAGGCGGCCGAGGCGATCGGCATGAGCTGGTTCCTCGCGATGCGTCGCATCATCCTGCCCCAAGCCTTCAAGATCTGCTGGCCGGCTTACGGCAATGAGGTCGTCCTTCTCGCCAAGGGCAGCGCCCTGATCTCGACGATCACCGTGATGGATCTGATGGGACAGACCCGGACCATTTTCGCCCGCAGTTACAATCTCGAGATCTATCTCTATGCGGCCGTGCTCTATCTGGCGATTACCGGGACGATCACTGTGCTTTTCAAACTGGTCGAGCGCCGGCTTTCAACTGCCTAAACTTGATGCGGATCCGGCTTGATGCGGCGGAGCCGCTGCCCACATAGTGGTCACTTACAGAGGTGCCGCCTATGGGCCTCGCAAACCCCCCTGTCCGCTCGCATGAGGGACAAGCTGGAGATAATTCATGGATTTCGAAAAATATACCGAGCGCTCGCGCGGTTTCGTTCAGGCCGCACAGGGTCTGGCACTGCGTGAGGGTCATCAACGCTTTCTGCCGGAGCATCTGCTCAAGGTTCTTCTGGACGATCCCGAGGGCCTGGCCGCCAATCTGATCGCGGCTGCTGGCGGTAATCCGGAACAGGCCCGGACAGCCAATGATCTGTTGCTGAGCAGGCAGCCCAAAGTCGAGGGCAGCGGTGCCGGCCAGCTCTATCTCGCGCCCGAAACTGCGCGACTTTTCGATGCGGCGCAAAAGGCGTCCCACAAAGCAGGCGACAGCTTTGTATCGGTCGAGCAGCTGCTGCTGGCCATCGCCACCTCGGCCAGCGATGCCGGCAAGGCGCTGCAGCAAGCGGCCGTCGCGCCGCAAAATCTCAACACGGCGATCGAGCGGATGCGCAAAGGACGCACCGCCGACAGCGCCAGTGCGGAGCAGGGCTATGATGCTCTCGACAAATATTGCCGCGATCTGACCGCGGCCGCCCGTCAGGGCAAGCTCGATCCGGTTATCGGCCGCGACGACGAGATCCGTCGCGTCATTCAGGTTCTGTCGCGCCGGACCAAGAACAATCCGGTGCTGATCGGCGAGCCTGGCGTCGGCAAGACCGCTATCGCTGAAGGGCTCGCCTTGCGTGTGGTCAACGGTGATGTGCCGGAATCGCTGCGCGACCGCAAATTATTATCCCTCGATCTCGGCGCGTTGATCGCGGGAGCGAAATACCGTGGCGAGTTCGAGGAGCGGCTGAAGGCATTGCTGCAAGAGATCTCGCACAGCGAAGGCGATATCATCCTCTTCATCGACGAATTGCACACGCTGGTCGGCGCCGGCAAGGCCGAAGGTGCGATGGACGCGTCCAACATGCTGAAGCCCGCTTTGGCGCGGGGCGAACTGCATTGCGTCGGCGCCACGACACTCGATGAATACCGCAAGAATATCGAGAAAGACGCAGCACTGGCGCGGCGGTTCCAGCCGATTTTCGTGGCACAGCCCAATGTCGCGGACACCATCTCGATTCTGCGCGGCCTCAAGGAGAAGTATGAGCTGCATCATGGCGTACGGGTCACCGACGCCGCCATCGTTTCCGCGGCCACGCTTTCCAACCGCTACATCACCGACCGCTTTCTGCCGGACAAGGCGATCGATCTGATCGACGAGGCGGCGGCCCGCAAGCGTATGGCGATCGACAGCAAGCCCGAGGAGATCGATGAACTCGACCGTAAAATCATCCAGCTCAAGATCGAGCGCGAGGCGCTGAAGAAAGAGACGGATCAGGCCTCGAAGGACCGGCTCGAAAAGTTGCAGAAAGAGCTCGCCGAACTCGAGCAGGAATCAGCGACATTGACGGCGCGCTGGCAGGCCGAAAAGGACAAACTGGCCTCGACGCAAAAGGTCAAGGAGCAACTCGATCAGGCGCGTAGCGATCTTGCCGATGCGCAGCGGCGCGGCGATTACACCAAGGCGGGCGAGGTCACCTACAGCGTTATCCCGGAACTCGAAAAGCGGCTTGCCGAGGCCGAGAAGACGCAATCCCAGCGGATGCTGCACGAAGAGGTGACGGAAGGCGACATCGCCCATATCGTCTCGCGATGGACCGGCGTGCCGATCGACAAGATGCTGGAGAGCGAGCGCGACAAGCTCTTGACGATGGAATCCGTGCTGCATCGGCGCGTCATCGGGCAGGACGAGGCTGTGGAGGCGGTCAGCAATGCCGTCCGTCGCGCCCGAGCCGGGTTGCAGGATCCGAACCGGCCGATCGGCTCCTTCCTGTTTCTCGGCCCGACCGGTGTCGGCAAGACCGAACTCTGCAAGACCCTGGCGTCGTTCCTATTCGACGACGAGCAGGCGATGGTCCGAATCGACATGTCCGAATACATGGAAAAGCATGCCGTCGCCAGGCTGATCGGAGCACCTCCGGGCTATGTCGGCTATGAGGAGGGCGGTGCGCTCACCGAAGCGGTACGGCGGCGTCCTTATCAGGTGATCCTGTTCGACGAGGTCGAAAAAGCGCATCAGGATGTCTTCAACGTTCTCCTGCAGATGCTTGACGATGGCAGGCTGACGGATGGTCAGGGGCGGACCGTCGACTTCCGGAATACGGTCATCATCCTGACCTCGAACCTCGGCTCGGAATACCTCGCAGGGCTGCCGGAAGGGTCCGAGGTCGATGCGGTGAGGGATCAGGTTCTGGGCGTGGTGCGCGCTTATTTTAGACCCGAGTTCCTCAACCGGCTCGACGAGATCATTCTTTTCAACCGGCTCGGCCGGCATCAGATGGAGGATATCGTCGAAATCCAGCTCGGCCATTTGCGCGGGCTTCTGGCCGACCGGCGTATCACCCTCGATCTGACCGCGGCGGCAAGGACCTGGCTCGCCGACGCCGGTTATGACCCGGTTTACGGGGCAAGGCCGCTCAAGCGCGTGATCCAGAAACGGCTGCAGGATCCGATGGCGCATCTGATCCTCGATGGCAGGTTGCCGGATGGCAGCGATGTCGCAGTCGACGTCGCGAACGGCGCGCTCGACATTCGCGTGCCTGAAGCGACGGCCGTGGCGGCCTAGATCCCGGCTATTCGGTGTGGCGGGCGAGGACGGTCTTCTCGCCACCGTCACGCCGCATCTCGGCGAACTCGAGCAGCTTCGCCTTGAACGCCGCTAGATCCGTGCCGGCAAGATGTTCGACGACATCGGACTTGACCGACATCGGATTGATCTGGGAACCGTTTTGAATGACCTCATAATGCAGGTGCGGCCCGGTGGACCTGCCGGTGCTGCCGACATAGCCGATGATCTGTCCCTGGCTCACCCGCTGACCGGGTCCGATGCCCTTGGCGTATGCACTCAAATGGGCGTAGGCCGTACTGTACTCGCCATTATGGCGGATCCTGATGTAATTGCCGTAGCCGCTATTCCGTGAAGAGACTTCGACGGTGCCGTCTCCGGCGGCATAGATGGGCGTTCCGCTGGGTGCCGCGAAATCCACGCCCTTGTGGATTTTCGTATAGCCTAGGATCGGGTGTTTGCGCCGACCGAAACCCGACGAAAGGCGCGCGCCATCGATCGGCGTGCGCATGAACTGTTTGCGCACCGAACGCCCCTTGGTGTCGTAGTAGCCGACCATCCCGTCTTGCCGCGTAAAGCGGTAGGCCTCCAATAATCGGCCGCCCAGATCGAGCTTGGCGAAAAGGATCGGGCCGCCCCTGATCTCACCGCGGTCCGCCGCGATCAATTCCTCGTAGACGATCTCGAATTCATGACCCGGCTGGATATCGCGCTGGAAATCAAGGTCCCAGCTGAAGAGCTTGACGAGATCGAGAACCAGGGGCGAGGGAATCGAGGCTCGTGCCGCCGCGACATAGAGACTGTCGTCGATCACGCCGGCGGCATGTTTGACTTGACGATCAAGCTTCTTCGCCTGTTTGAAGACCTCGAAGTTCCCGTCGCTCGAGTTGAGTTGCAGCTCGCTCTCGAAATTCAGATCGATCACCAGTTCCTGCAGCTTCGGCTGCGCATTCTCTTCCACTGCCGACGCCATCGCGATCCGGATCTCCTGGCCGGGTTGCAACGTTCTCGGATCGAAGGCATCCGACAGGACTGTGAGCGCGTCGTTGGCATGGTCGCGCTCGAGCCCCGCCTCGGTGAGGATCTTGGCCAGAGTGTCGCCCCGCTCGACGATATGGGTCGTGACCGCCGTTCTCGAGACGGCGGCATCGAAACGCTCTGGATGTGGGGATTTGAGCGTATCGAGAGTCCTGGCCGCGGCGATGTCCTCGTCCGCATCCATTCGAGTTGTCGTATGCAGACGAGCGAGCTCGATCCTGCCGACCTGCGCGTGACGCTGCTCCGCCCAGTCCTGGGCGCCCTGTCTGCCTGCTGCCGATGCGATCTCAAGATTGCCGACGGCAATGGCAAGCTTGGCGGGCGCCGTCTCAGGCGGACTCGTCGGTTCGAACGTCGAAATGGAGCTATCCACCGGCGCTGCCTCGAGCTTCGGCCAACTTAGATGATTGGCTGATGTCACGCCGAGGCCGAAGCCTCCGGCAAAGGTGGCGAAAAGGGTCAATCTGACAAGGCGATTGCACTGGTGCGCCCGTAAATATGATGCGATCACGGATGTCTTTCTCGTTTGCTCTCTCGTCGTTATGCTTCTTAACCCGAAATGATCGACTTAGCGAAGACGGAAAATGGTATCAAAGCAAGGATTTGCAGGAGCGGGTTCATACGACGCCTTCAGATTGAATGCGCAATCGCCGATTGACAAGCCTCAAGCTTGATTCTCGAGCATGATGTCGTCGCCGGCGACCCGTTCCCGGCGCCGGTTCGGGCCAGGCGAGGCAATTGCAATTTTTTTGCGAATAAAGACTTGCCGGCCGAAGAGCCCATGGATATATAGCCGCTCGGTGCGTCGACGAGAAAGCCAGATGCTTTCGCATTCGTCGGCGATTTTTTGTTCTTTTGACAAGTTTAATATTGAGAGAGGGGATGAGCAGGCGGCGGCCTTGGGGTTGGCTGGTTTGCGGTGGCCTTGTGTTTTTGGGTTATTGTCGACCGGCTGATTTTTTGTTTGGGGTTTGTTGTTTGCGACA
>JBGSYN010000263.1:0-3021 GCA_041750975.1 Geminicoccaceae bacterium | reverse complement strand
AACCGTGAGGTCGAGAACTTGAGGAATGCCGGCTTCGAAGTCTGGGCGACCAATCCTGACGGTCTGGTTTTCGATCTGCTATTCGGGGTCAACAAGGCGCCTCTGGACAATAAGCTCGTCCGTCAGGCGATCGCCTTGATGATCAACCGCGATCGTTTTCACCGCATCGTCATGGATGGGATCGGTGAAGCGCGTTGCCTGCCTTGGCCGGAATACTCGATCGCCTACGATGCTGAGCTCAATGAGCGCTGCGAGTTCAACCCGGAAAAGGCCAAGGCCTTGCTCGAAGAAGCCGGCTATCCCGATGGTTTCGATCTTGAAATCATCACCTCGAGCCAGCAATCCACCGAGAATGTTAAATTCTCCGAAATGCTGCAGAACGATCTCAAGCAAATCGGCGTGAATCTGACGATCCGTGATATGGATTCGGCGGGTGCAACCAGCGTCTACCGGGCGAAGGATTACCCGCTCTACACGCACACGTTCGGACGAGCCAACAAGGATCCGGCATCATTGTTCGGTACGGCCACAGTCTGGAAGCCGGTCGGCAACACGCAGAACTACGACAATCCGGAATATCTGCGTCTGACACAGGAAGCCGCGTCGACACTCGACAAGGACAAGCGAAGAGAACTGTACCGGCAGATCAATGAGCTAATCCTCGATGAGGTCTTCATTGTTGCCCGCCATACCAATCCTCGTTGGATCGCTCACAGTAAGGATTGGGAGGGAATTGATGCTTCAGTCGACGGAGACATTTATCTGTTTGGAATGAAGCCCGCATCTTGATCGAGGATGTCGTCGGCAGGAGCGGTCAGTCGGCCGCTCCTGCCGAGGTCGATGAAATCCAGCTTGCCGATAATGGCTGGATCAGATTTCTTGAAAACCGGGCGGCGCTGGTCAGCGCCGTCATCTTTTTGTTTTTGGCACTGACCGCGTTGCTCGCCCCGTTCCTACCGCTGATCGATCCGATCGAGCAGCATTATGGCGACGAATTTCTGCCGCCGAATGGCACCTATTGGTTCGGCACCGATGATTTCGGCCGCGATATTTTCTCGCGGTGTATCTGGGGTATGCGGCTCTCGCTGACGATCGGTGTTCTGGCGGCAATTGCCGCGGGCCTCTTCGGCACATCCCTAGGCATGCTGCAAGGCTATCTCAGGGGTTGGTTGGACGAAATATTCGGCCGCATCTGGGATACGCTGATGGCCTTTCCAGGCCTGCTCCTCGGTCTTGCGGTCGCGATCTTTCTCGGCGAAGGCAGCATCAACGCAGCGGTCGCCGCCGCCATTGCCAATATTCCGATTATCGCCCGCCTCGCTCGGGCAACCGTTCTCTCCGAACAGGAGAAAGGGTATGTGATGGCGGCACGGGCTGCCGGTGCCAAAACCCGCCGTATCCTTGCTTTTCATCTCTTTCCGAACGTCTTTCCGATCGTCACCGTGCAGATCACATTGACCGTCGCTGTCGCGATGATTCTTGAAGCGGGTCTGAGCTTTCTGGGCATCGGCGCGCAACCACCCGACCCCTCTCTCGGCGGCATGCTGCGAGATGCGCGCGCCTATATGGATGATGCGCTTTGGTACGCTATCTTTCCGGGCGTGTCCCTTACGGTATTGTTGCTGCTAATCACCTTCATATCTGACGGCCTCGCCGACGCCTTTGATCCTCGACGCAGTGCCCGGGCCAGCTGAGCGATGCTGAATTACATCATTCAGCGGCTCTTGCAGGCTATCCCCGTATTGCTTCTCGCCTCTGTTCCGATTTTCCTGATTCTTCATATGGCGCCGGGCGATCCGGCATTGATCCTGGCGGGGGAGTATGGAACCGAGGAGGATATCGCCGAGATCAGGCGCTATCTCGGTCTCGATCAACCGCTGATCGTCCAATATTTCACCTGGCTTTGGCGAGTGCTTCATGGCGATTTGGGAATTTCGTTCTACCAGTCGGGAACCAGCGTCGCCGAGCTGATCGGACAGCGTCTCCCGGCGACACTCGAACTTGCAATCGCAGGTCTGATCCTTTCGATCATCATCTCCGTGCCGCTCGGCATTATTGCGGCCGTCAAGAAGGGCCGCTGGCCGGATCATCTCATCATGGGAGCCAGCAGCGTCTCCATCGCGATCCCCAATTTCTGGCTCGGCATCCTGATGCTGCTCCTGTTCGCGGTGTTCCTCGGCTGGCTGCCGGCGGGCGGGCGGCCGGTGACGTTTTTCGAGGACCCCCTCAGGAGCCTGGAATATCTCTTACTTCCGGCTTTCACCCTGTCCCTGTTCAGTGCGGCCGTGTTAGTGCGTTTCGTCCGTGCATCGATGCTTGAAGTCCTCAACCAGGACTATATCCGAACGGCCTATTCGAAGGGGCTTTCCTACCGGACCATCATCACCAAGCATGCGCTCAGAAACGCGTTGATTCCGGCGATCACCGCCCTTGGCGTCCAACTCGGTCAACTGCTGACCGGAACCATCGTCCTCGAACTGGTCTTTTCCTGGCCCGGACTGGGCCAGTTGATCCTAGGCGCGATCACGGGACGGGACTATCAGCTGGTCCAGGGTTGCGTCTTGATGTTCGTCGTCACCTTCGTCATCGTTAATCTGCTGACCGACATCATCTATGGAGTGCTCGACCCGAGGATCAGCGTCACGGGCAAATAGGCTGGCTAGAGCGCCAGCTCGAGATGATCGACGGCAAGCCGAGCGATCTTTGTCTCATCGAGCCTCACACCGAGCCCTGGTCCTTCGGGAACCGCGACCATGCCGTCTTTTACGTCGAGCAGTTGCCGGTCCAGGATGCCGCCATCCGGTGAGGGGAACGTACCGTCGATCGCATGCCGCACCGCTGGAAATGCGGCGGCGATATGCAGGTTGGCGGCGACGCCGATATCCCACTCGCTCTCGAGTGTGCTGTGGATTCCGAACCCGAGATCCATGGCGTCGCAGACGGCGATGAGATCGCGGACGGCGGCAATTCCGCCCCAGTGATAGACGTCGCCGAGCACGATATCGAGGGCATCGAGCCGAA
>JBGSYN010000262.1:0-6879 GCA_041750975.1 Geminicoccaceae bacterium | reverse complement strand
CTGTGGTTTATATTTTACATCAGCTTATGCAGCTTAAGGGCAAAGAGTTTACGTTGCCAAGCGTGCTTGTTACCGAGCTGACATGGTGATCGACCTCTCGCGTTCTGCGGTGCTGCAATATCTATGGTTTTGAGAATCTCTAAGCTTCCGGATGGTCCTCAATCATTCAGAAAGGTATGACCGAACAGCTTCAATTAGTCAGATTTTTAGAAAGGAGTATCCGAATCGACTCGATGACTGGGGCCTCCTGCTCAAGCGCCGCTGACAACGCCCGCGCGGCGGGTCTTCAGCCCGGCACCAGTTCCAATAGGCTTGGGATATCGCGGGCGCGGCATGGACGGGCGAGGAAGAAGCCCTGGCCCTCATCGCAGCCCATCTTGCGCAGAATGGTGAGCTGCTCATTGGATTCGATGCCCTCGGCAACCACGCGCATGCCGAGGCCGTGCGAGAGGCCGACGACCGCCCGGACGACGGCCATATCGGCCGGATCGCTCGCCAGATCGCGCACGAAGGTGCGGTCGACCTTGACCCTTTGGATCGGGTAGCGACGCAGATGGCTCAGCGATGAATAGCCGGTGCCGAAATCGTCCAGGGCGAGGCCGACGCCCAGGGCCCGCAGCCGGCTGATCGCTCGGGCCGCCGGTTGACGATCGCGGATGAGGGCGGTTTCCGTGAGTTCGAGTTCGAGATAGCTCGGATCGAGATTGGCATCCTGCAAGCTTTGCGAAACCTGCTCGAACAGTTCGTCGTTGAGCTGGCGGGGCGAGACGTTGACGGCAATGCGCGAGACCGAGATCCCGCCGGCGCGCCAGCCGATCAGGTCCTGGCAGGCCTGCTGCACCGCCCAGGCGCCGACATCGTTGATCAGCCCGCATTCCTCCGCAAGCGGGATGAACAGTGCTGGGGAAATGTCGCCATGACGCGGATGATTCCAGCGGGCCAGGGCCTCCAATCCGATCGAGTGGCCGGAGGCCATGTCGAACTGCGGCTGATAGACCAGATAGAGGTCATCGTCCGCCAGCGCCTGGCGCAAATCGGCTTCGAGGAGACCACGCTCGGTCGCCTGATCGCGCATCGACGCATCGAACAGTTCGAAGCGGTTGCGACCGTGCTCTTTCGCCCGATAGAGGGCGATATCGGCGTTCTTCAGGAGTTGCGTGCGATCGTCGGCATCGAATGGAAAGAACGCGATACCGAGGCTGGCTCTGATGTGCACATCACGGCCCTGCAGGCTGAAGGACTTGCGGATCTCCAGCAAGATCTTGCGCACTGGCTTCAGAACGTCCTGCGGCTGGGGCAGATCGCCGATTACCAACAGAAACTCGTCGCCGCCCATCCGCGCTACGGTATCGCCTTCGCGGACACAGCTCCGCAGTCTTTCGGCGACCTTCACCAGCAACTCGTCGCCGACCGTATGGCCGAGCGTGTCGTTGATCGACTTGAAATGATCGATATCGAGAAACAGCACTGCGCAGCTCTTGTCGGTTCGCCGTGCCGCACTGATGGCCTGCTCCAGACGATCGTCGATCAGGGCGCGGTTCGGCAATCCCGTCAGCGCATCATGGGTCGCTTGATGCAGGATCATCGAATGCGCCTGATGCTGTTCGGTCACGTCGCGAATGGACGCGATGTACATGGACTGGCCCCGCCAGCTGACTGAGTTGAGGCCAATTTCGACGGGAAACGTGCCGGATTTTCGTTTGCCGAGGACGGCGATGCGTTCGAAGCCGTCGGTGGTGAGGCCCCCTGACGTGATCTTCGACAATTCGGTCTGGCCGCTATCGCCCCGGCTCATAAAGAGGGTATGGAAAGGTCGGCCGACCAGATCATCGGTCGACCTTTCGAAAAGCTTCTCCATGGCCTTGTTGATGGCCTCGATTTTGCCGGTCTCGTCGAGCGTGGCGATCCCTTCGCCGACGCTATCCATGATCAGGCGCAATCGATCCTGGCTGTCCAGCAGAGCCTGCTCGCGATTCTTGGCTTCGGTCACTTCGTTATAGATCGCGACGACGCCGCCATCGGCCATTCGCCTTTCGTCGACATGCAGCCAGCGCCCGTCGCGCAGCCGCACCTCGAAACTGCTGTCGCCCTCTCGATGATAGGCGATGCGACGCTCGATCCATTCCTCGCCCGAGAGGTTATTGAGGTTCACCGTATGACTGACGGTAGCCCGAACGAAATCCTCGAATTTGAGCCCCGGCTTCGGGTCGACGGGAACGCCCTTGTAGAAACTGACGAAGCGGCTGTTGAAGAGGACGAGGCGATCTTCCGCGTTCCAGATCGCGAACCCGTCATGGATCGCCTCGGTCGGCACATAGAGGCGGTCGCGGGACTGCGTGACGTCGTGGATTTGGGCCGAGAGACGATCGAGCATGCCGTTCATGGCGATGCCGACGCGCGCCGTCTCGTCCCGGCCTTTGATGTTGACGCGGAGGTTCATGTCGCCGCCGGCAACGCGATCGGCGACGCGGGCCAGCCGGCTGAGCCGGCGCGTCAGGAAATGGCCGGTGCCGATACTGACGAATGCGATCACGACCATGCCCGCGACAGCGATCAGGAACCCTCGCCGATATGCCGTATTGAGCGCCCGCTGCAGGTCGCCGTCGTTGAACTCAACGGCCAAGGTGCCAAGCTGCAGACCGTAAGCGCCGAGCGGCACGAGATGACTTCGAATGCCGGGCACTACCTCATTGGGGACAATATCGTCGCCGATGCGACCTGTATCGCTCGCAGCGACGACCTGCCCGGAAAGATCGGCGAGTGCTACCGATTGCAGGCGGGTCGTGTTTCGCGTCTCTTCGACAAAGGCCTGAAGCTCGGCGAAATCATCGGTCAAGAGGGCGATGCGGGCCAGATCGTCGAGCAGATTGATCGTGACCTTGTCACCGATTTCGAATTGGGCCCTGGTGGTTTGCTGGACGTAGCGAAGGGTCACGAACAGGACCGCCGCAACCAGGCACGCCTCGAGAACGAGAATCGTTATGGCTATTCGAAAGCGCAGTCCCATGAGGAATTTGGGGACGCGTCAGCGCATCGCGTATTTGGTCAGCAGGGCATTGTGCACGCCGATCAAGGCGTAGTCTTGATCCGTGGCCTCGACAATCCGCGACCAATGCACCCGCTCGAGAACCGCCCGGCCTCTGGCGGTCGTGTCCCACGCCAACATTTGTCGCTTCAAACTTTCCCGCTTCCCGGCCTCAAGCGATTCCAATGCCGCAAATGCAAGCCCCGGAATGGGCGCCGTTTCCGCGATCGTCACCAAGCCCATTCGTTTAACTGCATCGAGCTGATCGACCATGAAAGACGGGATCACACAGCCATCGGCCTCGCCCGTGGCGATGGCATGGAGACAGGACACTTTGGTTCGATAGTGCCGAAGCTCGATATCGACGCCAGGCTCAAGTCCATTCTCGGCCAGTGCCAGGACGGTGAGATAGCTGACACCGGCGAGGCGCGGCGGGAGTGCCAAAACCTTGCCCCGCAAGCTCCCGATGCCCTTGAGGCCCTTATCCGGGCATCCGAGAATCACACCGGACAGATCGTCGTCGACCCTGGCCAGTTTTACATAGCCGTAGTGCTGCTGTGCCTCGACCAGAAAAAACGGATGCAATAACGCGATGTCATAGGCTTGATTCGCCAGTTCCGCGCGAAATTCCTCGAATGTCGACTTCGTTCGCAACTGGATCGGGCAGCCTAGGATCGTGCAGAACTCCGATACCATCGGCGCGAATAGGTGCTCGAGCTTGAGCGCCGGCAGATACGGGAAGACGCCGAAATTGTGGACGTGGTAGTCTTCGCCATTCGCCAATACACGCCGAGAGACTGCCTGAACTCCCGCGAGCGCAAGCATCATCGAAAGCAAGGTCCGCCTTGAGGTAATCGAATTTTCCATGGACAACACCTTGGATGCCATCAGCATTTGCCGCAATCCTATACCCCCAACAGGCGAATTCGTAGCCAGGAGGTTTCTGGCACCCTTATCTATACAACTTTGAAGATCGGCACCATCGTGAGTTGTCGCCAGCGGTCAAGCAAATTCTATGAAAAGCGAGGCTGCCGAGGTTGCAGCGGCTCGACAGGGAATGGCCAGTGGTATACTCAGTAGAACAATAAAGGATCTCGCCCATAAGGGACGGAGAAATGTGACCGAACGGATCCGCGCCAGCTACCTGATCGAAACGGCAGCCGACCTCGAGCGTGCAGCCGCCGAGATGGCGGGTGAGCAGTCGAGCGGCACGTTCGTTGCCGTACCGGGCGAGACGCCGGAACTCAAGGCGCGCGCCGGTGCCGTGGTGGAGCGCATCGAACCGCTCGAGCCATCGCCCGAGCCTTCGCTGCCCGGTGCGCGCCGGACCTCGGGCGACGGGGTCTATCGACGGGCCCGTGTGGAACTCTCCTGGCCGCTCGCCAATCTCGGCCCCTCCTTGCCGAATCTGATGGCGACCATTGCCGGCAATCTGTTCGAACTCCATGCCTTTTCCGGACTGAAGCTCCTGGATTTCGACCTGCCCGAAGCCTTCGCTCACGCCAATCCCGGCCCGGGTTTCGGGATCGAGGGGACGAGGCGCCTGACCGGCGTCGCCGACCGGCCGCTGATCGGCACCATCATCAAGCCGAGCGTCGGTCTCGACGCCAAGGCAACAGCCGATCTGGTCGACGAGCTCTGTGCCGCCGAAATCGACTTCATCAAGGATGACGAGCTGCAAGGCGACGGCCCGCATTGTCCCTTTGCGGAACGGGTCGAGGCGGTGATGGATGTGGTCAATCGCCATGCCGACCGTACCGGCACGAAGACGATGGTCGCCTTCAATCTCACCGGCGAAATCGACGAGATGCGCGCCCGGCACGATCTGGTCCTGGCCCAAGGCGGCACCTGCGTCATGGCCAGCCTCAATTCCGTCGGCCTCACGGGACTCCTGGCGTTGCGCCGCCATAGTCAATTGCCGATACACGCCCACCGCAATGGCTGGGGCGCCCTCTCCAGGCACCCGCTCTTGGGCTTCACCTATGTCGCCTGGGCCAAGTTCTGGCGCCTTGCCGGTGCGGATCACATGCATGTCAACGGCCTCAGAAACAAATTCTGCGAGCCCGACGAAAGTGTGATCGCCTCCGCCCGCTCCTGTCTGACGCCGATGTTCGAGAGCAAACCCTGCACCGTCATGCCGGTATTTTCATCGGGCCAGTCGGCGAAGCAGGTGCACGATACCCATGCAGCCCTGGGCTCGACCGACCTCATCTATTGCTGCGGCGGCGGTGTGATGGCGCATCCGGGCGGTGTCGCGGGCGGTGTCGCCAGTCTGCGGCAGGCTTGGGAGGCCGCCATGCTCGGCATCTCGCTCGAAAACCACGCGCGGGACAATCCGGAGCTGAAAGCTGCCCTGGAGACCTACCGGTGACCGCGCCATTGCCGGATGGCCTGCTCTTGTCGTTTTACGGTGATGATTTCACCGGCTCGGCGGCGGTGATGGAGGTGATGACCTTTGCCGGCCTGCCGACGGTGTTGTTTCTGGCGCCGCCGACACCGGCGCAGCTTCGGGCATTCGAGGGGTATCGCGGGATCGGCATCGCGGGGGCGGCACGCTCCAGAAGCCCTGCCTGGATGGCCGACCATCTGCCGCCGATCTTCGAGAGCCTGGCCGCACTGAAGGCACCGCTGAGCCACTACAAAGTCTGCTCAACGTTCGACAGTGCCCCCCATGTCGGATCGATCGGCAAAGCGGTCGAGATCGCGGCACCCATCCTCGGCGGCGTCTGGCATCCGCTGCTGATCGCAGCGCCCGCCATCCAGCGCTATCAGGCCATGGGCAATCTTTTCGCCGTCGCCGAGGGCGAGGGCTATCGGCTCGACCGCCATCCGACCATGCGCCGGCATCCCGTGACGCCGATGACCGAGGCCGATGTCCGCCTGCATCTCGCCCGGCAAACCGCGATCCCGATCGGCCTCGTGGATTTCGTGGCGCTCAAGGCCGGACGTGGCGACGAGGCGCTGGCGGCGGCACGGAACGACGGTGCGGAAATCATCGCACTCGATGTCATCGATCATGAAACGCTCGCCGAGGCCGGCCGTCTGGTTTGGGAAAACCGGGGGAAGCGCTGTCTCGCCATCGGCAGCCAGGGGGTCGAATATGCGCTGGTCGCCCATTGGCAGGAACGAGGTCTGCTGCGGGCGTCCGATTGGGCTTTCGAAAGACCCCCGGCCGAGCGCATCGTCATCGTCTCGGGCTCCTGCTCGCCGGTCACGGCGCGGCAGATCGATCGTGCCGCCTCACAGAATTTTTCACCCATTCCCCTCGATCCCTTTGGCGCACTCGACGAACGCCAATGGCAGGCCGAACTGGAACGAGGGATGCAGCAGGCTCGAACCGCCTTGAGCCAGGGCCGCGACCCGCTCCTCCACACGGCGAAGGGCCCCGAGGATCCGTCGATCGCGAGGCTCGAAGCCGCCCTGAGCGATCGGGGCGTCGATCCAGCCGAGGTCAATGCCAGGATCGGCGACGGCCTCGGCCGTCTGCTCGACAGACTATTGCGCGAAACCGGCATCAGGCGGGCGGTGATTGCCGGCGGCGATACCTCGAGCCATGGATTGAGCGCGCTCAATATCTACGCCCTGACCGCCATCGCCTCGATCACGCCGGCGGCCTCGCTCAACCGCGCCCATAGCGACGATCCCGCTTACGGCACACTGGAGATCGCGCTCAAGGGCGGGCAAATGGGCGAGCCCGACTATTTCGCGCAGATCCGCGCCGGCCGGCGTCGCATCGACTGATCCAGAATCCATTCATCAAGGAGGACTAAAATCATGACCAAAATCGCGCTCTTGGGGGCCGGCGGCAAAATGGGCGTCAGGCTCGCCACCAACCTGCAAGGCTCCCGCTTCGA